>JALZVY010000137.1 GCA_023300125.1 Phycisphaera sp.
CCGAAGTCGCCCCCCAGCTGGTCGAGAAGCTCGAAGCCCAAGACGGCGATTTGATCTGCTTCGGTGTCGACGCGAACCCCGCCACCGTCGCCCGCGTGCTGGGCGAATTGCGGATCAAGCTCGCCCACGACCTGGACCTGATCGACCCCAACCAAGACGCCTGGCTTTGGGTCGTCGACTTCCCCCTGGTCGAGTGGACCGAAGACCGCACCCTGCCCGAAGGCGGCCGCTGGCACAGCCTGCACCACCCCTTCACCGCCCCCAACGACGAAGACCTCGACAAGCTCACCAGCACCGACCCCGAGGTCATCAAAGGCATCAAGAGCCAGGCCTACGACCTGGTGCTCAACGGCAGCGAGATGGGCGGGGGCAGCATCCGTATCCACCGCCCCGACACGCAGAAAAAAGTCTTCACCATGCTGGGCATCAGCGACGACGAAGCCCAAGAAAAATTCGGCTTCCTGCTCGACGCCCTGCGTCTGGGTGCCCCGCCACACGGCGGGCTTGCCTACGGCCTGGACCGCACCGTCATGCAACTGGTGGGCACCAGCAACATCCGCGACGTGATCGCCTTCCCCAAAACCCAGGCCGGCGCCGACCTGATGACCGACGCCCCCGCCGCGGTGGACGACAAGCAGCTCAAAGAGCTGTCGCTGAAGGTGCAGCCCTCGGCCTAATCGCGAAAGCGAAGATTTTTAACCGCCAAGAACGCCAAGAACGCCAAGCAAGGCAAAAAGGCACTTGGCAAAAAAACCGCGGTTTTGCGTAAGCGAAACGGCGGCGCGTAAGCTATCCCATGCAACAGGCGGCGAACACGAAAACCAGCCGTCTAAAAAAACCGAGCCCCCTCCGCGAAGCGCCTTCCTTGGCCCACTCTGCGTCTCTGCGGTTCAACCCATCCCCTCGCAACCCCTGACCAAGCCATGTGTGGATTCGCCGGACTAGTTCGCTTCGACGGCCACCCACCCGATGAAGCGCGCCTCCGCGCCATGTCCGACCACCTGGCCCACCGCGGCCCCGACGGCGAAGGCATCACCCTCGCCGGCGCCTGCGGCATGGTCCACCGCCGGCTGGCCATCATCGACGTGCTCTCGGGCCAGCAGCCCATGACCCTGGCCCCCGGCGACGACGCGGGCGCCGGACCGCAAGGCAGCACCACCCCCGCCGCGGGCGCCGCGGCCCGCTGCGGGCCACTCACGCTCGTGTTCAACGGCGAGATCTACAACCACCGCCAGTTGCGGCGCAAACTCGAACGCCGCGGCTACGACTTTCGCAGCGACCACTCGGACACCGAGGCCCTGCTCTACGGCTACCGCGCCTTCGGCGACCAGCTGCCCAAGCACCTGCACGGCATGTTCGCCTTCGCGGTCTACGACGCCGACAACCGGCGGCTGTTTCTCTGCCGCGACCGCGTGGGCAAAAAACCGCTGTACATCCGCCGCAACCCCGACGGCCGCGGCCTGGCCTTCGCCAGCCTGCCCGCCACCCTCGACGCCGGCATCGACCGCCCCGCGCTCAAAGCCGACCCCCACGCCCTGCACACCTACCTCACCCTGGGTTACACCGGCGAGCAAACCCTGGCCCCGGGCGTGCACGAGCTGGCCCCCGCCACCTCGCTCACCCTCACCGCCGACGGCCACGCCGACGAAACCGTCTACTGGCGTCCGCCGCCGATCTCCAAGCACTCCACCGCCCTGGGCGCCGCCGACGCCCTCGAAGAAGTGCTGGGCGAAGCCGTGGGCGCTCGCCTCGAAGCCGACGTGCCCCTGGGCTGCTTCCTCTCGGGCGGCATCGACTCGTCCCTGGTCGCCGCCCTGGCCCAAAAGCGGCTCAAGCAGCTCGGCGGCGGGCCGCTGCGCACCTTCAGCGTGGCCATGCCCGACACCGCCTACGACGAAACCGCCTACGCCCAGGCCGTGGCCGAGCACCTGGGCACCGACCACACCGTGCTGGCCACCCACCCCGACAGCGCCGCCCAAGACCTCGAACACCTCATGGCCCAAGGCGGCGAACCCACCGCCGACAGCTCGGTGCTGCCCACGCACTGGCTGTGCCGCGCCGCCCGCGAGCACTTCCGCGCCGCGCTCTCGGGCGACGGCGGCGACGAGCTCTTCGGCGGCTACGACCGCTACCGCGCCATGAACCTGCTTAGCCGCCACCGCTGGTGGGTTCGCGCCCTGCCAGTCTCCGACGGCCCGCCCAAGTCGCGGCGCTCGCGCCTGGGCCGCCTGGTGCAAGCCGCGCGGGCCGGCGCCCAAGGCCCCGACGCGCAGTACCGCTCGATGATCCACCTGTTCACCGAAACGCAGATCGCCGAGCTGTGCCCCGCCCTTGACGTGCCCCAAGCCCCCCAAGCCCTGCCCGGCTTCCCCGAATGGCCCGACCGCGCCCACGCCGCCATGCGCTGGGACCTGCAGCACTACCTGCCCCATGTGCTGCTGCGCAAAGTCGACCGCGCCTCCATGGCCGTCGCGCTCGAAGTCCGCTCACCCCTGCTCGACACCGCCGTCTGCGACCTCGCCGGCCACCTGCCCACCGCCGTGCTCATGCCCAAAGGCCGCCCCAAAGGCCTGCTGCGCGAGGTCGCCGCCCGGCACCTGCCCGAGCACATCGCCAAGCGCCCCAAAGCCGGCTTCGCCATCCCCTTGGACACGTGGCTGCGCACCACCCTCAAAGACGCCGTGCACGCCCGCCTCACCGACGGCCGCCTCCAAGCCCTGGGCCTGGCCCAAGCCCCGATCAACCGCCTGTTCGAAGAACACCAAAGCGGCGTACGCGACCACCACCACCGGCTGTTTGCCCTGCACCAGCTCAGCCTCTGGGCCGCGGCACGCTCGGGCACCAGCGCCTAGCGCCACAAAATTTCCGCCCAACGCAGCAAGCGCACACGTTCAGTATTGACGCCATGCGCTCTAAACTTGAGCCATGCGCACCCTCTTGGCTGGCCCCCTTCTGCTGCTCATCCTGCTCGCGGCCCCCGCCCGCGCCCAGCTCGCCGCCGACCGCCCCGTCGCCCCCGACACCCTCACCGTCGGGGCCTACAACCTCCAAAACGTCTTCGACGTCTGGGACAACCCCTACACCAAAGACGAAACCACCAAGGTCAAGTCACGCGACGACGTCCGCCATCTCGCCCGCGCCATCAAAGCCCTCGACGCCGACGTCCTGGTCGTGCAAGAACTCGAACACGAGCAGCTCCTCACCGCCCTGGTCGAAGAGTTCCTGCCCGACGCCGGCTACGACTACATCGCCGCGGTGCCCGGCAACGACCCCCGCGGCATCCTCTTGGGCTGCCTCAGCCGCTACCCCATCACCCAGATCACCAGCCACCGCCTGCAGTGGTTCACCCACCCCGACGCCCCCGACGAGCCCCACCGCTTCGCACGCGACCTGCTGCGTTTCACCCTCGACGTGGGCCTGGACCGCCCGCTGCACGTCTACAACGTCCACCTCAAAAGCAACCGCAGCCGCACCGGCGACACCCACTCCAAACGCAAGCGCACCGCCGAAGCCATGCGCATCAAACAAATCCTCCGCGACCAAGTCGCCGCCGACCCCGGCGTGCTCGCCATGGTCGCCGGCGACTTCAACAGCGCCTACGAAACCCGCCCCGCGCAAGACCGCCCCTGGCCCGCCATGGCCCACCTGCGCCAACCCGAAGCCGACGGATCCATCCTGCTCACCGACGTCCACGACGCCCTCACCGACGCCCAGCGCGTCACCCACCCCGGCGGCGACCGCTACCCCCCGGTCACCTTCGACTACCTCCTCACCGCCCCCGCCATGACCCAGCGCTACGTCCCGGACTCCGCCGCGGTGCTGCCCCAAGGCCCACTCACCAGCGGGTCCGACCACCTGCCCATCCGGGCAACGTTTCGGATCAAGGAGTAAGCCCTGGGCAGCATTGCCTCAGCACGCACTCACGCAGGCTTATTCAAGACCTGACGCGCGCAGGCTTATTACACGCCTAACTCACGCACGCTTATTACGTACCTGACTCGCGCAGGTAGGGATTCCCCACCCGCTCGCGCCCGATCGTCGTCTCGGGCCCGTGCCCACTAAGCACCCGCACCTCATCGGGCAACGTCATCAACTCGCGGTGAATGCCCGCGATCAGCGCCCGTCCGTCGCTAGTGGGAAAGTCATAGCGCCCAATCGACCCGGCAAACAGCGCATCGCCCACCAGCGCCACCCCCGCCGCGTGCTCCACCAGCGAGATCCCCCCCGGGCTGTGCCCCGGCGTGTGCCGCACCTCAAACGTCAGCCCCCCCAGCGTCAACGTCTCGCCGTGCACCAGCTTCCGCGTCGCCGGCGGCGCCTCCACCGGCGTGGCCAGAAACACCGACAGATTCTTCGCCGCATCCTCCGGGAAGCCCCACTCGTCTTCGTGGATCATCACCTCCAACCCCGGAAACGCCTCCAAAACCTCGGCCAGCCCCGCAATGTGATCCACATGCGCATGCGTCAGCACCACCGCCACCGGCGTCAGCCCCGCGTCTTGCACATGCGCGATCATGTCCCCTGGCCCCTGGCCCGTATCCACCAGCCAGCATTCTCGGGTCGTCGAATCCGACACCACATAGCAGTTGGTCTGGTAGTCACCGAGGGTAAACGTGTTGATTTCGAGCGTAGACATGGCGGCGATGGTACGCCAAAGCCCCGGACTCGTTCCACACTGCGCGAGTTCGCAAGACATCGCTTCGCGAATCACGGAGGCCACGGTGAAAGGCCACAAGGCAAAAGGCCGGGCAGCCCCCCGACATCTCTGCCTTTCTCCGTGGCCTCCGCTTCTCCGTGCTCTCCGTGATCCCCGCAAGGGCTGTGGCGGGGCAAGACCACTGCGAAAACGGCTTAGTCCTGCAGTTGTTTGGGCGCGATGGTGACTACTCTTGCGTCCTTACACAGCGGGTAGGAATCCAGAAATTCTTTCATTAGGACAGCCATCATCTGGGCATCATCTCCGTAGAAATACAACGCCGTCTCGGTGTTTCCCTGCCAGTAACATTGCATTTCGCCATGCCCTTCGACACTCTTATTGAGTTCTTTGATCACAACGTTGACGTCGGATTCCTTATAGACTTCATCTGGGAGATTAACTCCGTCTAAATAGACTCCGACACCCTCGGCTTTCCCGAATGGGATCTCTCTGGCAGGTTCGGTGTCACGCACTCGCAGAATCGAACCCTTAGGCGCGCCAAGGTCTTCTAGCTTCGAGATGACGAACGGCACTCCCCGCTCAAGATCCGTCAGATCAATTTCAACGTCTATGAAATCGATCTCTCCTGACTTCGATTGCATCGTACCGCCACCAGAAGTCTCACCGAGTCCTTCAGCAGAAAGAGCCTCGTCGAGTGGATCTTCATATAGGTCTCCGCGATCAACAGGCATCAAGTGATGGTTGATCTGAGCTGTGATGTGATGAACTTCAGATGCAGGCGGCGCATCCATTTCCGATTCGTTTTTGCAGCCGAATAGAGTCGAGAAGATGCCCATAATGATGAGTGCTCGCTTCAAGTTTTGGTCTAACATTAATCCGCTCAGTTACTGGCCTGCGTGGCACCGACAGCACCATTCTACTGGCGAGCGTCGCCGGTCAACTACAGCCGGTGGCTAGGTCGCATCCGGTGCATCGCGACCCCATGTATGAAAAGTGCCGTATTGAATTTCGCCGCTGCGGCGTGCTTCGTTGGCCAAATTATCTTCATGAGAATCACCAGGGTTATCCCACTCGGTTTCGTGAAAATCAACACACCATTCTGTTTCAATCAATTCGAGGCCATCAGCTATTAAGCGATT
>JALZVY010000138.1 GCA_023300125.1 Phycisphaera sp.
GGCGTTTACGTTTCTTGGGTTTGGACATTGGGAGGCTCCTGGCCGGTGTGGCCGATTGAGACTCTCATATCAGATGGCACGGGATTTGGTAGCACTCCAACTCCGTCGCGTGTGGCTGGCGACACGCGAATGCCTTTTAATACATTCATTGTATTCATTGTGTCTAATATAGATAAGCGTGATCTGGAATCGCGTTTTTGGTTTCACCTCAAAACTCAGGTTTAACCCCGGTATTTATTTCAAAGCTTTTAAATTCGCGGACAGCGAAAAGTTGACGAAAAACAGCAGAATTAGCTATTTTTACATGCAAATTTTTGTAGCACACCGCGGTATTAATCGGTACAGTAATCGCGAATCGCGAGAGGGTTTGGGTGTTGCCTATATCCCCTCGCGAATGTGATTCGCACCATTGAATGACTATGTATTTAGTCGTTTTTTGTTTTGTCCCTCTCGGACTTTACCCCCCTCCCCCTCCCCTTCCCCCTTTCCTTTGGAGTAAGAATGTTTAAGGCTAAGTTCTTTTTGAGTGTAAGAGTCCGCACGGAGATCGCTGCCGCTCTGGTTGCGGTTTCAGCGGTGGGACTGGGATCTCAATCAGCTTCAGCACAGTTTGACGAGGATGACGTCATCCGGCTTAACAACAGCAACCCGATCATTCAGCGGAACATGTTCCCCTCCAATCGCCGTAGCCCTGATGGCGACAACATCAACGGCCCGTCGATAATCCGTATCCCTTCGTTTATCCCGAACAATCAGAGGGTCAACAGCAACGCTCGCTACTACCTCTATTTCGCGCACCATGACGGCGAGTATATCCGTATGGCTTACTCGCGCGACGCGTTTGGCCCTTTCACCTTGTTCCGTGCCAATGCTTCGGTGGGTACCCGCGGCGTGCTGGACAGCAACAACACGAACATCAATATCGATGAAGGCATCTCGCTCCGTCGCAACCATATTGCCTCCCCCGACGTGCACGTGGACGAAGACGACGACCGTATCATCATGTACTTTCACCACGGCGGCCCTTACCGATTTAACGGCCGGGATACCGATCAGCAGCGCACGTTTGTGAATACGTCCAATGACGGGCTTACGTTCCGTCGCGGTGACATCGAGCCGGTTCAATTAGGGCCGTCTTACTTTAAGGTGTTCGAGAACCGCAACACGCTGTATGGCGTGCACAACGATGGTGGTCCGGTGCGTGCCCGCAGCTTTAACAACCCTTGGGGTCCCACCAATGGCTACTACAACGGCAATAGTTTGCCTTCTTTGTGGGAAAGTCGTACGACAAATAACCTGATTCGCAATGCCGTGTCCGGCAGCCGGCGTGTCCGTCACTCAGGTGTGCTTACAAGTGGTAACAACCTTCGGCTTTTCTACTCGATCCGAGGTGACAGCCCGGAACGTATTTTCCTTTCCAACATCAGCCTGGGCAACAACTGGAACAACTGGTCCGTCAATATTCCTGGCACCGAGCTTCTGCGAGCGGTGGGTGGATGGGAAGAGGGGCAACGTACGCCCAGCCCATCGGCGAGTGGTCAGCAAATCAACGTGAACCAGCTGCGCGACCCCGACGTGTTTGAGGATGATGACGGCTCGCTCTATCTTTACTACACCGGAGCGGGCGAGGAAGGCATCGGCGTCGCAGCCCTGCAGAGCCCGCGTCAGAGAATCACCGTTTTTGGAGCCAGCCACGACGCCGAGACGCGTCAGGGCAGCGACGACGACCGGAATTTCCGCTCGTCCACAGTCATCACGGTTCGCAATGGTAGTAATACCTTGCGGCGTCGGGGTTACTTTAGATTTCCTACCCCAGGCAGTTCCACGGTGCGTGCTGCGGTGCTGCGGCTCTACGTGCGAAACAATGAGATCGGCAACCTGGACGTCTACGGCACGTCGAACTTCAACGAAAGTAGTATCACCGGTGACAACCAGCCGAGTCAGATCACTTCGCGCTTGGACCGGGTGCCTCTGGGCTATCGCGGGTTTTACGAGCTGGACGTGACCGGACACGTCAATAACGAACGGAACAACAACGTCCGTTTCTTTGTGCGGAACACGACCAACACCAGCGTGCAGATCAACAGCAGTGAAAACAGCGACAGGAACACTCGGCCGCAGCTGAAGTTTATGGTTCGCCGTTGATGCGAGACGATGTTTGATCGGTTTTCCGTGCAGCGATGTGTGGTTTGATCGGTCTTGAACAGTCCAGCATGCCGGGTCACCCAAGGGTGTCCCGGCATGCTTTTTTTTGCAGACCCGGCGCACACGGGAGAAGCTATGTGGGGCAGCGGAAAGAGGGGCGATGCTCGGTTTGCGAGCGGTATTTGAGACGTGCTGTTGTATACCCCTGTTCATCCGAGCGGGGTCTCAGCTTTCCCCGGTCACCTCACAGGGAGCATGTATGGTCGCCGCGGATCTCCCGGCGGCTTGCGTTGGTTTTGTCTTGCCTTTCGATCTGGGTGTCGGCGACGCAGCGGTGTGGTGCGTCGGGAGCGCTGAAGAAAACCGATCAACCCCCGCCACTCAACTTGGCGTTATGAGAGTTTGGTTTTTTTGGCATCCCTGCTCATGAATCACTCGTTGCGTAGCGGTGCTTGCCGCGCTTCGTAGGCGTGGGGGGGGATCCAGGTGAGGTGGTCCCAGTGCGGGGTGTCGTTGGGTTGGGGTGGGCCGGGGGTGGTGCGGCCGTTGAGGACGATTTGCGTGGCTTGCTGCTGCAGGCGCTCGGCGACGTCGGGGTGCTGGTCGGCGAGGTTGTGCTGTTCGGCGGGGTCGTCGCCCAGGTGGTAAAGCTCTTGGCCGTGGTCGCCCAGGGCGAAGATCAGCTTCCAGGGACCGTCGGTGACGGACATGCGGCCCTTGAAGCCGTGGTTGATGAGCGGCAGGCGCTGGTGGGCGGCGGCGGGGTTGCGTAAAACAGAAAGAAAGCTGTGGCTGTCTTCGGCGGCGTCGTCGGCCAGCGGGGCGTGGGTGAGCTGGGCGAGGGTGGCGAGCAGGTCGACCTGGCCCACGGACCCGTCCCAGGTGCGGCCGGGCTGGGGGATGCCTGCGGGCCAGCGGACGATGAAGGGCACACGGTGGCCGCCTTCGTAGATGTCGCGCTTGCCGCCGCGGTAGACACCGTTGCTGTGGTGGCCGAACTCTTCGATGCGACGTTTCCAGGCGTTTTCGGCGCCGTTGTCGCTGGAGAAGATGAGCAGGGTGTTGTCGTCGAGGCCGGCTTCTTCGAGGTGGTCCATGAGGCGGCCGATGTGGTGGTCGGTTTCGATCATGAATTCGCCGTAGGCGCCGGCTTGGCCCTGGCCTTGGAACTGGGGCAGAGGGCAGACGGGGTAGTGCGGCGAGGTGTAGGGCAGGTAGAGGAAGAAGGGCTGGCCGTGCTTGGCGTCGTGGGTTTTCGATTGGATCCAGTCGATGGCTTGGTCGGTGAAGCGGGTGAGGCACTGGTTGTCGACGAAGTCGGGCGCGACTTCGATGGGGGGGCGGCCCAGGACTGCGTGGGCGTCTTCTGCGGTGCTTTGATAGGGGGGCTCGATGAGGTAGTCGCCGGCGCGGGGGTTGGGTTTTTTGGCGGTGAAGAGGGTGGGGGGCACCGGGGCAAAGCGGCCTTCAAACCACGCCAGCACGCCGAAGTTGAGTGATGCGGGGATGCCGTAGAAGTAGTCAAAGCCTTTGTCGAGGGGCATGTCGCGGACGGGCTGGGTCCAGTCGCGGTCGCCTTTTTCGCCGGGGATGTCCATGCCCAGGTGCCACTTGCCGACCATGGCGGTGTGGTAGCCGCGTTCGCGCAGGAGGCTGGCAAGGGTGACGCGCTGATCGGGGATGAGGCAGGGGTGGTCGGCGCCGAGGACTTTTTGCTTGAGCGTGGTGCGCCAGCAGTAGCGCCCGGTGAGCAGGGCGTAGCGCGAGGGTGTGCACACGGCGTCGGCGCTGTGGGCGTTGGTGAAGCGGATGCCTTCGTGGGCGAGGCGGTCGAGGTGGGGCGTTTGAAACTTGGCGTTGGGGTTTTGCACCGAGGCGTCGCCGTAGCCCTGGTCGTCGGTGTAGATGACGATGATGTTGGGGCGGGCGAGGGGGTGTTCCGCGGTGGAGTCGGCGGGGTTGGCCGTCGTGGGCGGCGATTTGGAGGCCGAGCAGCCTGCGGCGTAGGTGGCCAAGATCACGAGAAGCTGAAGCAGGTGCTGGAACTGGAGCAGGGGCATGGGCGGGCTCTTGGGGCGGGCGTGGGTTGGGCCGGACGCGGTGGCCTTTCACAAACCAAGAACGTAGTTTCTTGGATGTGATGAGGTCAATCAAGCGGGATTGATTGGCGTCTTTGCAGCAACGCTGCGCATGCGACAGTGATCTGAGCGCTGCGGGTTGGCTGCGATGGGCGCCTTCGCGTTTTGACTTGCGTCGTGGTGAGAGCTATCTGCAGGCTGATGCTCTGTGACGTCCATAACGTTCGGGGTAGGTCTTGATGGGCTGTTGACGCGCCGCTGGCCCGCTGTGTCACTGCGGTGCCCATGACGTGGAAGTGCGGGGCGGCACGCACACCAAGCCAAAATCTAAGCGGCTTCGTCGAAGGGGAAGATTTTGAACACTGGGTGAACCGGATCGCGGCGTTTGAGTTCGGCGGTGATGTCGTCGACCGCGGCGCCCAGGTGGCCGGCGTACCAGCCTGCGAGGCTGGGGTGGCCGCTGAGGCGGTCCACGGCGTCGGCGACGGCGGGTTTGAGGCGGCCGTCGGGTTCAAGCGGGATGGCCTGCACGATGAGGATGCCCGCGCGGTCGGCGGCGGTATACAGGTTGTCGTCGCCGTAGTGGTCGCGGATAAATAGGACTGATTCGCCGTGGGCGGGCAGCAGAGACGCGGCGTGGGCTGCATCGAGCGGCAGCACGTTTTGGACCGACCAGATGCGGCCGTTGACCAGCAAGCACGGAGGTAGGTCGGGTCCCAAGGCGTGGTCGCGGCGCACCGAGGTGAGGCCGAACTCGGTTTCCAAATGGTCGAAGCCGCGCTGGTTGTCGCCAGCGGTGAGGCCCAAGCGGTAGAGCGGCTGGGGGCCCATGCCCGCGGGGTACCAACGGTCGGGGTGTACGATCTCGAAGCGCAGGTGCCCGCGGTGGCCGTCGATGGTTAGCCGGGTGCTGCCTTCGTCGTGGAAGCCGTCGGCCCCGTCGAGGGTGATCTCCACGTCCAGTGCGTAGCGGGTGGGGGCCGCGTCGTGCGGGCCGTGCACCACTGGGGGGCGGGCGGCGAAGTGGGTGTCGATCACCGCCCGCTCGTCGTCGACATAACGAACCAGGGGGCGGAGCCAATCAAGACGCAGGGGTGTGGGCATGGGCGTGACCTCTTTCCGGGTGAGCGGGTGGGAGAACGCGAACGAACAAACGTAACATCGGATGGGGCCGGGGCCAGCCGTGAGTGAGTGGGTCGCGTGTGGGGTTTTGACGCCGGGGGGCCTGTTTTGTTTGATGCGGATCAGAAGTTGCTGAGCGATTCAAGCGTGGAGGGTGTGCGGGTGGGGTTAAGATGGGGCATGGTTTTTTTCACTTTGCGTTCTGGGTGTCGTGATGGGTTTGCCCGCGGGTTCGCTCTCCGGCGGCAGGGGGCCGGTTATGGCGCGGCATGTGGCATCGCGTTGTTGATGGGGGTGTTGGCCGTGGCCAGCGCCGCGGCGGACGGGCTGGCCGATTTGTCGACCTATACCAGCCGCTTCTACCGGATCCACACCAACCTGCCCAGGGGCGAGGCCGCGGAGTATGGGGCGCACATGGACTTGGTGTATGCGTCCTATAGCAAGCGGTTTCAGTCGTTGCGGGGGCAGAAGCAGAAGCCGCAAAACCTTTACCTGCTGCGCACCAAACAGGACTACCTGCAGACGCTCTCGGAGCTGGGGATCAACGGCGTGGGGAGCGGGGGCGTGTTTTTTTGGGGCCCATCCACGGGGCTGGCCACCTGGGTGGAAGGCCACCCGCGTGGGCGCACCCTGGCGGTGCTGCAGCACGAGGGCTTTCATCAATTCGCCCGGGCCCGGCTGGGCGATGAGCTTCCGATCTGGGTGAATGAAGGCTTGGCCGAGTATTTCGAGCATTCGATTGTGGTGGCGGGCAAGTTCCGCACCGGCATCGTGGATGGCGAGCGTCTGGCCGCGGTGCAACAGGCGGTGGAGCGCGGCCGGGCGATCCCCTTCGACGCCTTGTTGAACACCACGCATGCCGAGTGGAACCGGCTGGTGGCTTCGGGCACCGCCCGCGGCGGGCTGCAGTACGCGCAGTCGTGGTTGATCGTGCATTTTTTGGCGCACGGCGACAACGGGCGATTTCGCAAGGCTTTTTCGCAGTACTTGGTGGGACTCAGCGGCGGCCGGGACCACACGGTGGCTTTTCGCACCGCTTTTGGCACGCTGGACACCGCGCCTTTTGCCCGGCGTTGGGAACGTTTTTTGAAAAGCGCTGAGCCCGACAATTTCAGTGAGGCGGTGAATCGCATGCAGTTCTTGGCCACGGGCATGGCCCGTACCCGAGGCGACGGGGCGTGGCCCGAGACGTTGGAGAAGCTCAAGGCGCAGCTGATCGAGGCGAAGTTTGAACTGAGATACACCGGTGACGCGGGCAAGCAGACGCTGAGCGCCACCGATGACAAGTGGTACAGCTATGTTGACGATCAAGGAGAGTCGCAGGCCTTTACGCTGGCACCGACCGCGCCCGCCAGCCGGAAGCGAAGCCGTACCTTGGTGGGCGGCGTGCTGCCCGGCGGCGGGGCTGGGCAACTGCCGCCGACTCTGGTGGCGGCCGAGCTACGTCCGCAGATTCACTTGACCTGGGAGCGCGATGAAGAGGGCGCCATTCGGTCACGCTTGACCTATCCGGTGCCAAAAGGCAGGCGGTGATCGGGGGCTTGTGAAAAGACGATCCCGGCCGCCAAGCAACGTGGTGTGGTCGTGGCCTAGCCACCGACTGGATCCGACCACACGGCGAATTCGTTGCCGCTGGGGTCGGTGAAGTGGAAACGGCGGCCGCCGGGGAAGTCGAAGATGGGCTTGGCCACCACGCCGCCGGCGGCCTGGATCTTGGCCTGGGTTTCTTCGAGGGCGGCGCTATAAAACACGATCAGCGCGCTGCCTCGATCGGCGGTGGCGGCTTGCTCAGAGCGGTAGAAGCCGCCGTCGAGGCCTTGCTTTTCGAAGGCGGTGTAGTCCGGGCCGTAGTCGGTGAAGGACCATCCGAAGACCTGGGTGAAGAAACGCTTGGTGGCGTCCATTTCCCGGGCGGGCAGCTCGACGTAGTCGATCTTTTCGTGATCGGGCATGTGCGGGGTTCTTGGCGGGGCAGTCCAGCAGAACCGCCGCGCCGTGGGCTCCGGGACCCCGGCCCGCGGCTTTTACTTGGACGAGAAGAAGCTTTTGACCGCGTGCACGGTGAGCTGCCGGCCGACCTTGGCGATGGCCTGGGTCAGGGGGATCTCTTTGGGGCACACCTTCACGCAGTTCTGGGCGTTGCCGCAGTCGGCCACGCCGCCGGGGCCCGAGAGCTCGTCGAGCCGCTCGGATTTGAGCTTCTTGCCGGTTTCGTGCTGGTTGAAGTACAGGGCTTGGGCGATGGCCTGGGCGCCGATGAACTCGTTGTCTTTGGTGAACTGCGGGCAGGCTTCCAGGCAGCAGCCGCAGGTCATGCAGCGCGAGTAGGCGTAGCGTTCTTCTTGCTGTTCGGGGGTTTCGGTGGGGCCCGGGCCCAGGTCGTGGGTGCCGTCGATGGGCACCCAGCCTTTGATCTTCTTGAGGTTGTCGAACATCCGCTGGCGGTCGACGAACAGGTCGCGGACCACAGGGAACTTGGTCATCGGCGTGAGCTCGATGTGGTCTTTGCCGGTTTTGGCCAGCTGCTCGTTGGCAAGGCAGCTGCAGCTCTGCCGCACCTGGCCGTCGACGACCATGGTGCAGGCTCCGCAGACTTCTTCGAGGCAGCCCGAGTCCCACACGACGGGTTCAACCTGCTCGCCGCTGGTGGTCACCGGGTTGGCGGCGATGTACTGCAGCACGCTGATGATGTTCTGTGCCGGCTTCACAGGTACTTCGAACTCTTGCCAGTAGGCCGGCTGCGACTCGCCGTCTTGGCGCTGGATGCGGACGAGGAAGGTTTTCTCGGGGGTGTGTGGAGCGATCATGGGCAAAGTCCTTGCTGTGCGATGGCCTGTTGTGCGGGCCATGTTGACCCGGGCAGCCCGGCGTCGGTTCTTTTCTGGTCTGCGGGGGGCGGCGTTGCTTTTACTTGGCGGTGTCGGTTTTGCCGTAGGTGCGTGGCCGCAGGGGGATCAGCGGGCTGGGGATGGCTTCCCAGTTGATATCGGGCCGCCCCGAGCCGGTGTTGAAGCTCACGCGGCTGGTGTTGTGAAACTCGTCGTCCATGCGCTCGGGGTAGTCGCTGCGGTAGTGGCTGCCGCGTGATTCCTTGCGGGCGAGGCTGGCTTCCAAGAGGGCATCGGCGTAGATGAGCATGTCGCCCAGGGCCCGGGCAAAGCTTACGTTTTGGTTGGTGTAGTGGCCTGTGTCGCTGATTTTTAGGTCGGCGTAGCGCTCGCGCAGCTCGGCGAGCTTTTCGCGGGCCTGGAGCATGCGGCCTTCTTCTTTGACCACGGTGGCGGCGGCGGTCATCTCCACGCCCAGCTCGCGGTGGATGGTGTACGGGTCTTGGGTGCCGGTGCTGGCGGTGATCTTGTTCAGCTTGTCTTGTTCTTGCTTCAAGAACTTGTCGTAGAGCGCCTGGGGCAGCTCGGCGGCGGGGGTGCCGTTTTCTCCCGAGCCCGCGGCCTTGGCGTGGTTTGCCACCGACAGGCCGTTGAACAGGCCGTCGAAGACGCACGACAAGAGGGCGTTGGCGCCCAGCCGGGTGGCGCCGTGGTAGGCGTAGTTGCTTTCGCCAAAGGCGTAGAGCCCCGGCAGGTTGGTCATCATGTTTTGCGGGTCGCCGAAGGCCATGCCTTGGTTAGGCTCGCGCTTGGGGCTGCTGGCGGGGGTGATGGTGTCGGTGTCCGGGTCGTAGGGTGCGTAGGTGGTGTAGAGTCCGCCCATGGTGTAGTGCACCGCGGGGAAGATCTTCATGGGCACTTCACGCGGGTCGTCGCCGGTGAACTTCTCGTAGATCTCGAGAATCGCGGCCAGCTTGTTCTTGGTGGCCTGGGGCAGGTGGGTGATGTCCAGGTACACCTGGTTTTCGCCGCCCACGCCGTAGCCTTCTTGGCACACCCAGAAGATCTCGCGGGTGGCGATGTCGCGCGGCACCAGGTTGCCGTAGCCGGGGTATTTCTCTTCGAGGAAGTAGTTGCGTTCTTCTTCGGGGATGTCCAGGGGGTGGCGGTCGTCTTGCTTCTTGCGGGGCACCCACACCCGGCCGCCTTCGCCGCGGGCGGATTCACTCATGAGCCGGCACTTGTCTTCGCCGGGGATGGCGGTGGGGTGCACCTGGATCATCTCGGGGTTGCCCAGGTCGGCTCCGGCTTGATAGCAGCGGGCCGCGGCGGCGCCGTTGCAGATCACGCTCATGGTGGACTTGCCGTAGATCAGGCCGTTGCCGCCGCTGGCCATCACCACCGCGTCTGCGCGGAAGGCTTTGATTTCCATGCTGCGCATGTCTTGGGCGATGATGCCTTTGCAATGGCCCTGGTCGTCGGTGACGGGCCACAAAAACTCCCACTGCTCGTGCTTGGTGACCTTGCCTTCGGCCTCGTAGCGGCGGGTTTGCTCGTCCAGGGCGTAGAGCAACTGCTGGCCGGTGCTAGCGCCTGCAAAGTGAGTGCGCTTGAACAAGCTGCCGCCGAAGAGGCGCAGGTCGCGCATGCCTTCGCTGGTGCGGTTAAACGGCACGCCCATGCGGTCGAGGAGGTTGATGATCCGCGGCGCGAAGTGCGCCATTTCATACACCGGCGGCTGGTGGTTGAGAAAGTCCCCGCCGATCAGGGTTTCGTCCATGTGCTGCCACTCGCTGTAGCCCTGCTGGCGGGCCACGTCGTTGCAGGCGTTGATGCCGCCCTGGGCGCAGACGCTGTGCGAGCGTTTGACCGGGACCATGCTGAACAGGTCGACCGGGGTGCCGGCTTCGGCGATGCGGACGCTGGCTGCGAGGCCGGCGAGGCCGCCTCCGACAACGATGACTCTGGGGTGGGTTTCGGGCATGGTCGGATTACTTGGCGTGCGGTGGGGAGAGAGCGGGGCCGAGCGCGTCGGCGATCAAAGGGGGGGTGTCACGGGCGGTTGGACACATCCAGCGGGATGCGGCTTTCGGGCACGATCAGCTCGAACACTTCGATCTGGTCGGCGCTCATGTCTTGGCCTAGGTCGAACTTTAGCGCCCCGATCATCGACGCGGCGAAGAAGCTCATGAGGGCAACAAACAGGCCCGCACACACAAAGCCCCAGCGTTTCATGCTGGCGGTGGTGATGGTCAGGCCCCAGCTGATGGCCGCGGTCCACAGGCCGTTGCACCAGTGGTAAACCGAGGCGGTGACGCCCACCAGATAAAACAGCACCACCAGCCAGCTGATCTGCAGGGCGTAGGCGGTGAGCGGCAGGCTCATGGGCACGTCGTGAAAGGCGTGGGGCACGCCCGGGGCCTGGTAGCCCTCGCCGTAAAACGGGGTGAACCAGCCAAAGAGGTCCCAGCGCCACCGCAGGGTGGCCACGTGCAGGAAGATGAACACCAGGGCGATGACGCCGGTGATGCGCTGCAGCATGTAGCGCAGGTTGTCGGCGTAGCTGTAACGCTTGACGTTGTGCTTGCCGGTGAACGTGTACCAAAAGCCCAGGCCTGCGTGGAAGGCGATGGCACCCCACAGGCTCCACTCGATGATGAACAGCGCCGGCATGCTGTGGATGAAATCCACCTCGTGCTGGAAGGTGCCTTCACCGGTGGTGCTGTCTTGGCCCCAGATCATCTGGGCGTTGGTGAACAGGTGCATGCACACAAACAGGCCGATGGGCACGATGCCCGAGAGCGAGTGCAGCCGCCGCAGGATGAAGTGGTTCTTCTCCAGCAGCGAGCAGAGCGGGGTGGCGGGAGATTTTTTGGGCGGGTTGGCGGTGGACACGTGCGGGACCCGGGGAAGGAGCGGGGGGGATGGGAAGGGCGGTGGTGTGGGGTGCTTAGGCACCCCGGCTGGCGTTGGCGACCTGGACGTAGCGGTCGCGGAGCTCGTACAGAGCGCCCGTGAGCAGCTTGCTCTCTTCTTCGGTCAGGTTGCCTTGGGTCTTGGTTTCAAGAATCCCGAGCATGTCGATCTGGTGCTTGGCCAGCTCCAGGCTCAACATCGGCTGACCGGTCTGCGGATCGGGAATCGCTCCCAAGGCAAACAGGGCCTGGGTGACAAAGCTGCTGAGCAGGACCTCGAAGCTGGGCGGTGGGATCTGGCCCGGCCCGGCGCCGGCCTCGGCGTCGGGGGCTTCTTTGGCCTTGGCGGCCAGGGTTTCTTTTTCAGCCTGGGCCTGGGCCTTCCAGTCGTCGTCGATAATGATTTTTGGGGCGTCGGCGTCGGACATGGGTTGGGCTTTCGTTAAGGAGAGGCAAGGGGATAGCTGACTATAGAAGGTCCGCCCCGCAGGGGCCAGCCGCCAAGGGGCCCTGGGGCGGTCTAAATGGGGCTTCGGCGCGGCTTCAGTGCGGCTTTGGCGCGGGCGTGGCCCGGCCCCGCGTGCCGAGGCGCGCGGGCAAACTTCAACGTTCGCCCAACCGCGACCCGCCCGCGGAGGATTCTGGCAAACTATCCCGGATTTCTCCTTTTTTCTCCCTTGGCCCTTCCAGCGCACCCGAGCTTCCGACCATGTCCGATCCCCTTCGTGAAAACGGCACTGACCTGATGATCAAATTCGACGACGCGGGCCTGGTGCCCGGCATCGTGCAAGACCACGCCACCGGCGAGATCTTGATGATGGGTTGGATGAACGAAGAAGCGCTCAGGTCGACGCTGGAGACCAAGCTGGCCACGTTCTACTCGCGCTCGCGCAAGAAGTTTTGGGTCAAAGGAGAGAGCTCGGGCCACACCCAAGAAGTGGTCGAAGCCCGCGTCGACTGCGACCAAGACGCGGTCATCCTCCGGGTCAAAAGCAACGGCCCCTGCTGCCACGTGGGCTACCGCTCGTGCTTCTACCGCCGCATCGACGGGGTCGACACCCTGGCCACGGTGGAAGAGAAGGTGTACGACCCGAAGGATGTGTATTGAGGCTGCGGGGATAGGCCTTAGGGCCTGTAGAGAAACGCTAGCGCGGGGGCGGTTTTTACGTTGCCTTTCCGCCTAAGCCCTCTGCCCCAACGCATGACACCCAACGCTTCCGCGCCCGCCGCCCCTGCCCCCCAACAATCATGCCCACACCCCCCACCCCCGCCGCTCTGACTGCTCGCCTTAAACCTCTGCGTCAGCGTGTGCGCGATGCGGGGCATGATGCGGTGTTGGTGATTAACCCCGTGGACACGCGCTACCTCACGGGCTTTGTGGGTGATGACTCGTGGACGCTGGTGCCGGTGAAGGGCACGAAGGTGTATGTGCTCAGCGATGCCCGCTTCGACGAGCAGATCGCCCGCGAGGCGCCGCACGTGAACGCGGTGATGCGCAAGCGCAGCCTGGTGGATGAGCTCAAGATGCTGCGCGACCGGCTGAAGCTTTCGCGGGTGGCGGTGCAGAAGGGCAGCCTGACGGTGGACCGCTTTGACGCGATCAAGAAGGGGCTGGGGGCCCGTGCGGTGGCGGCGTGGGACGACGGGCTGATCACCCAGCGGGCGGTAAAAGACGCGGGCGAGGTGAAGTTGATCACCAAGGCGGGGAAGATTCAGCAGGCGGCTTTCCGCGAGTTGCGGGATTTCATCGAGCCCGGGCAGACCGAGTCGGAGGTGGCGGCGTTTTTGGAATACCGCATGCGCTGCTTGGGGGCCGACGGGGTGAGCTTCCCGTCGATCGTGGCCGCGGACGCGAACGCGGCGCTGCCCCACGCGATCCCGGGGAAGACGAAGATCAAGAAAAACGGGCTGGTGCTGATTGACTGGGGCGCGAAGTTCAAGGGCTACTGCTCGGACATGACCCGGGTGATCTTCACGGGCAAGGGGCCGTCGAAGGAGATGCGGAAGGTCTATCAGGTGGTGCTGGACGCCCAGTTGGCGGGCATCGACGCCTGCCGGCCCGGGGTGCGGCTGCGTGAGGTGGACGCCGCGGCCCGGAAGGTGATCGTGGACGCGGGCTACGGCGACCGGTTTGGCCACGGTTTGGGCCACGGCATCGGCCTGGACATCCACGAAGACCCCCGGCTGAGCCATTTGGCGGACGCCCAGGCGGTGTTGGAGCCCGGGCAGGTGGTGACCGTCGAGCCCGGGGTGTATCTGCCCGGCGTTGGGGGGGTGCGGATCGAGGACGACGTGCTGATCACCGGGCGTGGGCACCGGGTGCTGACGGATTTGCCCAAGGCAATCGAATCGGCGACGATATGAGCCCCCGGCCGGTCTGCCCGCCGGGCTGAGACTGGTTGGACGCGATCACTGCTGTCCGCTTCCCGTACGACGCCTCCGAGACGTGACCATGAACGACCTGAAGACCCTCCGCCAGCTCATCAAGATGATGGTGGACAATGACTTGACCGAGATCGACCTTGAGGGCGAGGGCGAGAAGGTCAAGCTCAAGCGCGGAGGCGTCGGCGTGCCGACGGTCTCCTACGCCGCGCCCGCCGCTGCTGCCACGGCCGCTGCCCCCGCCCCCGC
>JALZVY010000139.1 GCA_023300125.1 Phycisphaera sp.
CGCCTCCCCACCCCGCCGACCCACCACCATGCGATTCGACACCGGACAACACATGCGGATGGGCCAGCAGATGAAGCTGGCGCCGCGGATGATCCAGTCGATGGAGATCCTGCAGATGCCCCAGCAAGCGCTGGAAGAACGCATCGAGCAGGAACTGGCCAGTAACCCCACGCTGGAGCAGGTGGAAGCGGGCGACGACCTGCGCAAGGTGCAAGAAGAGCGCGAACAGGCGACACGCGACGACCGCGAGGGCGAACGCGAGATGGTCGTGGACGGTGAAGGCCGCGACGGCCAGCACTCCGCCGACGACTTCGAGCGGCTGAACAACCTCAGCGAGCAATACGGCGACGCCTGGGCCACCAACACCTCCGAAGGCGGGGCCACCGAGTTCCGCCGCTCGGTCAACCGCGGCGACGGGGAACGCGACGCCAAGATGGACGCGATGGCCAACACCGCCGCCCGCGGTGCCTCGCTGTACGACCAGCTTTTGGACCAGTGGCACCTGGTCGACGTCGACGCCCCCACCCTCGCCGTGGGCGAATACCTCATCGGTGTGCTAGACCAAGACGGCTATCTGCGGCAAGACCCCCAAACCCTGCTGGAAGGCGCCCCCGCAGGTGTCACCACCGAGCAGATCGACGAGTGCGTGGAACTGCTGCAAGAAGCGCTCGAGCCCACCGGCCTGGCCGCCCGCGACTTCCGCGAGTGCCTGCTGCTGCAGATCGACCACAAGCTCTACTTCGACCCCCCGCCCCCGCCCCTGGACGAGGGGCTGAAAACCGCCCGTACCCTCGTGCGCGAGCACCTCAAAGACATCGAAGCCAACCGCTATCCCAAAATAGCCAAAGCCACCGCACTCGAAATCGATGTCATCAAGGCGGCGATCCTGCAGCTGCGTCAGTTTCACCCCCACCCCGGCCGGCTGCTCGCCCGCGACGAGGTGCGCACCATCACCCCCGACGCGGTGATCGAATACGACGAAGAAGGCGACCTGTACAACGCCACCCTGACCCACGGCCGCCTGCCGGCCTTGCAGATCAGCGCCAACTACGAAGAGATGGCCGGCGACAAGGGCACCGACAAGAAGACCAAAGACTTCATCGGCGTGAACCTACGCAACGCCAAGTGGCTGATGGATGCGGTGCGCCAGCGCCACGCCACCCTGCTGCGGGTCATCGGCGTGGTCATCGAAGCCCAAAGGGCCTTCTTTGAACAAGGTGAATCCGCCCTCAAGCCCCTGCCCATGACCCTGGTCGCCGATCAGCTGGGCATCCACGTGGCGACCGTCAGCCGCGCGGTCAACGAAAAATACCTGCAGACCCCGCGTGGCATCTTCCCCTTGCGGATGTTCTTTAGCGGCGGCACCGAGACCGACGCGGGCGACGCCATGAGCTGGACCGCCGTGCAGGCCAAGCTCAAAGACGTGATCGACGCCGAAGACAAGCAGAAGCCGCTGAACGACGACGAGCTGATGGAAGCCTTGAAAGACAAAGGCATCGAGATCGCCCGCCGCACCGTGGCCAAGTACCGCAAGCAGCTCAATATCCCCCCCGCCCGGCAGCGGCGCGAATATTGAATGGTTTACAAATTTGAAATAGCCCGGGTGGGGTTCGAACCCACACTGTCACGATTTTAAGTCGTGTGCCTCTGCCAATTGGGCCACCGGGCCAGGTGTTGAATGCGTCGGGGTTGCCCCGGATAGCCCGCCTTTTTTACCTCAACTGGGCGAGGAGTGTCGGGGCGGCAAAATTCATCCGCGTGTGAGCTGACGCAACTGATTCACCAGGTCTTCGCATGCAGGCGTGTAGCGCTCGCCGAACACGCGCACGTGCATCATCATCGTGTTGAGCCAGTACACCCGGCAGCGCCGGCCAAAGCCCGAGCGCAGCGGGTGGCGAGCGCGGTAGGCGGCAAAAAAAGTGTCGTCCGCGGTGCGGAACATCCGCAGATAAGCCAGCTCGTATTCGGGGTCGCAGTAGGACGCCAGGCCGTCGATGAAGGCCAAAATTTCGGGCTGATCGGGGTGGCGGTCGTCCACCAAGATGTTGTTGCCCCACAGGTCCCCGTGAACCAGTGTGGGCGTGGACTGCTCGGGCAACCACTGGTCCAGGCGTCGCAGCAGGCTGTCCACAAAGCTCCGACACGACGAGCTAAGTGCATCACGCACCTGGTTGAATTCTTTCTCGATGACCGGCTGAAAGTTGTCCACCCAGCGCGGCACGCCCTTGTCTTCAAGCGCCGAGCCAAAGCCCGCGCGGTGGTGCGAGTGCAGGTCGATCAGGTGCCGCGCCAACTGCTTCTGCAGGTGTTGCTGCCCGCGGGGCGTGAGCCTTGCGTCCGACAGCGGCACTCCGGGGATCTTCTCCATCAGCAGCCCGGCGCCATCGAATTCGGGCTCATCAGCCAGCACCGCCCAGGTCTCGGGCACCGGCAGCGTGGTGTGGTCGCGGTAGATCTGCAGCGACGCCCGCTCACGCTCGAACATCCGCACGTTGCGCGAGTTGTTGAGCTTGGCCACGATCGATGCGGGCTCGCCGTCGGTCGACCATTCGATCACGCGGTTGATCGAGCCGCCGTAGAGCTTGCGCTGGCCGGTGACCCGCAGCCCCGGAAAGAGCTTGCGCTGCACGATGGCCGTGGCCTGCTCCAGGTCGATTATCTCGCCGTGGCTGTCGGAGTCAGTGCGCGTCGGCGGAACGTGGGGCATGGGCTCTCGTACGATCTAAACAGAAACAAGAAGGCTCGTGACGGCCGGTGACGTGGCCTACAGCATAAACCCGATGCCGCCAGACCTGGCGAGCACCCCGCGCACAAAAACACCGCCGGAAGCCGGCGGTGTTTTTGGCGTCATCGCCGAAAACCGGCAAAGAGACGAAAAAGTGGAGCTGGACGGGATCGAACCGACGACCTCTTGTATGCCATACAAGCGCTCTCCCAACTGAGCTACAGCCCCGAAACGGGACGGGAAGTATATCTGAGTAAAACCATTCTGGCAAGCCGAGGGTCGACCGCAACCTGACGAACCCCAGTGGTGCGGACCTCCGCACACCGGGGCCTGCTTGCCCGCAGCCGGCCTGGACGCATCGGTTTCTTCACGGATTCGCGCGTTCATCCCCGGCGTCTTGGGCTCAACCTCTGATATAGTGATTGGTCATCCTGACTGTCTCGACCCCCACACGTTTGCGGGAGCCCAAAAGCCCCCGTCCATCCGGAGTTTGCCCGTTGTCCGTCCAAGATCAGCTTCGCACCCTGTACACCGTTGACCGGCAACTCCAAGCCCTGCGCAGCCGCGTGGATGCGGCCGCACGCCGCTTGGCCGCCACCCAGACCCGGCTCGACCAACACGAGCGTCAGCAAGCCGAACTTACCGAACAGCTGAAGACTGCCCAGGCCAAGGTCGCCACGCAAGAAAACGAGGCCGCCTCGGTCGAGGCCCGCATCGAGCAGCTGCGTCAGACCATGTCCACGGTTCGCAGCAACAAGGAGTACTCCGCGCTGCTGGTCGAGGTCAACACGCAGAAGGCTGAAAAGAGCAAGTACGAAGACGCCGCCCTGAGCGAGATGACCCAGGTCGACGACCTGCAAGCACGGCTGAAGCTTCTCTCGGCCAAGACCGACGAGCAGCGCACCATCGTCGAAGGGGCCCAAAAAGAAGTCGCCGAGGGCGAGTCAGAGATCAGCGACCAGCTCACTGAGTTGCAAAAAGAGCGCGACGCCGCGGTGGCACCGATCGACGAAGGCACCCTGGGCCTGTACACCAAGCTCATCGCCGAGTTTGACGGCGAGGCCCTGGGCGAGATCGAAGAACAAGACCGCCGCCGCATGGAATACACCTGCGGCGCGTGCTTCATGAGCCTGCCCATCCAGGTGGTCAACGCCACCCTCACCGCCGCGGTCACCCCGGTGCAGTGCAGCAGCTGCCAACGCATCCTGCACGCCAGCCCCGACTTGATCGAAGCCCTGTCGCCCAAAGAAAAGAAGTAGGTCGAGCTCCACACAATCGAAGAACGCCCCACCGCCGCGCTCACCCGCGGCGGTTTTTCTTTGGCTGCGCTTCGTCGCTCTCATTCTTCTCCAATCAAGAGACGCAGGCCGCAGTCCATCGCGAAGGAGGTCGGGCGTCCAGCGGATTCACGGGCCCAGGCGAGTCGTTCGCTCGCAAAGCGGCTTGCCGATCGCGGCCCCGTGGGGCCTCGTGAGGCAAGACGCGAAGCGAGCGGACGACGCAGCCGGCCCGTGGATCCGCTGGACGCCCGACCTCCGTAGCCAAACGTAGCCAAAGAAAATCCCCGGAAGCGGCCAAGGCCACAACCGGGGAGTTCTGCTGTTAATCCTGATCGCTCCTCGTCGCCGGCCTCGTGACCCCGCGAAGGAGGTCGGGCAGCCAGCGTGGCTGCGAGCCGTAAGCGAGACGTTCGCTGGCGGATCGGCTCGGCGAAAGTCGGCCCGAATGGGCCCCCGCAGCCGAGACGATTCGCGAGCGGGCGTCGCAGCAGGCTCGCAGCCACGCTGGACGCCCGACCTCCGTAGTTAGCGGTAGAATTCGACGATGAGGTTCATGTTCACGTCGAACGGAACCTGATCGGCGGTGGGCACCGCGACGATTTTCGCGTCGAGGGTCGAGGGGTCGAAGCTCAGCCAGTCGGGGGTTTCGTGGCCAGGCAGGCTTTCCATGTTTTCACGCACCAGCTTCTTGATGCCCTCTTTGAGGGTGATCGTGTCGCCGACCCTGACTTGGTAGGAAGGGATGTTGCACTTCTTGCCGTTGACCAGCACGTGGCTGTGGCCCACGATCTGACGTGCGGCCCAGATGGTGCGAGCCCAACCCAGGCGGCGGACGACGTTGTCCAAGCGCTGCTCCAGAAGACGCAGCATCACGGTGCCGGTGTTGCCCTGGCTGCGGCCGGCTTCCTTCATGTAGCCGCGGAACTGCTTTTCAAGCACGTTGTAATGGAAACGCAGCTTCTGTTTTTCGTTCAGACGGATGCCGTAGTCGCGCAGGCGCCGCCCACGGAAGCCGTGAACGCCCGGCGGGTTGAGCTGCCGCTTGGTGGTGTGCTTGGGGATGTCGGCGATGGGCACGCCCACGCGACGGGAAAGCTTAACTTTGGGGCCGGTGTAGTTGGCCATGGGGGATACCCACCTGAGCGGCAGGTCCTTGCACCCCGCTTTCAAGCGGGGCCCTTTGGGAGGCGACGGCCGTGACTACGGCGCCGCTGGGGAAAAGTTCAGGCCCGCGCTGGACCTGCTGGGGCGAAGATTGTCGCGGATCCCAGGCCCACGTCAAGCCGGGCCGCCCCCAAGCCCCCCGCCGCGCCCGGGTGCTGAGGCCGCCCCGCGTACCGCTCCCACCGGTGACCGCCGCGGATCTGTGGCCGAAAAACCACAACCGATGCAGACCGGCGGGCGAAATTCGGGCATATTTCACGGCAAACCACTTCAAAACATGACTTTAAAGACAATGCCGATGCCGCCGCCTGGATGCGAGACATGTTTCAAGCATGCCCCAGCCCCACCCTGCCACCCTCGCGCTTGGTTTTCTGGCCCTGACCGCCTTGATCGCCGGGGGATGCACGCACACCCGTGCCTATCGCAGCGGCCCCCCGGCGTGGCGCAGCGTGCATGCCGGCTACGGCGGCGGCGCCGATATCGGGCCGCTGACCGACGCCCAGGGCCGGCGCCGCTCGCTGGCCTTGGCCCCTGCACAGGCGTATTCAGAAAGCGGGCCCTACGCCAGCCGCAACGACCAGGTGCGCAGCGTCAGCGCCGGCTTCCGCAGCCCGAGCATCCAAACCGCCGAGACCCGGACCATCGACCGCGGCCCGGGCACCACCAACGGCCGCCTGACCCGCGGCCGTTCGCTGCGCCTGCGTGACGGCATCACCACCCGCACCATCCGGCGCTCACAGTTCGAGGTCGTTCAGTAAAAAAGCATCGCGCACCGAGCCGCGGTCAGTGGCCTGCGGTCTCGACCCCCAACGCCTGGCCCGCGGACCCCGCACCCTCAACCGCCGGCTGAAGCACCACGGTGCGCCCGCCCGCGTCTTCGGGGCTCACCCACAGCGAGGTGGAGAACGACGTGCCATCGGGCAGCGTGACCCCCACGCGGTGACGGCCGTAGAACACCCGCGCCGTCGCGCGGCCGCGGGGCCCGGCGCTCACCTGGGTCTTGGTCCACCACGTCTGGCCAAACAACTCATCGAGCACACGGCCCGCGGCAGTGGCGCCCCCTGCCGCGTCGAACAGCGCCGCCGCCGGGTCGCCCGACGTCGCGGGCGTGGTGTCGCCGAAGTACACCCCCGAGATCCACGGCTCGGCAAAAAGCGACCGCAGCACCCGGCGCAGGTTTTCACCGCTGCCCAGCGCCGGGTCCTCGGCCACCGCCAGCGGTTCAATCACGCCCGGCAGCCCCAGAGCACGCCAACCCGCCAAGGCCGGGTCCAGCACATCCAAAGCCGCCGGCCCCAGCCGCCCGCCCAGCGTCAGCCCGTGGTGCCCGACAAATTGCCGGGCCGCCGATTCCGCGGCCCGGCGCGCGGCCTGCGCCTCAGGGCCCACCAAGCCGCCGCCGAACGACAGGTTCAGCGGCGTGCCGGGCGCTAAGGCGTCGGCTTCTTGCTGCAACAAACGCACCATGCCCAAACCCAGACGCCCATCGGCGGGGATGCCAGGAAGATCGATGCCCGTCACCGCGTGCCCGTAATTGCCCACCACCCGGTCCAGGTAGCCCACCAACACACGCCGCAGGTCGTCGCCGCGCAGCGGCACCGCCCACTCGGGCAGGTCCACCACCGACTCGGGCACCAGAGAACCCCAACGCGCCGCCAAGCCCGCCCGCGCGGCCTCGGTCAGCGCTGCCCGGATCCGCCGGCTCGCCAAATCGCTGGGGCCCGTGGGCTGCAAACCGCGCCAGCCTGTGCGATGGGCCAATGACACCGCATTGAACACCCGCCAGCCTTCGGCTTCGGAAGCAAAGCCCGCGGGCCACGGCGGCCCGTCGGCCGCCAAGCGAAAGCCGATATGAAAAGCGTGTGTCTGCTGCTCGATCTTCACCACCGCCCCCTGGGCCGCGCGGTCCGCGCCGTCAAGCACGATGAAGGCCAAGTCGGTCTGCCGGTGCGCGCGGATGCGGGCGTCAAGCTCCGCATCCCGCTCAGCCCACTGCGCCGCAGCGCACACAGGTAGCACCAGCATCCAAACCAGCACGACAGAAAGGCGTTTCATCACCCTTCTGTTTTCGGGCCGCGCCCACGAAATTCACCACCGTCACGCGGGCACCACGCAAACGCGGTTCATTCTGCGTTTCCGTCCACGTCTTGCACGCTGCCGCGTTTTTCCCAACCCACCGCTTGCCATACTCTTGAACAGCATCATGCCCCACGGCAAAGCCGCCGCCCACCGGTGCGTCAACACCGGGCACCTTTATCAAGCCGCCCATGCTCGAACCCCACCACTTGGCGATTGTTTTCTTGGTCACCTTGGCTTACGCGGCGGTGTCGCGCCGGCTTGAGGCCTCGCTGCTGACCCTGCCCATGGTGTTCACCGCCTTGGGCTGGGTGATCGGCCGCGGCGGCATCGAGCTGGTGCCCACGCACACCCAGCACACGGTCGTGCACCACCTCGCCGAGATCACCCTGATTCTGGTGCTGTTCTCCGATGCCTCGCGCATCAACCTCGGCACCCTGCGTAAGAACGTCGGCCTGCCCCTGCGCATGCTGCTCATCGGCATGCCCCTGACCCTGCTGCTGGGAGCCCTGCTGGCCCACTGGGTCGCCCCCGCGGCGCCCTGGTCCGTGGCCCTGCTGATCGCCGCGATCCTCACCCCCACCGACGCGGCCCTGGGCCAGGCGGTGGTCACCAGCCCCAACGTGCCCGCCCGGCTGCGGCAGGCCATCAACGTCGAAAGCGGTCTCAACGACGGCCTGGCCCTGCCGGTGGTGATGGTCGCTGCCATCGCCTCAGCGCAAATCACCGGCACCGTGGTCCAAGACCTCCCGGACAACGTCTGGGTCTTCACCACACTGCAGGTGACCTTGGGCCCGCTGATCGGCATCGCCATCGGCTACGCCAGCGCCCGCCTTTTGGACCGCGCCATCCACGGGCGATGGGCCACCACCGCCTCCCAAGGCATCTACTTCCTGCTCACCGCGTTCCTGGCCTTCGTGGCCGCCGAATCCGCGGGCGGCAACGGCCTAATCGCCGCCTTCCTCGGCGGGCTGGCCTTCGGCAACACCCTGCGCAGCCCCAAAGAATTCATCCACGAGTTCATGGAAAGCGAAGGCCAGCTGCTGACCATGGCCACCTTCCTGATCTTCGGCGCCGTCATGGTGCCCATGGGCCTCGAACACGCCAACCTCAAAACCGTCGTGCTGGCGGTGCTGAGCCTCACGGTGGTCCGCATGCTGCCCATCTGGCTCTCGCTCACAGGCACCGGTCTCAGCGCATACGAAAAGATTTTCCTGGGCTGGTTCGGCCCCCGCGGCCTGGCGTCAGTCCTCTTTGCCCTGCTCTTTCTCGACCGCTTCGCCATTCCCGGCCGGCACGACATCATGGCCTGCGTGGTGCTCACGGTCATGCTCAGCATCGTGCTGCACGGCGTCAGCGCCAACCCCATGGCCAACCGCTTCGCCAAGCGGGCCGCGGCTTGATCCTCACCTTGACGAGCGGCCCAGTGACCACCGCTAGGACAACTGCTGCAGCGCCGCGTCCAGGGTTTTAACCCGCACCAGTTTCACCTTGCCCGCGGCCCGCATGGTGGCTTTGTCCAGGTCCACGTCCGGGCCGATCACCCGGGTAAAGCCCAGCCGCGAGGCCTCGATCATCCGCCGCTCGATCTGCTGCACCTGCCGCACCTCGCCCCCCAGCCCGATCTCGCCGAACACGCAGGTGCCCGGCTCCAGGGCGCGGTTGTAGTGGGCCCCGGCGATGGCCAAGGCCACCGCCAGGTCTGCCGCGGGCTCGCCCACCTTCATGCCCCCCACGCTGCTGGCAAACACGTCTTGGTCGGCCAGCTTCAGCCCCCCACGTTTTTCCAGCACCGCGATCATCACGTCCAAACGCGAACGGTCCAGCCCGCTCACCTTGCGCTTGGTGCTGCCCAAAAAGCCCGCCGCGGTCAGCGCCTGAACTTCCACCAGCAAACAGCGGCTGCCCGACAACACCGGGCACACCACGCTTCCGCTCTGCGGCCGGTACTCCGCGGCCAGCAAGCCCGCGCCGTCGTCCACCTCGCGCAGCCCCACCCCGCTCATCTCAAACAGCCCCACCTCCAGCGTGCTGCCAAAGCGGTTCTTCACGGCGCGCACCACCCGGTGCGCGTGATAGCGGTCGCCCTCGAAATACAGCACCGTGTCCACCATGTGTTCCAGCAGCCGCGGGCCCGCCAGCGCCCCCTGCTTGGTCACATGCCCCACCAGCACCAGCGCCGTGCCCGTGGCCTTGGCGTGATAGACCAACTCCAGGCAGCAGGCCCGCAGCTGGGTGACCGTGCCGGGCGCCGCGGGCAAGTCGCCTTTGTAAATCATCTGGATCGAGTCGATCACCAGCAGCTCGGGGTTCAGCCGCCGCGCCTGCTCGACCACGCGGGCCAAGTTGGTGTCGGCCAGCACAAACAGCGCGTCGGGCAGCGCGCCCTGATCCCCAGCCAACCGCTCGGCCCGCATCCGCAGCTGCCCGGCCGACTCCTCGCTGGTCACATACAGCACCTTGCGACCCGACCGCGCCAAAGCAATCGCCGCCTGCAACAGCAGCGTGGACTTGCCGATGCCCGGGTCGCCGCCCAGCATCACCGCGCTGCCCGCGACCATGCCCCCGCCCGAGATCGCCCCGCCGGCGTCGGGTGTGCTGGCCCCGCCCAGCACCCGGTCCAGCTCGCCGATGCCCGTGGC
>JALZVY010000140.1 GCA_023300125.1 Phycisphaera sp.
TCCTGATGTCAACATCACCGTTGCCACCACGCAGGCTGGGTCTGAAACCGATCATTACGATAAATTTTTAAAACCTCTTTCCGCTCATTTCACCCTCGTCACCGATTGCGTCCGCCAAGGCCAAACGCCTTACAAAATCGCGTCGCACCGCGTCAAAGAAATCGGCGACTTTGCCCAGCGCTACGACTCTCAATATGTCGTAGCTGCATACGCAGACGGCCTCTGGCAAGTGCAGGCCATGCGGTCGCTTCTGCCTTGGCCATCCACGCCGCCCCCCTACGCGCTACAAGGGATTCTCTACCGAGGTGAATTCAGCTACCCTCAAAACAACCGGCTGTCGCACAAGCTCAAACGCTTTCTGTTCCGCCGGTTGGTGGCCAAAGGAATCTACCGTCGCCTAATGCTTGACGATGAATTGCTTTTTGCGTTCGCCGAATCTCTACCGCCCAGCGGCAAAACCAAAACCGACCTCGCGGTAAATCCCGTCGCCAGCTTCGACATCGACCTTGCCGCCGCCCGCCAACGCCTAGACCTTCCTGCACAAGGGCGTATCGTTTCACTTTCAGGCGTGATTGACAACCGCAAAGGGGCAGACTTACTGACCCACGCATTTATCCAGGCTCTCGAAAGCGGGCTCACCGATACAACGCTATTGCTTGCGGGGCCTCATTACGACGACATCAAGGCTGTGCTGGCACAACCCCAAATACAGGATTACTTCGCCCAAGGCCGCATCCGTTCGATTGACCGGTTGCTGAACGAACAAGACATGTTTAGTGTCGCCGCCGCGTCGGACTTGGTCGTCGCTCCGTATCCGAACCATTCGGGGCGCTCCAGCATTGTGCTATGGGCCGCCGCGGCGGGCATTCCCGTGCTCACCACCAACCGAGGCTGTATCGATTACGTCGTTCAAAAAGAACGCCTCGGCCGCACTTGTGATGTACGCGATATCTCTGCTTTCAGTGCAGCCATCCGTGAGTCTCTTGACGCAAACTGGTCTCTTCAAGACGCCCAGCGTTCTCAGCTTTATGCTCAATGGCATTCTATTGAGCACTACCAGCGCTTAAACGCTGAATTCATCGATACGTCATCTTGACTTGGCTTAGCAGACAAGACGCACAGCTTTGTGGTGATGCGCGAAAAGCGTTACTCAACCGGATCACTCAAAACCGCTTGCTGTGCAGCAGCGGCTGCGAAAAGTGAGTCGAGATTACGAATCTGCTTTTTTAAGCGTACGGGGCTCACTGCCACGGAATAGCCGGCGGACAAAGCTTCGATTAGCCGTGTACGCAGGGGGCGCAGATCACGCACTCCTTCTTCCGCAACGATCTCTTGAGCCATTAACCGGATGACTTCACCCGTGAGTTCTTCGCGGGAAAACACGTTGTCGCGCGTGCTATTGCTTTGATACCAAATTTCATTTGCGATGATGTTTGTGTGCTGCCAATGGGGCGCAGAACGCCGCGGCCATGTTTCGATGTAGAAAGCAATGCCGCGTTTTTTTAAAATTTCGGTGAACCGATGGGTATAGCTGCCTTCTTCGGCCAGGCTAAACGAGTCAAATCCCAGGCTCATGCCTGCTTCAACGGGCAGGCGAATGCTCTCTTCCGCGCGGGCAAGCCAAGCCTCCCAGTTGCCCTGGGCTTCCAGGCTTTCAAAAGGCTCCAATCGCGCTGTGCCCATGTAAGCCAATACATCAACCGATTCGCCGCCGGTGTAATCACCGCGAATCACCGGTTTCCAAGCCTCCACGAAACCTTCGGTCAGCCACCCGAGGCCCGCTTCTTGGGCTCGCTGGTACTGATCAAGTTCCATCGGAAAGTCGCCGTCGTCCCCAAAAGGATTGTGCAGCTGAATCCGACGAAACCCAATGGCCAGGTCTGGGCGTATCCAAGTGTCCACAAAACCAGACCAACCCGATGTGGTTAAACCACGACCCACATGGCGGTTTTCGGCCCTCTGCGAGCTAAACGCAATGTTGTAAAAGGCGATCAGCTTAGATCGCATCGCCTTTTCAATTGATCCTTCAGAGCTGGCCCCTGACAAGCCACCACGCACGGATTCAGAAGAATCTGCGCCAGCTTCGACTGCTTCTGCAGGCAAGGCCGGCTGACCGCCGCGTGCCTCACCCGCTTGTTCCTGCGCCGCTGCGGGAACAGACAGCCCCACCCTCACCGCGTGTAGCCCCGCGGCCAACACGAACGCCACCAACAGGAGCTTCCCCACCACTCCAACCCAAACCAGTTGAGTCGCTCCAGATTGCGATGGACCTGCCATGTGGGACTTTCATTCAATCAAAAGCACGGTGAGTTACACACAGGCCTGTTGCGCGCGTTTCATGCAAAGAACACGATAGCCGTGATTGCGGTCAAACACGTCCTTCACAGGCGCTGGATCGTTGGCCATTGTGGCCCGGCAAGCGATATGGATTCACGTTCGACCGCCCTCTCTTATACGCCCAGATGCTGTTTTCAAAGCCCGGCAGGGGTGTGATGCCAATGGCAGGACATGCCGCTTTAGCCTTCGTGGGGCCCACAGCCCCCCTCCTACGCTCAATTGCAGCCCCGAACCCGCAACCCCTGCCCCACGTACGATAAGTTCGGCTTCAATTCGGCCGATAGCGTGCTTAAAACCCATTTTTACGCGTACAACCATGCCTCAGACCTCCACCGCCCAGCCAACGACGACCGGGCGCCGCCCCCAAGGGGCACATCCCGGACCTTGGCTCACCCCACTGGGGTGGGTCGCCGCCGTGCTTGCCGCGGGGGCATTTACCTGCATGTTCTGGGAAATCCTGCGTCGCAGCTTCCTGTTCAGCTCGGATCCGAACTGGTCGCACATCGTGATCGTGCCGCTGATTTCGGTGTACTACGTGTTTCAGCACAAGGAGCGCTTGGCGGCGCAGCCCAAACGGCTGT
>JALZVY010000141.1 GCA_023300125.1 Phycisphaera sp.
GAGCTTTCGGGCGGCCAGCAGCAGCGCGTCGCCCTGGCCCGCGCGCTCGCCCCGGGCACCGACGTCTTGCTGCTGGACGAGCCGTTCTCCAGCCTCGACGCGGGCCTGCGCGGCGGGCTGCGGCAGAACCTGCGCGAGCTGGTCGACGCCACGGGCATCGGCGTGATCCTGGTCACCCACGACCGCGAAGAAGCCATGTCCGTCGCCCACCGCGTGGCGCTCTTGCGTGGCGGGCGGCTCTTGCAAAGCGGCCGCCCCGAAGCGGTTTACCGCCGGCCGCGCTCGGCCTTCGTCGCCACGTTCCTGGGCGAAAGCAACCTGCTCGAAGCCGACGCCGCGGGCGACGTGGCCAACACCGCCCTGGGCATGGTCGAACTCGACCGCGAAGCCCACGGCCCGGTGCTGGTGTCGCTGCGTCCCGAGCACCTCGCACTGGACTTCGACGTCTCGGCCGACCGGCGCAGCGCCGTGCGCGTCATCGCCCGCGAGTTCAAAGGCCACGACCTGACCTACCGCGTGCGCCTGCACGCCAACACCCTCACCGTGCAAACCGACGCGGGCGCCCTGGCCCGCGTGGGCGACCACGTTCGGCTGCGACCCGTCGCCCCCGCGTGCGTGGTCGAAGACGACCGGGCGACACGCTGAACCGCAAACGGCCGCTAATCGGTGGCCACCAAAGCACCCTTGGTGTAATCCACCTTCCGATTGCGCCCCACCATCTGGCCCATCTCCGGGTAACTCACGAGAAACCCGTTCTCGTCGATGAGGTTGAACACGTAGTGCGTCGCGTTGTCTGGCAGCACCGCATCCACCCGGCCGTCGGCGTATCCGGTCACCGGCAGGCTATCCCACTCTTCTTCGCGGTCGCCGCCGTTGGCGGTGAACACAAGCTGCCCACGGACCACCCGGGCACCCCGATCAGCGTAGGTAAGCCACACCTTCCGCCCCGCGCGCCCCTGGTCGGTGACCACGGGCACCGCTTCTTTGCCCGGCAATTTCCCAGGATAATGCGGGTTGTAATGCGGGTAGCCCGCCTCCATCTCCTGCAGCGAAGCCTCAAGCAAGGCGTCGAGTTCCCGCACCTTTTCGGGCATCGCCGCGGCCAGGTTGTTGGACTCTTCGATGTCCACGCGCCGCGGCTCTTGCCCATCGGTTTCGTAAAGCCGGTAGAGCTCAAACGGAACCTTCTTGGGGTTGGCCACGTGATCCCAGTTGCGGATCAGCTTGTAGTCGCCTTGGCGGATCGTCGACTTCATCGAGATGCTGTGCGGGAAGTGCCAGGTCATGGTGTCGCGCGGCTCGCCCTGGGCATCAACGACCAGGGCGGCGTCGGCGCAATCGTTGGACAGCAGCGTCGAGAGGTCGCACCCGTCAAGGTGATGCTCCTGCGGCGGCGTGGTGCCCGTCCAGCTCAAAATGGTGGGGTAAAAGTCCAGCCCGTTGGCCATCACGCTGCTCTGGGTGCCCGCCGCGATGCCCGGACCGGTGATGATCAGCGGCACACGGGTGCCGCCCTCTTCCGGGTTGATTTTCCCTTCACGCAGCGGCTTGTTGGAGGTGATCTGCTCGGGCCCGGCATGAACAAACCCCCCGTTGTCCGAGGTAAAGATCACGTAGGTGTTCTCGCTCAGCTTGTGCCCGGGCCAGCGCGGATCGTCGGTTTCATCCAGGTAGTCGAACACCTTCCCGACGTAGTAATCAAGCTCCTCGACCATCGCGCCGTAATACGGGTTCTTCTGCCCGGCGATCTTCCAGGTCCCGGCATCCTTGGGGTACGGCACGCCCATCTTGTCCGCGTATTTGCGCAGCAGCGCTTCGTTGCGGGTCTGGATCGGGGCGTGCACCAACCGCGTGGCGTAGTACAAGAAGAACGGCTTGTCCTTGCGCTCCCGAAGGAAGTTCAAGGCGTCGACATTGCTCTGGTGATAGGGATAGCCGTTTTCGTCCAGCCGATACGGGTCGTTCGGATCGGCTGTGGCAAACTCCGACAGCCGGTCGGGCTTCATGCGACGCACCGCCCCGTGATTGTTCTGGCTGAAATCGAACCCGAGGTCCTCGGGCCGTGGAACAGTGTCATAGGTCACCGAAACGTGCCACTTGCCGACGTGGCCGGTCGTGTAGCCATTGGCCTTGAGCGCATCGGCAATCGTCACCTCGCTGGGCGAGAGCCCGCCCCGATACCACGGCGGCATCAGCCGAAAACTCTTGGCCGCGTGTGGTGTCGGCGGCCGCCCCCCCAAAACATGCGTCTTCTGCAAGCGCGCGGGGTGCTTGCCCGCCAAGATCGCGCAGCGCGAAGGGGCGCACGTGGGGGCGGGCGAATAGGCCTGCCAAAACTTCATCCCCCGGGTTGCCAGCTGGTCGATGTTGGGCGTTTCAAACGGCGTGGGCTCGTCGATGTCGTAGCAACCGACATCCTGCCAACCCAAGTCGTCGGTCAACAACAGCAGCACGTTGGGCTTGGCGGGCCGATCCGCCAGGGCCGAAGCCGTCGCCAGATGAACCCACCCCACCGCCACCCAACACAACACAAGAATCCGTTTCACGTTGACCATGCCGATCCATCCTTTCCTGAATAAGAACCTTCCGCACCAACGCTTTCTGCGAGCG
>JALZVY010000142.1 GCA_023300125.1 Phycisphaera sp.
TGGGCGGGCTGGTCAAAGCCCACCGTGCCGTCGACCTTGACGAACTTGGGCGCCCGCGTCGCCGCCGTGTGGTCCTGCTCCAGGGGCGACAGCCGCTGGGCCGCCAGGTCGTCCAGTACACCCGCCACCGCGTCGGGCCCCAGGTCCGCCGCCAGCCGGTCGTGCAGCTCGCCGGTGGTCTCCATCGGGTCGATGGCCGTGGTGCGCTGGGCATACAAGGCCCCGGCATCCATCCGCTGAGCCAAACCGATCACACTCACCCCCGTTTGCGCGTCGCCGTGGATCACCGCCCAGTGGATCGGCGCCGCCCCGCGGTACTTGGGCAGCAGCGACGAATGCAGGTTCACCGCAAGCTCGCCCATGGCCGCGATCAGTTCGGGCGCCAGCTTCTGACCAAAGGCGATCACCACCGATGCATCGGGCACGTAGCCCGCCACACGCGCCACCTCTTGGGCCGTGTTCACGTCGGCCACTTCGTGCACCGGCAGCCCGTGCTGGGCCGCCCACGCCCCCACGGGTGTGGGGGTCAACACGCGCTTGCGCCCCGCGGGACGCGCGGGCTGAGTAAACACCGCCAGCACCGTGTGGTCGGCGCAAAGCCGTTCAAGCGTGGGCAGGCCAAAGGCACCCGAGCCGAAGAAGAGAAGGTTCATGCAGTGGCCTCCGGCCACGGGGTTGGGGATTGGGATTGGGGTTGGGGTTGGGGTTGGGGTTGGGGTTGGGCTTGATCAGTGGCGACGGGTTCGAGCCAGAAGCGAGGGCAGCGCCGCCCGTTCACTTCTGCCCCAACCCAAATCCCCAACCGCCAACCCCGCCGCGACGCGGCTACCCCTCCAACGCACGAACCGCACGCTTGTTGGCCATCTTGTCCACCCGGGTCATCCGGTCCAGCAGCAGCACCCCTTCCAGGTGATCGAACTCGTGCTGCCACACCCGGGCGGCAAACGTGTCAGAGGTCTCACGGATCGGCTTACCGTCCAACCCCGTGGCCTCGATCGTGATCCCCACCGGCCGGGTGATCTCCGCGGTCACCTCGGGCAGGCTCAGGCAGCCCTCATCACGGGCGCTGGTTTCCGAACTGGCATCCACCAGCCGCGGGTTGACGTACACCCGGTCCCCGTCGGATTCCTGGGTGGGGTTGGCCACAAACAGCCGCCAACTCAGCCCCACCTGGGGCGCCGCCAGCCCCACCCCGCGACGCTCGTGCATCAATTCCACCATCCGAGCCGCCACGGCCCGGACCGCGTCGTCGATCTGCGGTACCGCGTCGGCCACCCGCCGCAAGACCGGATCAGGGTAATTCACCACTTTCAACGCCCGGGGATCGATTTCGCTCATCGGCAGGAGCTTAGCAGCCCCACAGGGCCCACCTCCAGGCATACAGCCAAAACACCCCCCGCCACGTCTGAGGCCCGCCACGCGGCCCAGCATTTTCCCTGAGTCCGTCCTCCGCACGTCGCCGAGAAAAAAACGAAAGACGCAAAACACCGGTGTAGATGCCCCGCTTAAATCCCATACCACGTCCCCACGCGTCTCACCGCGCGTGGAGCAAGGGATCGTCGTCTAGATAACACGTGATATTAAAGGCGTTACCAGTTGACCCCCCCACGGCCGGTTGCCATACTGGCATTACCTCTTTGAGAGATCCGCGGTCCCATCGCCGGGTCAACTCAACGGCTCCATCCTCTTTTTTGAGCCCGAGAAATCCGCCCACCGCATCCGCGTTCTTGGTACGCGCAAAGAGCTGCTGTGGGGAGCTTCGCCCGCCTGCTGGGCGGACAACACGCCGGTGCCCTGGGGTACCGACGAACACCTATCCGGGGTTGTGCCCGGACCGTCTCTGTGGAATTTGCTTCATGGCCACCGTCACCAAAAAAGAACTCGTCGATCACATTGCCGATGCCACCGGACAAAAGCGCGTCGTGGTCAAAGACGTCGTCCAAACCTTCCTCAACTCGATCATCGTCGAGTTGGGCAAAGGCAATCGACTGGAGTTCCGCGACTTTGGCGTGTTCGAAGTCAAGCAGCGGCGTGCCCGCATGGCACAAAACCCCAAAACCCTAGAGCAGGTGTCGGTGCCGCCCAAGCGCACTGTCAAGTTCAAGGTCGGCCGGCTGATGAAACAAACCCTGGCCCAAGACGACGGTGAACAAGAAGTCGAGATCGACATCTGAACCGCTCTGACCCTGCACCCGACGCAAGCCCCCCCGGGCCCGAACGTCTGGACCAATCTCTGCAAGCCGCGCTGGACCAACGGCAGCGCGACGGCCTGCGTCGCGGCCTGCGCGATATCACCACCCAAGGCCGTTACGCCCGCCTCGGTGACGGTGCGCCCAAACTCAACCTCGCGGGCAACGACTACCTGGCCCTCTGCGAGCACCCGCAGCTGATCCAAGCCGCGGTCGATGCCACCCACGCCCACGGCACCGGCTCGGGCGCCAGCCGTCTGGTGTGCGGCACCACCCCCCTGCACACCCAATGCGAGCGCCGGTTCGCCGCGTTCAAACACACCCAGGCCGCCCTGCTGTTCCCCACTGGCTACGCCGCCAACCTGGGTCTGCTGGGCGCCTTGGCCCGGCCCGGCGACCTGGTCGTGCAAGACCGGCTCAACCACGCAAGCCTCATCGACGCCGCCCAAGGCACCCGGGCCACGGTCCGCACCGTAGCCCACGGCACCGAGGGCCACGCCAAAGCCGCCCGCCTGCTCGCCGAGCACCACACCGCCGAGCCCCACGCCCGCCGGCTGCTGGTCAACGATTCGGTGTTTTCCATGGACGGCGACACCGCCGACCTGGGCCAACTGCTGAACCTCTGCGACGCGCACGACGCCTGGCTGATCCTCGACGACGCCCACGCCACGGGCGTCTTGGGCTCCACCGGCGCCGGGCTGGCCCAAGCCGCGGGCCTTCACACCCACCCGCGGCTGCTGGCCACCGTCAGCACCGGCAGCAAAGCCCTGGGCGGCCTGGGCGGCGTCGTCGCCGCCTCGCAGGCGGTCATCGACACCCTGGTCAACCACGCCCGCACGCTGATTTACACCACCGCCCCGCCCCCGGCACAGGTCGCCGCGCTCACCGCCGCGCTGGACGTCGTCGCCGCCGAACCCCAGCGCCGCGAACAACTGCGCAGCAATGCGCTGGCCCTGCGTGCCGCGTTGACCAAGCACGGGTGGGCAGGCCTCGACGCGGGCGAGCACCCCACCGCGATCCTGCCCCTGCACGTCGGCAGCGCCAAGGCCGCGCTGGCCTTGGCCCAGCGCCTCGAAGACGCTGGCATTCTCGCGGTCGCCATCCGCCCGCCCACCGTGCCCCCGGGCACCGCGCGGGTGCGCCTAAGCCTGCGCTGCGACCTCACCCACGCCGACCTAACCCAAGTGATCGACGCCGTGGGCCGGGCCTGAACAAGCCCCGGCTCGGTGGGCCAAGGCCTTCAGCCCCAGGCACACCCAAAACACCCCATACCCGCCGGTTGAAGAAGCCCTCGGGGCCACGCTCCGCACACCACTTTTATTCAACGCACGGAGGCGATTGGAAACTCACTCCGCCGCTTCCGCGTCGCGCAGCAAGTTCACCATCTTGGTCTGCTGACTGTGCACCGCCCGGTCCAGCGGCGTCATCCCTTCGTGATCCTGCACGCCCACCGCAGCCCCACGATCGAGCAGCATCAGCGCACAGTCCACGTGCCCGCGCAGCGCCGCCAGGTGCAGCAGGCCCCAGCCGTCGCGGGTCGTCACATCGGCCATGTCGGCGCCGCGGTCAATCAACCGCTCGGCCGCCGCCGTTCGGCCGTGCAGCACCGCAAAGTGCAAGGCCGTCGCCCCATGGCCCTCACGGGCGTTCAGGTCCGCCCCGTGGTCCAGCAACGTTTCCCCCAAGTCCGCATGGTCGTTCTGCGCCGCCAGGTGCAGGGGCGCATACCCATGCACCCCACCCACCGCGTTCACATCCGCCCCGTGGGCCAACAACACCCCGGCGATGGCCGCCTGCCCCAGCTCGCAGGCGTGGTGCAAAGCGGTCATGTCCACGGTGTCCCGCGCATCCACCTGGGCGCCGCGGCACAGCAGCAGCACCAGCGTCTCGCCCGCCCCGCCGCCCGCGGCAAAGTGCAAGGCCGTCAACTCGGTCACCCGCTGAGACGTATTCACCGCGTGCCCCTCGTCGAGCATCGTCTTCACCGTGGCGTAATGATTCTCCGCCACCGCATCAAACCACGCCTGCCCCGCCACCGCAGGTTCGGGCGCCACAGGTTTCGGAACCGCAGCCGGCGCAAGCGGCGCATCCGACACAAATCCGCGCTGACTCGCACACGCGGCCTGAAAACCGCAGAGACCAAGAAACAGTGCACCTCTGAAAGCCCACATGGCATTGCCTTTTTACTTGGTCACTCAACCACTGGGCCACGCGGCCACTTCATCAAAGAATATTCAACGTCGGCCCCACCCCCGCGCCGCTGGCCACGTGCACCTCCACCTGCCGGGCCACAGACCGCGTCACCGCCTCCAACGCGGCGCTCAGCGTGTCCTCGCCAGTGAAGTTCGCCGTCGGGTCGCCCGCATCGCTGTGGCGACGCAGGTTGGTGTTGATCGGAATAGCACCCATAAACGGCACCCCACTCTGCTGGGCCAGCATCTCGGCTCCACCCCGGCCAAACAAGTCGTATTCCTTGCCGTCGTCGCCAATGAAAAAGCTCATGTTTTCCACCAGCCCCAGCACCTCGATCTGCAGCTGCCGGAACATGTTGATCGCCCGCTTGGCATCGTCTTGCGCCACCTTCTGCGGCGTACACACCACCACCGCCCCGGTCAGCGGCAGCAATTGGCTCATGGTCAGCGGCACGTCGCCCGTGCCCGGGGGCAGGTCGATGATCAGGAAATCCAGATCGCCCCAGTCCGTCTGCGTCGCCAGCTGCTGAAAAGCGCCGTGCGCCATCGGACCCCGCCAAATCAACGGCTTGTCGTCTTCCACCAACGCCCCGATGGTCATCGTCTTGATCCCATGCACCTCAAAAGGCACCAAAATCTTGCCCTCGGCCCGTACCTCGTAGCGATCGGTGCCCAGCATCGTCGGCACGCTGGGGCCGTAAATATCCCCGTCCATCAGCCCCACCTTCTTGCCCGCCCGGGCCAAGCCCACCGCCAAGTTGATCGACACGGTGCTCTTGCCCACGCCGCCCTTGCCCGCGCCCACCGCAATCACATGCTTCACCCGCGGCAGCGGGTTGCTCGCACCCGCCCCGGGGCCATCGGGGGCCGACCCGCTGCCCGCCAAGTCGATCGAAAACGTGACATCGGGCACCAGCCCCAGCCCCTCAATGCCCTGCTTGGCCGCTTGGCGCATGGCCTCTTTAAAGCCCGCCGCACGCTGGGGCAGCTTCAGCTCAACAATCGCACGGCCCTCGGCCACATCCACGCGCTGCACCATATTCAGCGTCACCACGTCGCGTTTCAATTCCGGGTCTTCAATGGTCCGTAGCACGGCCAGCACGTCTTTTTTCGTCGCGGTCATGACAGGATCATAGAGCCAACCGCTCGCGCGCCCCGCCCACCTATTTCGTGGCCACGGCTGCAATCAAAACCCGCCCTGCGGCGTTCTACCCCTGAAGCCCGTTTCGTGGCCGTTTTTCACCCTCCATCAAGGAACCCCACCATGAACCCACTCAAAACCACCGCCCTGCTGCTCGCCGCCTGCCTGATGGCCCCACTGGCCTCGGCCACGACCGTTGCGAGCCCCACCAACGGCCTGTTCACCACCGCCGCCCTCGCGACCGAGCACCTCGATCTCACCCCGCTGGCAGAGACCGAGGCCCAGCCCGAAGCCGAGGGCGAGACCGAGGGCGAGGTCGATGGCGACCGCAAAGACCGCAAAAAAGGCAAGAAGGGTGATCGGGAAGGCAAGCGAAAAGGCAAGAAGGGCGAAGGCAAAAAAGGCGACAGAAAGGGCAAGAAAGGCGAAGGCAAGAAAGGCGAGAGAAAGGGCAAGAAAGGCGAGCGTAAAAAAGACAAGGAAAGCGAACAAACAGAAGAAGAAGTGACCGCCCCTGCCGACGCCGAGTGATCCAACCCACGGACCCACCTCCACGCGGCGTTGGCCCTCGCGGGCCAACGCCGCTTTCGCCCCAACCGACCGGTGGATGGGGCAAACCTCCAGCTCAAACAAAGGATTGCCCGCCATCAAGTCACGCACCACCGCTTGCCTCGCCGCCGCCAGCCTCGCCGCGGCATTTGCCGTCACCCTCGTCGCCGCCCCCTCCGACGGCCACCGCCCAGGCCCACCACGCGGCCCCGACGCCGTCCACCACGGCAGCGACGGCCACCCCGACCGAGGCCACCGCAACATGAAACGCGGCGACGCATCGGGCGACCGCCTGGACCGCCTCATCGCACGTATGGATCTCAGCGACGACCAGATCAAAGCCATCCGCGCCGAACGTGACGACCGGGCCGACGACGCCCGTGCACTCCGCGACGAAATCGTGGACGCCCAGCGTAAGCTCCGGGTCCTGGGCCAAGAGATGCGCGAAGCCATCGCCTCCCACCTCACCGACGAGCAAAAAGCCAAACTTGCCGCCGGCCCCAAAGGCAAAGGCGAACGCGGCGAACGGCGCGGCCGCCGCGGCGACCGTGAACGCGGCGAACGCCCCGACCGATCCCAGCACAAGCCTGGCGCAGACGACGCCCACCCCGCCAAGCACCCGTGACCACCCCCTTCACGGCGCATAAAAACGGCCTCGGCTCACGCCGGGGCCGTTTTTGCATCCACACCACCCTCCGGTCCCGCCCCAAGTCGATACCTCCTGCATGGCCACGCCCCCCACGCCGACCGCCCCGGACCTCAGCCCCCGCGCCGCGGCCCTGTGGAACCAGCTGAAAGCCCTGGACCGGATCAACGACGCCACCGAGCTGCGCCTGGCCCTCGCCC
>JALZVY010000143.1 GCA_023300125.1 Phycisphaera sp.
GCCGCCGCGGCGCGGGAGCTGGAGGCGGTCGAGGCTCAGCTCAAGGGTTTGGCCTGAGTGGTGGGTGGCCGAGGCGCTAGGCGCTAGAGCTTAGAGCCTAGTTTGATTCACCCGAGCCTTCGGCTCCGGTTCTACTGCCTTTCCTAAGCTCTAGGCTCTAACACCTAGCGCCTTGCGCCCCGCCGCGAAGACGCGACCTCGCGCAGCCTTACGCGATTTCCCGCATGCCCAGACTCACCGACGATGCCATCGTGATCCGCGACCTGGACTATTCCGAGTCCAGTCAGATCGTGGTGTTGTTGAGCGCCGAGCATGGCAAGCTGCGCGGCATCGCCAAGGGAAGCCGGCGCAACTCGCCTTCTTCGGTGGCGCGGTTTAGCGGCGGGCTGAACCTGCTCAACCGCGGGCAGGTGGTGGCCACGACCCGGCCGATTCAAGATCTTGCGTCGATCACCGAGTGGGATTTGCAAGACGATCACTTTGGTCTGCGGCGTTCGCTGGCCGCCCAGCACGCGGTGATGTTCGCCGCGGATCTGCTGAACGCGCTGCTGCCCGATGCCGACCCGCACCCCGTGGCGTACGGCCTGTTGGTGGCGTTGATCGCGGCGGTGACGGCAGACGGGGCAGATGAGCTTGGTGTTGCGGCGGCACTGCTGGATTTTCAATGGGGCTTGCTGACCGATTGTGGTTACCGCCCGGAACTGGACCGCGACGTGCGTGGGGACGCGCCGCTGGCGGCGGCCCGGGCGTACAGCTTTGATCCGCAGGCCGGAGGCTTGACCACCCAAGAGCGCGGTGGAGACTGGCGGGTGCGTGTTGCGACCGTTGGGTTGTTGCGTTCGCTGGCCGCGGGCAAAGCGGCGGCGGGCGAGGCCCAGGGGCTGCAGCGGGCCAACCGTTTGTTGTGTGTCTACGTGCGGTCGCTGCTGGACAAGGAATTGCCGACGATGCGGCTGGTTCTTAAGGCTCCGGGTTTTTAACCGTCAAGACGCCAAGGGCGCCAAGGAAGGCAATAAACACGAAGCATTCAACACAGAGGTTCGGAGTTCACAGAGTGAAGGCAGAGCAAGGCAAAGAAACGCAGTGGCTCGCCTGCCTTGCTCTGTGTTTCACAGCCTTGTTGCCTTGATTTGTCTTCCTTGGCGTTCTTGGCATCTTGGCGGTTCAAATGGCCTTGCCGTCTTTCACACCCCCATCGCCGCGATCAGCCGCCCCGCCGTGGTGCCGCCGACGGCCAGGTGGTGGGCCCAGTGCAGGTGCAGGCACTTGATACGGGTGAAGTCGGCGATGCCGCCGATGCCGCCGGCAAAGGTGCGCTGCATCTGGGGGCGGGCGGCGACCCAGGCGCGGTCGTCGGGGGTGAGGGCTTGCCAGCGCTCGTCGCGGTAGGTGGCGTGGTCTTTGGCGAAGGCGTGACGCAGCCGCAGGTCGGCGGCGATCTGTGCTTCGAGTTGGCGCACTGCCCCGCCGCGCTCCAATTCGCCCATGCGCTGGCAGGCGACCGGGTCGTGCAGCCAGTAACGCGTGGGGAAGGGCGTGACGGATTCGCCGCGCTTCAGCAGCGGGTAGACGGTCTCGACCGGCGGCTTGTCGGTTTGGTGCTTGGGGCTTGGAGCCTTGGTCTTTGAATCTGCTCTCACGGCACGACCCGCCGCAGATCGAACACCGACTCGGAGGCCTGGGGCCCGATCACGTGGTACGAGGTGGGGTGGGTGAGCCCGGCCCGCAGGTAGGCTTCGAAGATCATGGCGCCCCAGGCAAACTGCTCGTCGGTGTTGCGCTTGGCTCGCCGCGCGTCGGTGGTGGGCACAAAGCTCTGGGTGCGGTAGGACCACTGCGGGTCCAGGCGGATCACCAGGTGGGCTTCGTTGAGCGCGACGGGGTGCCCGTGGGTGGGGATCTCGCCCGAGTTGGGTGGGTGGAACCAGAAGCACAGGAAGCGGTCTTTCTCGGCGGTGGAGGCGAAGTCCGATCCGCCTTTGAGCATGCGTGCGTGGCTGACGGTGGCCGGGTCCACGCGCCAGCGCTTGCGTGCGATCCAGGTCTCGCCGGACTGAACGTCGAACAGGCCCACGTGGGGGTAGGCGGTGGACAGGACGGTGGTGCAATAGCTGCGGTTGATCGAGCGATCGGTCGGGGGGTCGGTTTGGGGGGTGGTCGCCACGGGGGCCATGCCTTGGGTTGGCCGCGGCCGGGTGCCGGCGCGCGGAGAGACGACTATCTTACGGGGCCCGGCGCTTCCTTCCCGATAGGGTCTGGGGTGCTGCGGGTTTGCCTTGTCCCGTGTGCCTGGTCCCCCACCCCCACCACGAGCCCCGACGTGTCCCTAGCTGCCTCCCCTGCTGTTGATCCTGCCCTGCCCCCGGTCGTGTCGGGCCGTGTGGCCGAGCGGGGTGAAAATTGGATTTTGCTGCGAATCCCCGGCACCTCGTACCGGCTGCGGCTGGTCGTGGAGGTGGATTTGGAGGCTGCGGTGGGCGACAAGGTGACCGGCACGCTGCACGCCGCGGCCCGCCGCATCGACGTGATTTCCGCCGGGGGGCGCTATGTAGAGCCGGTGTCGGGCCGCCCCCGGCGGCTGCAGGGCCGTGTGGTGGGCGGGCATGTCGCCGGGGGGCTGCTGTTTGTGAACACCGGGGTGCCGTTTGTCTGCGGCCTGACCGACGCCCGCCAGGCCGTGAGCGACTTTGAAATCGGCCAGCTGGTGAGCTTTGACGTCGAGGCGGGCACGGTGTTTAAGCCTTCGCGCTAAGGCGTGTGGGGTCTGCACCGGCGCGGCAACGCAGAGGGCGTTGCGTAGGTGTTAGTCTGGGGTGTCAAGCTTTTGCTTGCACGGCAGTTTGGCTGGCAACTCTCCGCGGCGAAGGTAGCTTTCGCTGGCCCCGTCGCTCGATCTGAACCGGCCTTCGGGCCTCTCCCCCCTATTCACCCAAGCAACCATGAGTCTTAAACGCATTCTCGTCACCGGCGGCGCCGGCTTCCTGGGCAGCCACATCTGCGAGCGATTGGTTCAAGGCGGTCACGATGTGATCTGCTTGGACAACCTGTTCACCAGCCAGAAGAACAACGTGGTGCATCTGCTGGACGAGCCCAACTTCGAGTTTGTGCGGCACGACGTGACTGAGCCGATCACCTTGGAGGTCGACCAAATCTACAACATGGCCTGCCCGGCCAGCCCGGTGCATTACCAGTACAACCCCATTAAGACCATGAAGGTGTCGGTGATGGGGGCGATCAACATGCTGGGCATGGCCAAGCGCACCGGGGCGCGGATTCTTCAAGCCAGCACCAGCGAGGTGTACGGCGACCCCACCCCCGAGCACCACCCCCAGACCGAGGCCTACCGCGGCAACGTGAACCCCATCGGCATCCGCGCGTGCTACGACGAGGGCAAGCGGGCCGCCGAGACGCTGTTCTTCGACTACCACCGGTCCAACGGCGTGGACATCCGCGTGGTGCGGATCTTCAACACCTACGGCCCGCGCATGCACCCCTACGACGGGCGGGTGGTGACCAACTTCATCGTGCAGGCGCTCAAAGGCGAAGACATCACCCTGTACGGCGGCGGCAAGCAGACCCGCAGCTTCTGCTACTGCGATGACCTGGTGGACGTGATCATGGCCCACATGAACAACGAGCCGGCCAGCGGCAACCCCCAAGACGCCTTCGTGGGACCGGTGAACATCGGCAACCCCGGCGAGTTCACCATCAAGCAGCTGGCCGAAAAAGTCATCGAGCTGACGGGGTCGAACTCGAAGATGGTGGACCTGCCGCTGCCCAAGGACGACCCGCTGCAGCGCAAGCCCGACATCAGCCTGGCCAAGAAGGAGCTGGGATGGGAACCCAAGATCGACCTTGAAGAGGGTCTTAAACGCACCATCGCTTATTTTAAAAGCGTTGATCTGGACAGCTTCCGCAAGCCCACCGACCACGACGCGCACAAGAGCAGCAACGCCTCGAAGGTGTAAACGCTTTCTTGAGCGTGCGGGCGCAGCCGGGGTGTGGGATGTCGCGTAGGCGGTAGAATCTCGCGTCCTGTTTTGTTTGCTCCTTTCTTCCTTCCTTACCACGGACCCTGTCATGGCCATCCCCACCGACCTGTTTGATCTCACCGGCCACGTTGTCCTTGTCACCGGCGGGGGCTCGGGCATCGGCAAGGCCTGCGCCGCGGCGATGATCCGCCACGGGGCGAAGGTGATGATCGGCGGCCGCACCGTCGAAAAACTCACGGGCGCGGTGGAAGAACTCAACGGGCTGGGGGGCGCCGGACAATCGGGCGAGCCCTGCGCCGCGGTGCAACTGGACGTGGCCGACGACGCCTCGGCCAAAGCCGCCGTGGCCGAAACGGTGGCCAAGTTCGGGGGCATCCACGCGGTGGTGAACTCGGCGGGCACCATGTGCAAAAAGCCCACGTTTGACCTGACCGGCGACGACGTGAACGACCTGTACAACATCCACGTGACCGGGGCCTTGCGCGTGAGCCAGGCCGCGGGTGAGCACTTCAAAAAGCAGCAGAGCGGCGCGATCATCAACATCGCCAGCATCTCAAGTTTTATGAGCCTGACCGAGGTCACCGCTTATGCCTGCGCCAAGCACGCGATGATGGGGCTGACCCAGAGCCTGGCCAACGAGTGGGCCAAGTACGGCATCCGCACCAACGGCATCGCGCCCGGCTTCATCCCCACCGACATCAACCGCAAGATGATCGAGGGCACCGACCGCGGCCGCCGCATTTTGGAGCACACCCCGATGGCCCGCTTCGGCGCCGGCGACGAGATCGCCGGGGCCGCGGTCTACCTGGCCAGCAAGGCCGGCAGCTTCGTGAACGGCATCACCATTCCCGTGGATGGGGGCTACCTGGCGAGCGGCATCGGCGACTCGGTCGCCCCGTGGGCCACGCCAGAGGCATAAGATCGCAGGCTTCAAATATAAGCGTCTTTTCTAAAAGCACTATCGCCAGCTCAGTGGTTGAAAACCATTCTAGCGGCGTATGTGTTTTTTTTGAAAATAGGCTTCATGTAAGCGTTTTTTTTGCCGGATAAGCGTTTTTTTGGTGGGATTTTGTTAAGGTTGGGGCTGTCGCGGACTGTTCCGAAATCGGCGTTGAGGACCGCTATGCAGCCACCTGAATCCAACTGGGAGCCTGCGGGCTACCGCTATTTGATCGACACGTACGGGCTGAAAGTCCTGCCGCCACACCGCGAGTCGTTTGTGGCTGAGCGTGGCGTGCGTCAGCGGTGGGCTGAGGATGGCCGGGTGCGCGAAGTCTTCTCGCCTCCCTATGCCCGGCCGGATCGGCTGGACGAACAATTGGCTTTCGCGCTGAAATACGACGGTGTAGAACTGGGGGTGCTGGCCGCCCTTTTTCGGGAAGTCCCTGCCCAGGACATTGCGGAGTTGGTGCGTCAGAAACCCACGGGAAAATACACCCGCCGGGTGTGGTTTTTATTCGAATGGCTGACTGGCGAGCGCCTCGACCTGCCTAATTTAGATCGCGGCAACTACATCGGGCTGCTGGACCCTGAAAAGTACTACACGGGGCCCGTAGAACCCGTGTCGCGTCAGCGCATCAACAACAACCTTCTGGGCGGGCCCGCATTCTGCCCGACGGTACGCCGCACCGAACGTCTGGAGGCGTTTGATGCCGCCCAGTGGGACCGGGTTTGTCGCGAGCAGGTAGAGGGGGTTCCCGAGGCGGTGCTGCGCCGCGCGGTGAGCTACTTGTTCTTGAAAGAGACCCGAAGCTCTTTTGAGATCGAACGCGAGACGCCGACCGCGTCGCGGGCCGAACGGTTTGTTTCGGCCTTGGTTTCGGCAGACTCCGAAGATTATGTGACTAAAAATCGGCTGCTGGCGCTGCAGAACGAAATCGTCGAATCCCGTTTTCGTGACGACGACTACCGGGCAGATCAGAATTACATCGGCCAATCGACCGGCTACACCGAGCAGAAAATCCACTGCGTGTTTCCGCCGCCCGGCGAGGTGCCCGGCCTGATGGCAGGGATCGAGCGCCTGCACCGCCGGCTTGAAACCGGTTTGCTGCCCGAGGTCCCGGCGGTGATTCATGCGGCGGCGGTCAGTTTTGGGTTCGTGTTCACGCACCCCTTCTCCGACGGCAACGGCCGCATCCACCGTTTCTTGATCCACCACGTCCTGGCTCGCCGGGGCTTTACGCCCGACGGCCTAATCTTGCCGGTGTCGGCGGTCATGCTTGAGCAACAACCGGCTTATGACGCCACGCTGGAGGCGTTCAGCCGTCCGCTGCTCGAGATCATCGACTACACGCTGGATGACGTCGGACGGATGATGGTCAGCGGCGACACCGCCGCCTTTTACCGCTTCCCCGACCTGACGCGGCAGGCCGAAACGCTCGCTGATTTCGTGGAGCAAACCGTCTGCAAAAGTGTCCCGCAAGAAATTCATTTTTTGCTGAGTTACGATCGCGCCCGGACGGCGGTCCGCGACATTGTCGATATGCCCGATCGCCTTTTGGATCTTCTTCTACGACTGATGGGGCAACAGGGTGGCAGGCTTTCTGTGCGGAAACGCGAAAAGCATTTCGCGATGCTCACCGACGACGAGGTTGCCCGGATTGAGGCGGCTTTCGCCGTGACCATACAGACGGACACGGATTCGTGAGGGCGGGGTTGTGCTTCAGACGCCTGGACGTGGTCAATCAATCATCCGCTGGTTGATCCGGTCATACGCATCGATGCGGCGGTCGCGCAGAAACGGCCAGCCGCGGCGCCAGGCTTCGACCTGGGCGAAGTCGATGTCGACGACCAAGGCTTCGGGCTGGATGGCGCTGGCCTGAGCGATCACGGTGCCGCCGGGATCGCATACGAAGCTGTTGCCCCAGAAGGTGAGATCGTCTTCGGTGCCGACGCGGTTGATGGCGGCGACGAAGACGCCGTTGGCGATGGCGTGGCTTTTTTGCACGGTCTGCCAGGCTTCGAGCTGCTGCTGTTTGTCTTGCTCGGTTTCGCCGTGGTACCAGCCGATGGCGGTGGGGTAGAAAAGCACCTGCGCGCCCGCAAGCGCCGTGAGCCGCGCGGCCTCGGGGTACCACTGGTCCCAGCAGATGAGCATGCCGGTGTGCACGCCGTCGACTTCTTGCGCGCGGAAGCCCAGGTCGCCCGGGGTGAAGTAGTACTTTTCGTAGAACCTGGGGTCGTCGGGGATGTGCATCTTGCGGTAGCGGTCCACCACGGCGCCGCGTGGGTCGATCATCACCGAGGTGTTGTGATACACGCCCGGGGCGCGCTTCTCGAAGAGCGAGCCGGTGATGGCCACGTCCAGTTCGTCGGCAAGTTGTTGCAGGTGCCGGGTCGTGGGCCCATCGGGCACGGGCTCGGCGCGGTCGAACTGGGATTCATCTTCGGTTTGGCAGAAATAGGGGCCGACGAAGAGTTCTTGGGTGGCGATGAGCGTGGCCCCCCTGCCCGCGGCTTCGCGGATTAATTCGGTGGCGACGGCCAGCGTCTGGCCGGGCGCCGCGTCGGTCGGGCAGGCGTGTTGGATGAGGCCCAGGGTGGTGGTGGTTGCCATGGCGCCATGATAATTCAGTGCATGCCCCACTCGATGTTTTGGTAACGGGCGTAGGCGATGAAGGTCAGCACCACGGCGGCCAGCAGCGCCGCGAGTCCCAGGCCTGAGAGAAGTGTGATGCTGATCGCCTGGCTTTGAGGCAGGAAGAATATGGTGCCGAACAGCATCACCATCGCAAGAGAAAACATGAGCGTTTTGCCGCTTTGCTCCCAATGAGGCAGGGCCAAAAGAACCGCGGCGTAGGCCAGCGCGACGGTGCTGGCGGCGAGTAGACCCATGGCGAGCGCTGCGCAGAGCCCTTGGCTGGTGAATCCTCCTTGCGTGGCGCCGTAGAGCGCCGCGGTGATCAGCACCACGGGCCACAGGCGGGCGAAGTCGCGGCCCGCGGCACGGAAAAAGCGGTTGATCTGCTCGCGTCGGGGCGCGGGACGCAGCATGATCTGGGGCATCAGGGCGAACTGCCCGGCCCACTTTCGGCTTGGGATGCTCAGCGGAACGAAAAGGATTATGCCGAGGATGACCGGTGAGCCGAGCAGTGAGAAGAAGACCCACAGATCGGGCAGCTTGAAGGCGCTGAAGAATCCTTGCGACCAGAGAAATCCGTTCACGACGATCAGCGGGATGAGCGGCGGCCACCAACGATTCGCATTGACTTTGGTGTGGGACGGGCGGGGCCACCAGCCGCGGGGTGGGGTGTCTACAGACTGGATCTGTTTCTGATCGCGTTGGCGCTCGGCGGTGTAGTCGGCGCTGCTCATGAGCGGGCCCGCATGATGCTCGGCACGTTCGCGGGCCATCCGCTGCAGGCGGTGGTCGATCCGCCACGCGACGAGCAGGGCGCACAAGCCCAGGGCCAGGGTGGCGACCGGAAAATCTCCGCGCAGATACGCTTCAAGCCAAGGGCTGGAGCTATGCCCCTGCATCATGGGGATCGCCGCGGGTACGACGAAGGGAACAAGGTGGACCGGCACGGCGCGGAGGCCGTGGCGTGGGGCGCCCGTTTTTATGTAGTCGCTGAGAATAAGCAGCACGGCCGCCGCGTACACGGCGAATAACGGCCAGAAGTGTGACGTGCTGGTGACCACGAGCACGGCGGTTACCCCGAGCAGGGCTGTGCCAAGCACGCCCCACCCCACCACACGGTGGGCGGCGGCGTGGTTCGGTGTTAGCACCGCGGCGGGGCTTGAGAACCACG
>JALZVY010000144.1 GCA_023300125.1 Phycisphaera sp.
GGGGGGGGGGGGGGGGGGGGCATCTTGCCCGGGTTCGTCGAGGCGAGCCCACGTGGTACGGGCTCGGTCAGCTAGGGGTTCCGTCCCGCTGGCCCAATCGAGGGCAACCAATTCAAACCGCCACGACCGTGGGTTCGCTTCAATCCACCACGGCGTGCACCGCCGCAGAGTCCAGACCAACCGCGTACTGCAGAAAAGGTAGACCCACGCCCGCAAGCCGCGGATGCACGTATGCCTCTTCAGTAAGCACAAGAAAGTCGATGGGGAACAATTGAGTCAAACGTCGTCCTAGGACTTCGATCACGGGGCGGAGCCGGATGGCACACCCCGTTCAGCAAAAATCTTTTGGCAGGCTTGGAGCATCACGGAGCTAGCCGCGGTGCCCTGCAGGACATAATCAGCGCGGCGCCGCTTGATGTCAAGCGGCAGCTGACTTTTATCTCTCCGGGCCAATTCCGCCGCGTCCCAGCCTCGGGCCGTGGACACCCGTTCCAGCCGCACCTCCCAGGGTGTGTCAACGTACACAAGCGCGTCGCACCGCCCCTCTAAGCCTTCTTCGAGCAGCAGCGGGCAGTCTTCGATCACCGCGGTGACCGCCGGATCCGCGAGGTGCCCGGCCCGGGCCGCGGCCCGGGCGGCATTCACCCGGGGGTGAATCAGCCCTTCGAGACGCTCGCGGTTGGCCACAGCGGCGGGCCGGTCGCCAAAAACCCGCTGGGCCACCGCCGAGCGGTCGACCTGGCCCTGGTCGGTGAGTACGTCCGCCCCCCACCACGCCGCCAGTTCCCCGGCGACCTCGGGGTCATCCAAGACCGCACGGGCCAGGGCATCGGCGTCGATGACCGCAGCGCCCAAACCCGCAAACACGCGGGCCACGTGGCTTTTGCCGGCTCCCGGAGCTCCCAGCAGGCCCAAGGTGGGCACGCGACGCGGCGCGGGTGTGTCGCGAGGCAATTCAGGGTGATGGGGCATCAGTTTCGAAGCTCCGGCAAGCCCAGCGCCCGGCCAAAGGCGGCAAGCAAAATCCCTCGGGTCACGCCGTAGTCTTCTTCCAACGCTTCTTCCCAAGGCTTGCCGTCTTTGATCGCGTTGATGAAGTTGCGGTAGCGGCCGCGGTCCTGGGCAATCATGAAGTCGCACAAGGCCTGGGCCACGGGGTACTGCCAGCCGTCAATGGGTTTTTTGTCGAACATGCCGCCAGTGCCGCCGGCCCGCTCTAAGTAACGCGCCACGCGGTCGCGGACCTCGCGCGGGCGGTACAGCCCCACCAGATCCGCGGCCACGAATTCGGCCAGCCCCTCGTTGGCCCACGACACCACACTGGGATGCGAGCGGTAGCGGTGTAGGAACCCGTGCACCGCTTCGTGCACCAGGACGTGCGAAAACAATTCGTCGCTTTGTTGACGGTAAAGCGTGATTTCAACGTGACCGTTGCCGTACGACCTGCACAGCCCTGAGCTACCCGACGAATCAAATTCATGTAACACGCGTTGAAAACGGTGGTAGTCACGCTCTTGACGAAACACGTAAATCAGGCCACGGCCGCGAAACACGTTGGTGCCGCGCGGCACGGCAAAGGTGTCGCAAAGCCGGTCGTATAAACGGTCCAGCAGCCCCGCCCACCGGTTGGCTTCGCCCGCGGGCATGTCGCTCACAAACATGTAGTACTTGGAGCGGTCGTAAATCTTGAGGTTCAGCCCCAGGGTCTGGCGTGCAGTCTCTGCCTCGGCCAACAAGCTCGCGACGCTGGACTCCATCACCTCGTCGGATAACGTGCCCCAGAAGCGGTTTTGCGTCTGGCCCGTGGACAGCGGACCCGAGCGCCCCTTCCGGGGCGCCTGCCCACTGTCATCCGCCCTTTCGGAAGACTCTGCGTCGGTGTCGTCCCCATGGGCCGTCGCCGCCGGATCGCCGATGGGCTTGCGGTCGCGGGCCAAGCCCGCACGCTCGGCCAACCCAGGGTCTGCACGCAGCGCCCGCTTGATCGCGTTCTCGCCCGGCTCCGCCGCGTCGCGGGCGTAGAGCGCGGCGCCCAGTTGCAGCCACCCCTCGCCGTCTTCACGGCCCAACAGCCGGTCGTGGATTTTGAGCACGCGAGCGGGTTCGAGCACCCGCCAAGACAAGCGCCGCGTGTCCTGCTCCCCGCGGACGCGGAAGAGAAAACCCAGCGCGTCAAAAGCGGTGATGGAACCGCGCAGCGTCTTGCCCTGGGCGTCGCGCACACTCATGCGTAGCGGCGGTTCCACCGGCTTGGGCGGCGCGGGCGACGCCAGTAGGGGCGGATGCACCCAGCCCGGGTGCGTCTGCGGCGCACGCGCGGGGTGGGCTTGGGCCTGCATCCCGCCCAGGGCTACGGCCAGCAACCAGAGCAGACACCACGGGCGTGCCTTCAACCCGGGGAACAAAAAAAAGTCTTGCGGTTCATGCATCTAAGGGGCCACGCTTTCTTTGACGCCGCAGTCGTACCGTGCGGGGCAGGTTCATTCTGACCCAGAGCCCGCCTCGGCGGCAAGCCCAACAATACGCCGATAGTTTCCCGCGAAGAAACCGGTCCAGCGCTGCGCGTCCAGCAGGCGCTGATCCGGGGTGCGGTTCGCCAGGGCCTGGGCCATGTCCCGCAGCGCGACCGCGTCACCGGGCACCGCAGGAGTCAGGTCCTCGGGCATCGCATCAAACAACTGCCAGGCCGTGCCGTGCTCGGGGTGGTCCGGCCCGAGGGTCCGCAGGGCCGCCCAGGCCTCAACCAGCCCGTCGTGCACGTCGATGCCCAGGGCGTGGGTCACCGGGGCCACCAGCGAAAAATAGTTGGGCGTGCCCTCGGGCATCGGCGCCGCGGCGGCCCAGGGGTCCACCTGGGGGTCACTCCATCCCGCCCGGCCCACGGGGGTGTACAGGTCGCGCCGGATCGGCTGGCGCCGCAGCGCGTGGCGTATCGGCCCGCCCTCGGTGCCCGGCCGGGCCTGCCACAGACGCTGGCCCGCGGGGCTCAGCAGCCAGGCGATGAACTGCTGGGCCGTGTCGCGGTGTGGGGCGCCCCGCAGCAGGGTGATCGGATCTGCCGTGGTCGCGGTCATGCTGCGGCCGTCCTGCACCGGGTCGACATACCCCAAACGGCTGGCCTGCCCGGGGTCCACCACGCCGGCATCTGCGGACCCGGCCCCGCGCGGCGCCACCGCCCCGGCCTGGGTACGCCCGTAAAAGTCAATGCACAACCCCGCCGCCGCCTCGCCGCTGGATACATCCACCGGCACCCGGCTGGCGCTGCTGGCGAAGTAGCGGGCGTTGGCAAACACCCGCCGCAGCGTGCCCCAGCCCGCGGTCCAGCCTTCGCGTCGCAGCACCGTGTTAAACGCGGCGGCAATCGATCCCGAGTGGCTGGGGTCGGCCGCCGCCACCCAACCCGCGTAGGCAGGGTCGGCCAAGTCCGACCAGGACCGCGGCGCAGGCACCTTCAGCATCGCCAGCAGGTCACGGTTGTACACCACGCCAAAACTCGACAAGGCGGTGCCGATCCACAGGCGCTGGGGATGAAGCAGCTGCTCGCCACCGATGGTTTGGGCCGGGAACGCGGCGGCCAACAGCCCCGCGGGTAAGTCCGCCACCTGGGCCACGGTCTCATGCTCTGGCCCCACCATCACGCCCACCGCCAGCTTGCCGTGGTCGTAGTCGCCGCCACCAAAAAACAGATCCAGGCCGATGCCCTGATCCAGCGGCCGACCGGCCTTGGCCAACGCGGTGAACTGAGCCAAAACCGATTTACGCAGGTCGGTCGTGCCGCCCGAGGCACGCCAGTCAAAACTCACCGGGCCCAGGGCTGCCGCACGCCGCCAGCGGTTAAAGCCCGCCGCCATCTCGGATCGGATCTGCTCGTTGTGCGGCGTGAGGATGACCAGCACATCCGCCCCGCCGCGCTCGCCGCCCGCGTTCCCCGCCCGGGCCGGAAGCTCACCGAACCCGGCAAATTTGAGCAAAAACGGCAGGGCCACCACCGCCGCCAGCAACACCCCCACCGCCGCTCGGCTCGCGTTTGCCTTCATGCCGCTAGTTTACGCCTCCTGTGCCTGACCGCCCCACCGCCAACGAGATACAAAACACCGCGATGACCGCGGCCATGGCCGCGGCCACCCGCGCCGCGGCCCAGGGCGAGGTGCCCGTGGGCGCAGTGGTCTACCGGCTCAGCGACGGACACATCGTCGCAACCGCCCACAACCGCCGCGAAAACGACGCCGACCCCACCGCCCACGCCGAGGTGCTCGCCCTGCGCCAAGCGGCCGCCCAACGCGGCGTGTGGCGGCTCGAAGGCCACGGCCTGGCGGTCACCCTGGAGCCCTGCCCCATGTGCGCAGGCGCCCTGGTGAACGCCCGCATCGACGAGCTGGTCTACGGCGCCGCGGATCCCAAGATGGGCTGCGTGGACACCCTGCACCGCCTGTGCGACGAGCCGCGTTTCAACCACCGCATGCGGATCGTCGCCGGCGTGCAAGCCCAGGCCTCCGCGGATCTGCTTCGGTCGTTCTTCGCCGCACGGCGCCGCGGCACCGCCCCACCCAAGCCGCGCCACGACACCAGCCAGCGCTTGCGCGAAGAGGGCAAGCCCCCGACCGACACCACGGCGCAGTAACGGCCCGTGGCCAACCCATAAAAAAACCGCCGCGGCACAAGCCGCGGCGGTCGTTTTTTAATCAGGCTTTCCTCACCGCCGACTCACACCGCACGGGGGTGGGCGTGGTCGTAAGCGGTCCGCAGCCGCATGCTCGACAGGTGGGTGTACACCTGCGTGGTGCTCAGGCTCTGGTGGCCCAGCAGCTCCTGCACACTCCGCAGGTCGGCGCCGTTGTCCAGCAGGTGCGTGGCGAAGCTGTGCCGCAGGGTGTGCGGGCTAATGGTGCCGTCTAGGCCGCAGCTCTTGAGATACTTGTCCAGCTTGCGGCGGACGCTACGGCTGCTCAGGCGGCCGCCGTTTTTGTTCACAAACAAAGGCACCGCGGGGTCGACCATGCTCTGCTGACGCAGCTCCGCGAAGCGGGCGTCGGGTTCCAGCAGCGTCATGTAGTGACGGATGGCGGCCATCGCGTGGCTGCCCAGAGGCACGATGCGTTCCTTCTTGCCCTTGCCGCGCACATGCATGGTGCTGCCGGTCATGTCCACGTCGTTGCGGTTCAGGTCCACCAGCTCGCTCACACGTACACCCGTGGAGTAGAGCGTTTCGAGAATCGCACGATCGCGGGCGCCCAGCGTCTCGCGGTTGTCCGGGGCGGCCAGCAACTGCTCGACCTGCTCCACCGCGATGGCCTTGGGCAGGCGTTTGGCCTGCTTGGGCGTGCGGATCAGCAGCATGGGGTTGACCTGGGCAAAGCCCTTTTTCAGCATCCATTTGTAGAAGCTGCGCAGGGTGGCGATCTTGCGAGCCGTGGTGGCCGGGCTGTAACCAAAGCCGTCGAGGTGCAGCAAGAAGTCACGGACCGTCGACGCGTCGGCGGCGTGCAGACGCTCTTCGACCTTGCCAATGAGCTCTTCGGGGATTTCTTGATCCGGGCCAACGGTGTCGCCGGCGAGGAACTCACTGAACTGACGAAGGTCAGCGCCGTAGCACCGGGCGGTGTAGGGGCTGAAGTGCCGCTCGTAGCGGAGGTAGTCAACAAATTTCTGAACGACAGGGGCGGTTTCGGCCATGGGAATTCTTCTTGCTTTCGAGGGCTCAGCGAACGAGCAGGGATATACAGAGGGGGCTGCCGGATCGGGGGGCAGAGGGAGCGGAGCGGCGGAGTGGAGGTAAAGCGCTACCCGGTGCGTCGCCGGGGAGAAGCCTCGGCGCCCTGAGCGGCGAGGCGGTCAGACATGCGTTGCCCCATGGCGTGCGACACCACCGCGGCGTCAAACCAGTTCAGGCCCGAGTGCGGGTCGGTGACCATGCTGCGCAGGTGCGTCAGCAGGTCGGCTTCGCCTCCGGGCGGGCAGGGAAACACAAACCGCTCGCCGGCCTTGACCAAGACCAGTTCGTGGGGGTTTGCGCCCGCTTCCAGGCGGGGGGCGTCGTCGTGATGAGGTGTAAAATCGGGCATGCGCTTCACGCTTTCGGCCTCGCCTTGCGGCGGGCCGGCGTGAAGGCCGACCCGAATCAGGGCGAAGAGGTGGCCGCCTGGTGGCGGCGGTTCTGGGGGCTCCGTATCTGGAGCCGTTCTGCGTCCATCAGACGCGCAGTGAGCTGGTAGCTCACGAATTCGGTGTACAGATCAATGCTTGCGGTAAAGCGGCGGCGGGTCATCTCACTCGTGCCATCGGGCCCACGCTCGACGACGTAAGCGTCAAGCAGCGCCGCCACCTCGGGGTCCGAGGCGTCGTAGTGGCCCGCGATAGCGCTGGTGGGGCCCAAGTCCGGGCCCGGGTCAGCGATGGCGGTGTCGCCAGGCAGCCGCGGGGCCCGCGACAACTCGCGGGGGTCCGGGTTGGTGGGGGTCCCGCCGTGGTCGCGGTCACCGCGGTAGATCTCCACGGCCAGGCCAAGGGTCGGCGGGTCGTAGGGGTCGTAGGCGGTGATCGATCCCACCAGCAGCCCGTCCACCCCCAGCCACTCACGCAACTGGTGAGCCTGCTCGGGGGTGTCGATGCCATGAAGCCCCATGGCCCGCATGGCACCCAACACCCGGTTGACCGCCACCGTGTCGACCCCGCGCACCCGGGCCACTTGGGCCGTAAGACAGTCCGCGGTGCGTAGAGCATCCGCGTGCTGGCTACCCGACTCATTACGCAGCGGAGCAACCGCGAAAACGCGACGCCCGCTGTAAGGCGAGACCGGACGGACCACAGGCTCGGGCAGAGCGCAGCCGCATAGCAGCGCGCCCCACAGGACCGGCAAGATCAGCATGATCTGTTTACTTGTCATGGCATCCTGCCGGTAAACGCCTTGGCATCCTGCCTGGGCGTGGTTTAGTCGGTGTGCCGCGCTAGCGCGGCGGTTGGGGTGACCGCGAGGCGGTCGTTAAGGTCGCACGGGCACGCCCGCTTCAAAGACCGCCTCGGGCGATCGCATGGTTTGCACGTCAGGCACCTGCAAGGCGTAGACGTTTTCGCTTCCACGGGCACTGCGGTCTGACACGAAGTAAATCGAGCCGAGGCCGCCGGGTTCATTGGCCCATGCCGGCTGAAGGTGGGCATAGCCACCGCGTGTCAGACGGGCGCGTTGCCCGCCATCTGCATCACACACCCAGACGTCCGCCCGAGATGTGCCGGGCTGACCATCCGCGCCTGAAGCGCCGCTGTCAGCCCACGAATCCGGGTTGCTATCGGCCGCAGGATCCAGCACGGTGCAAAAAACAACCCGCTTACCGTCTGGACTCCACGCCGGGGTAATCAGTGCCGCGTTGCTGCTGGCCGCGATCTCCGTGGGCGGACCCGGGTTCGCATGGGCCAAGTCCAAGGTCCACAAGCTGAACCAGCGTCCGCCGCGTTCGCGAGCACGCTGATAGACGATGCGTCCATCCACAGGGCTGAACGCCGGAAACAGCCCGTGGCCCACCAGACGCCGCTGCCCGGGGTGAGCCAACTCGATCAGCACCAGTTCCCACACGCCTGAACGCGGGGCGCGGCTGCAATACACCAGCCACTTGCCGTCGGGGCTGAAGCTGGGATGCAGGTTCTGCGAGCCGTCGTCCGTTAGCCGGACCGTGGCCCCGCCCCGCAGGTTGGTGAGATACAGATCCCAGGTGCCCGCACGGTCGCTGGCATAGGCCAGCTGCGAACCGTCTGGACTCAGCGCCGGCATCACGTCGTTCGACGGATCACTGGTCAGTTGGGTCACCGCCGCGCTGCCGGTGCGCTGTAAGTACAGATCGCTGGTTTCGCGGTGGCGGGTGGATGCAAAAACGATGAACGCACCCTTGGGCCCCGGGGCCACGTCCGAATCCGCCCCCTCGTCAGCAAAGGTCACCCGGCGCACCGAGCGGGGGTTGTCAGAAGGACTGGCCGCGGGCTGGCCTGCCGCGGCGGCCCGCGCGGCATTCGCCGAGGGGGGCAATTCGCCAAATCGAAGAAAGTCCGAACGCCGCCGATCCGCGGCCACATTGGCCTGCACATCGGCCTGCACATCGGCCTGCACATAGCCCCTTGGAGCCGCACGCACCACCGCACCAGGGGCCTGCGGGGCGACCTGCGTCTGAGGCCGTGGCGTCGCGGTGCCCCCTGCCGCCACCGCGACCGGCGTGGGCACGGATGTCGCCGCAGGGGCAGATACAGGGGCAGAAAGCGGGGCTAGGCCCGGTGCGGGGGCGGGAATAACCGGCCCCGCCAACGGCTTGTCTTCACGGATCCCTCCAAGGCCCACCCCCGCAGCAGAGGCGGCCCCAACGGGCCGGATCGACGATTGGGCCGGGTGGGGAATCTCCACCCTGGGCACCCGCCGTGTGTCGGTCGCCGACACCGGATACGACTCGACCACGCACCCCGCCAGGCCTAGACCAAGCACGAGCACGAGCAGCACATGATGAAGGGTGGGTTCTGTACGCATCATGCTCCACGGGTGATTCGGGGCGGTAACAGGTCCAAGCCCCACAGCAGGGGTTCGTTTCGGACCTTCGCGGTATCGGACCGAAGCCCAGTGACCACTTAAGCTGGAAATACCCGCCGCGCTTATCGGACACCAAGCCCCGCCCACGGCACCCCCCCATGACTCCAGATATCCTGATTTTGAATGAACGCTGTACGCTTAGGCAAAGTAGACTGAGCGCCCCAACGTCCGCCGCCCCGCGGCCATCGACCCCGGCCGGCTAAACTCCCGGCCCCCCGCCCTTATCAGGGCCATTCCTTATCCGCACGCCCCACGCCATCTCATGCTCCAGCAGCCCCTTCTCATTGCAGACATTGCCGAAGTCCTGACGACCTTGCGTTGGCCGCTCACCGCCGGCTACCTCGGTCTGTTGGTCCTGATTGGCACCTACGGCGTCCACCGTTACTGGTTGGTCTACCTCTTCGCACGTCACCGCAGCGAAGTGCCCCGCCCCGACCACCGCTTCACCGAGCTGCCCCGGGTCACCGTGCAACTGCCCGTGTTCAATGAAGGCCGGGTCGTCGAACGCATCATCGACGCCGCGTGCGCCATCACCTACCCCGCCGACCGCCTGCAGATCCAGGTGCTCGACGACTCGACCGACGGCAGCGAGCAGATCGCCCGCCGCCGGGTCGAACACTGGCGCGAACAAGGCGTGGACATCGAGCTTCGCCACCGCACCGACCGCACCGGCTACAAAGCCGGCGCCCTCGAAGAAGGCATGGCCTCGGCCAGCGGCGAACTGATCGCCATCTTCGACGCGGACTTTGTGCCCCCCGAGAACTTTCTCAAACGCACCGTCCACCACTTCACCGACCCCAAGCTGGGCATGGTGCAGACGCGCTGGAGCCACCTCAACCGCACCGAAAGCCTGCTGACCCGTGGACAGGCCATCTTCCTCGACGGCCACTTTGTCGTCGAACACACCGCCCGCAACCGCAGCGGAGCCTGGATCAACTTCAACGGCACCGCAGGCCTGTGGCGAGCCGCCGCCATCCAAGAAGCCGGCGGCTGGCAGCACGACACGCTCACCGAAGACGTGGACCTGAGCTACCGCGCCCAGCTCGCGGGCTGGGACTTCCGCTTCCTGCCGTGGGTCACCTGCCCCGCCGAATTACCACCTGAAATCAACGCCTTCAAGAGCCAGCAACACCGCTGGACCAAAGGCAGCATCCAAACCGCCAAGAAGCTGCTGCCGCGTCTGCTCACCGCCGACATCCCCTTCAAGGTCAAGGTCGAAGCCTTCTTCCACCTCACCAGCCCCATGGTGTACTTGTACATCACCCTCTTCGCCCTGCTGTTTTACCCCGCGGTCTGGGTCAACCTGCAGCCGATCGAAGACGGCCGCTGGGCCGGCGTGTTCCTGGGCCTGAGCCTCTTCATGGTCGGCACCATCTCCGCCACCACCTTCTATATCGCTAGCCAGCGGGCCCAAAAACGCAGCGTCTGGCTCACGCTGCTGCAAATCCCCCTGCTGATGTCCATCGGCATAGGCATCGCACTCAACAACGCCATCGCCTGTATCGAAGCCTTGGTGGGCCACGAAACCCCCTTTATCCGCACCCCCAAGTACGGAGACCAGCCCGTGGCCGAAACCAAGTCGTCCACCTCAGCCCTGTCGGTCATCCCCATCCCCTCGCTGAAACTCTGGATCACCTTCCTCGAGATCGGCATGGGCCTGCTGCTCTTTGCCTGTGCCTACAGCAGCCTGCACGCACGCAACACCGCGGTGTCCATGCCCTTCCTCACGCTCTTCGCCACCGGCTACCTCTACGTCGGGCTCACCAGCCTGTGGATCCACCTGCGTGGTCGCCGCGTGTCGCCCTCGCCCACCCTGGCCCCCGCCACCTAAAAACGTGGACCAGGCCACACATCTGGATCACACATCTGAGTCGCACGTCTGGGACACACCTCCGGGACACACGTCCGGGGCACACGCCTGAACGCCGCCACAGACCACTCTTGAATGCGTGCTGATCCCAAACGCGACCCCACCTCTCACCCCATCCCCTTTCATGAGCGACACCACCGAACGTGCCATCCTCGCCGGCGGATGCTTCTGGGGCATGCAAGAGCTCATCCGCAAACAAGCCGGTGTGCTGAGCACCCGCGTGGGCTACACCGGTGGCGACGTTCCCCAAGCGACCTACCGCAACCACGGCGACCACGCCGAGGCCATCGAAGTCATTTTCGATCCCCAGGTGATTTCGTATCGCGCCCTGCTCGCGTTCTTTTTTCAGATCCACGACCCCACCACACCCGACCGCCAGGGCAACGACCGCGGACGCTCCTACCGGTCCGAGATCTTCACCACCTCCGACGCCCAGCGCCGCATCGCCCAAGACACCATCCACCAGGTCGAAGCCACGGGCCGCTGGCCGGGCAAGGTCGTCACCCCCGTCAACCCCGCGGGCGACTTCTGGGAAGCCGAGACCGAGCACCAGGACTACCTGCAACGCATTCCCAACGGCTACACCTGCCACTTCATCCGCCCCGACTGGGTCCTACCGACTTAACTCAAACCTGCCGTCTCGCGCCACACCACAGACGAGCACAATGAGGCAAGTGCATTCGCACGCCCCCCGGTTCTTTCAGCCGCCGACAAGCCCGCGCATAATGTGTTTTGAAGCCATTGAACACCGAGCCACTGAAGATTGACTTTAGCCGCACGCATATCCGGAAACGGAGCAAACACCATGCTGCAACATCAGATCCGGCCCTCGCGATTCTCCGCCAAGATGCGGAGCATCGCCTTGTTTCTTCGACATGATCACTGACCCGGGCCAGACCAACAATCTTGCCGTCGATGCCACGTACGCCGCGCTGCTCGCCCAACACCGCGATCTACTGGCCCAGTGGCTTGCAAACACCGACGAAACGCACCAAATCGCGTCCCCCCTCCGAAAACTCCAAGTAAGACAAGAACCCACCCCACACCTTTGAGCCCTAAGAGCATTCCCCTTATGTACCCACGTCCGTTTCCATTGATCGCCGCCCTGCTTGCAACACTGCTTCTCACCCCCATGTCCGCGTGCTCACAAAGCGCCGCGTCAAGCAGCCCGATCTCCATCGCGTCTCGCAAAAAACCCGACACCGCGTGGAAACAACACGACGCCCTGAGCGTCGACGCTCTGCTGGGGGAATCCGCCAGTGCACACACAGCCCCGGCGTTGTCACGCTACGGCGGGCTTAAGTCCGTGCAGCACGAAGCCACCGGGTTCTTCCGCGTGGCCAAGATCAAGTCGCGTTGGTGGTTCATCGACCCCGACGGCCACCCCATGATCCGCATGGGGCTCAACGCCGTGTACCGGCGCACCCGCAGTGCCGGCACCGAAGTACTCCCCGCCGAGGTGCGTGAACACGTGCAAGCCCAAGGCGGGCGGCTGTGGGCCGCCCAAGCCGTCAAAACCCTCAACGGCCTGGGATTCAACGGCCTGGGGCGCTGGTCTGAAAACGACATTTTCGCCCAGACAGGATCCCCCTACCCCTACACGTCCTCGCTGAGCTTCATGGTCACCTTCGGCGAGACGCTCGGGGTCATCTACGAGAAATACGGGCACACGGGCTACCGCTCCAACTGCATCCCCGTCTTCCACCCCGACTTCCCGGCCTTCTGCGACACCTACGCCCGGGAATCCACCGAACACCTGCGCGACGACCCTTATCTGGTGGGCCACTACACCGACAATGAAATGCCCGCCCGGCGTGACATGCTCGACATCACGCTGGCCCTGGACCCCGACGACAACGAACTGAAATACAACCGCGAAGAAGCCTGGCGATGGTTCCGCGCCCGACGCGGCGCCGACGTCATCGCCCAAGACGCCACCGCCGAAGACAACCAAGCCTACCTGGGCCACGTCTACAACCGCTACTACCAGCTGACCAGCGAGGCCCTGCACCGTCACGACCCCAACCACCTGGTGATTGGATCGCGGCTTCACGGCGCCGGGCTCAAAATCAAGCCCGTGGTCGCCGCCGCCGGCGCCCACCTGGACGTGATGACCTTCAACACCTACGGATACTGGTCGCTGCCTGAAAAGATTTCGGGGATGTGGGCAGACACCGCCGACCGCCCCTTCCTGATCAGCGAGTTCTGCATCAAGGGCGAAGACACGCTCTTGGACAACACCAAAGGCGCCGGATGGATCGTCCGCACCCAGCGCGAGCGTGGCCTGTGGTACCAAAACTTCCTGATCACCCTGCTGAAAACCAACCACTGCGTGGGCTGGGACTACTTCAAGTACCGCGACGACGTGGACGTCAACAAGGGCGTGCTGACCCTGGACTTCAAACCCCACCACGACTTCGCTCAGGCCGTGAAACAGGTCCACGAATCGGCCTACCGCATCACCGATCAGCTCGACCGCGACACGCACTAATCTCGCCGCCGCCCCGGATCGCTTCGCCTCCCCGCCGGGACAGCTTGCCCCCGTTCGCCATCCCGATGCCCCTCGGATAGCGTCGGAGCACGCGTACACCCCCGCTCCGCCTCCGGGCAAGCCACGCGCACAAATCACACGGTTTTGCACCACCAGCGCAAACGGTTGTACCCTGCGCCCCCCCCACTCCCCACGGAGGATCCCAAGCCCATGTCCAGCCTCTTCTACAACGTCCAGCACAGCCCCATCGGCGCCTTCGCCTCCTTCACCCTCGGCTTCCGCGGGGCCAAGGGAGGCCTGGGGATTCAGCAAGGCAGGCCCGCAGACGAACCGGTGTACATCGGCCTGGAATCCGTCGACGACCCCAACCGCTTCGAAGCCCTGCCCTTCTTCGACCGCGACGGCAACGACGAATCCACGCGCTACGTCGACGAAGACAGCGCCGCCGAACCCGAACAAGACGACCACCACCTCAGCGCCCCTCCCGGGGTGTCGATCGACTTCTTCGACGAAAAGGCCATTGAACGCGAGCTCACCATGGCCCGCGACACCTGGACCGCAGGCGACCTGACCTTCCGCGTCATCTCGCCGCGTGCGCCGCTGCCCGATCCCGAAGCGACCTCGCCCGACCACGACGCGCTCAAGCTCGCCACCTGCCCGGCGGTGATCGTCGAGATCGAAGTCGACAACACCCGCTGCGACCGCGCCCGCCGCATGTTCTTCGGCTTCTCGGGCAACGACCCCTACAGCGCCCTGCGCCAGGTCGACGACCCCGCCCACGCGGACCTCCGCGGCCTGGCCCAGACCTCGCTCAAAGGCATCTTTTCAGATCAGCCCGAAGTCATCACCGGCCAGGCCTTCGCCCTGGAAGCGGTGCTGCGCTCGGTGAACCCCGGCAACCGCCGCTTCACCTTGGGCCCGGTGGGCGCAGCCCTGGCCGACACCCCCGCAGGGCAAAAAGCCACCTACCGCTTCGCGGTCGCGTTCTACGTCGACGGCGTGGTCACCAGCGGCCAAGACGCCACCTACTTTTACAGCCGCTACTTCGACCGCCTGGAATCCGTGGCCCGCTACGCCCTGGAGCACGCCGCGGACTACCGTCAGCACGCCGACCGGGCCGACGAGCACCTGGCCAAAGCCACGCATCTCAACGACGACCAGCGCTGGCAACTCGCCCACGCGGTGCACAGCTACTACGGCTCCACCGAGTTTCTGGACCTAGGCCGCGCTGCGGCCCTCAGCCCCGCGGACCGCACCCCCTGCTGGGTGGTCAACGAGGGCGAATACCGCATGATGAACACCTTCGACCTCACCGTCGACATGCTGTTCTACGAGCTGCAGCAGCACCCCTGGACGGTCCGCAACGTCCTGGACCGATTCATCGACCGCTACGCCTACCACGACACCCTGCACGTCCCCGGCGGTGAAAACATTCACCCCGGCGGCATCAGCTTCACCCACGACCAAGGCATCACCAACCACTTCACCCCCGTGGGCATGTCCAGCTACGAGTTGGCCGACCTGCACGGCTGCTTCTCGCACATGAGCTGCGAGCAGCTCACCAACTTCGTCTGCTGCGTGGGGGTCTATCTCGAACACACCCACGACACCGACTGGCTCACACGCCACACCGGGCTTCTCGAAGACTGCTTGGTGTCCTTGTGCAACCGCGACCACCCCGACCCCGCCCAGCGCAACGGCATCATGGGCCTGGACAGCTCGCGCACCGGATCGGGCTCGGAAATCACCACCTACGACAGCCTCGACACCTCCCTGGGCCAAGCCCGCAACAACGTCTACTTGGCCGTGAAGTCTTGGGCCAGCTATCTGCTTCTCGAACACCTGCTCACCACCGCCAAGCGGCCCCAGGCCGCCCAGGCCGCGCGTGCCCAAGCCCAGCGCACCGCCGACACCCTGGTCAGCAGCGCCGACGCCCAAGGCCGCCTGCCCGCGGTGCTCTTCGAAGGCCACGACGCACCGATCATCCCCGCGATCGAAGGCATCGTCTTCCCCTACCTCGCAGGCCGCCGCGACGCGCTGGACCCCAACGGCCCCTACGCCGCGCTCGTCGCGGTCTTGGGCAAGCACATCGACGCCGCGCTGCAGCCCGGCGTGTGCCTCTTCGACGACGGAGGGTGGAAGCTCTCATCCACCAGCATCAACTCCTGGCTCAGCAAGATCTACCTCTGCCAGTACGTCTACCGCGAAATCTTGGGCAAGACCTGGAACGACGCAGGCCACGCCTCGGACCGTGCCCACGTCGTCTGGTTGCAACACCCACGCCTGTCCTACTGGGCTTGGTCCGACCAGATGCACAGCGGCGAAGCCCGCGGCAGCCGCTATTACCCCCGCGGCGTCACCGCCGCGCTATGGCTCACTGAAAGCAGCGCCACGACAATTTGACCCACCCCGGCGGGCCGGTGCACCAAAGTCCCTGGATTTCCAAAGCCATCGCCGCGATCATGTACAGAGCCCCTCGCGGAACGCAAGCGACCCGCGCCTGACCCCGGCCGTGGTCAGGCGCGGGTCGACAGTCGGCACGGCTGGGCGATGAACCCAGCATCGTCGTGCATCCAGTGCCGGGCCGCGTCGTGCAGCAAGTCAACCGCCTCGTGCAGAGGCACCGGGCGGGCGAAGTAGTACCCCTGTCCCACGTCGCACCCCGCGGCCTGCAGCATCGCAACCTGCTCGGGGCTCTCAACTCCCTCGCCCACGACCTCGAGGCCCAAGATGTGCGCCAGGGTCACGATTGCGTCGATGAACGCCATCAACTCGCGCGAGTTGACCGCACGCGCCACGAACCCACGGTCGATCTTGACCGCGTCCAGCGGCAGCTGGTGCAGGCAACTCAGCGACGACTCGCCAACACCAAAATCGTCCATGTGGATCGCCACGCCGCGCTCGCGCAAGCCCGCCACTGTCTCGGTGATTCGCTGGGGATCCGCCGCGACCGTCCGCTCGGTGATCTCAACGATGATCTCCGACGGTTGCACGCCATGGGCCTCAAGCACTGTGTAGAAGCGGGCTGCGAAATCCGGGTCGTCGAGTTCGCGACGGCTGAGATTCACCGCGACCCGCAGCCTGCGGCCCCGCATGCGACACGCCAACTTCATCGCGTTCAGGTCCCGACAAGCCTGCTGCAGCACCCACTCGCCCAGCTTTCCGATCAAGCCCGACTCTTCGGCGATCGGGATAAAGCAGTCCGGCCCCACCAGCCCCCGGACGGGGTGGTTCCAACGCACCAACGCCTCGAACCCGGTGACATTGCCCGACTCTAAGCAGACGGTGGGCTGGTAGTGCATCACCAGACGCCCCGCGTCGATGCCCTCACGCAGCTCCTGCTCGGTCAACAGGCGATTCAGTAGGCCCCGCCGCATCTTCTGATCGAACATCGCGAAACGGTCCTTACCCGCACGCTTGGCAGCGTACATCGCGATGTCCGCGTCACGCAGCACATCATCCCCGTCCTGGTGCTCTGATGTGCCGCGAGTGATCCCGATGCTCGTCGCGATGGTGACCTTGCGGTGCCCCAAGTCGATCGACTCGCCCACCGCCCCGCAGATCGCCTCGGCAAGATCGATCGCCGGCTGATCGTCATTCAGGCCCGACAACACGACCACAAATTCGTCCCCGCCGATCCGCGCGATCAATGGGTCAAAACGCGCGAACTCGCTGCTGATGATCCGCAGCCGGTCGGCAACCACCCGGAGCACCGCGTCCCCGGCCGAGTGACCGAGGCTGTCGTTGATCCGTTTAAAGTTGTCCAGGTCGATGAACAGCGCCGCAAACGACTCGCCGGGACGGTCCGGAAAGCGTGCCAACTCCTGCTCCAAGTGGTCCAGCAGCGTGGTGCGGCTCACCAGCCCGGTGAGCAGGTCGTGGGCCGCGCGGTAGTGCAACCGCTCGGCAGTCACCGCGTGGCCGTCAATTTCCTTGGTCAGTTCATGATTACGCTGCCTCAGTTCGTCGATCAACTCACGCATCTCGTCCGACGACACATTCATGGCCTGCTCCAGCAGGTAGCGGTCGCGCTCCATACTGGCGTAGGTCTCCTTCACTCGCTCCAGGAACTGCGTCCACGCCTCGCCTTTGGGCGTGGCGTCGGGGCACAGGTCAAAACGACGAAGCTGTTTAGTAAGAAGTGATTTCATAGCGCGTCGCGTTTTCAAGCCTCGGAAAACAACCCAAGGGTCATGGTCTCGTTATGCAACTCGCACACGCTGCCCTCGGCCGGGGCCAGCTCCCCGTAAGAAAAGAACCCCGTCACGGGCGTCCCATCGGCCAGCGTCTCGCCCACCGCCTCCAGCTCTTCCTCAGCGCGGTGCTTCATCACCAGGCGGCGCCCCACACAACTAACCACGATCGCCAGCCGATCCGAACTCGCATCTCCCAGCGCCGCGTTCGCCTGCGCCGTCGCCGACTCCGCACCGTCCACCAGGTCGTCCACGTGGCAGCGCATCATCGAGGCCCTGGCCCCTTGGGGGATATCACCGCTGAACGTCATCGTCCGTGCGTCGCGGTCAATATCCAGCACCGTACGCACCAAGTCCCGCTGCTCGCGCCCCGGCCGGTTGATCGACAGGGGAAAAAGCAGCGCCGACATCGGAAGATCCGCCGCCAAATCTCCTAGATAACGTTCGTAAATATCCAGCGCCGGCTTACCGTCCAGTGTGTGCAGTACGTTGCCCTGGGACCGGGTCACCACACGCTCGGGGCCGAAGGGCGACCATCCCGCGCCGGTGCCGCAGCCTAGCCGGAAGCGGTCGCCGTAAAAACCCATCGCCGTCACGCGATGGCTCACCGCAGCATCACCGTCGATCACCCACGTGCGCTCGAAGCGATGGCCGTCGGCTGCCATCCCGCCCACAACCCGCGCGTCGGGTGGCAGGTTGCGGGCGAACGACGCCGCCATCTCCGTGCCGTTCACCCCCATCCACGGCGACAGCACCAGCAAGGCCCGAAGCCCCTGGCCCGCAAGCTGCTCGCACAACTGGTCCGCCGCGGCGGTGCTTCCCGCGTCCAGCGACGCCGACGCCACCCGCAGCGACGTGTGCTCAAACCGCATCACCGAGACGCTCAGCGAATTATCGCACAGCTCCATGTCACGGATTTCACCCGCGGTGGAGCAGCCCAGGATGATCGACGTCGGAAACGCCTCTCGCAGCTCCGTTAACCGATCCGCCAAGTCCGGGTGCTTGGGCGCCCCGAACACAAGGACCGCCGTGGTCGGCGCGTCCAGCTTGGGGAACTCAGCGCAGGACCACCCTGCATCGACCGTGTGATGAAAATTGATGTTTTTCATAGATCCAATGACTCAGAAACAAATGGCAGTCGGAGGCGTTCTAACAGCCAACACCTCACTTCAGAAGCATCGGAACGCCGCAGTGACGAAGTTAGACCGGTTTTCCGCAGGGCTCTATCGGACCCGTCCAGCGGGTAGGTACGGGTTTCATGGCCCCATCGCCACCGCCGCTCGCCGCGCCAAATCAATGAAGAAAAATTGATGACTCGCAGCTTTTATAACGTTCGGCATGGCCCCACCCACGCCATTTTTCCCGTTTACCCTCGGGCCGAAACGTGGAAAATCGCCGAATGGGCAGCGCCCGAGGTATCACCTTTCACGATGCCTCGAAGGACCGGTCGGTGGCTAAGAAGACACCATCATCAGCAAGATAGGCTAGACGGGGCAACGAGCTCGCCGCCACGACGTCGAGGCCGGGGACCGGGGCGCCGCCATCCGAAGCCCCCCGGTCGCGCTCAGGCGAGTTGCCCCCCCCACGATCACAGGGTGATGGTCCGACGCAAACCGCCCCTCGTGCATGCGGTCGTCGGTGTAGCAGGCCAGGGCCTTCACCCCCGAGCCCAGCATCACCCAATCGATCCGCTGGCCCTCGCGGCCGCAATCGAAACCGTGAAACGTGCCCACCGCGCCTTTGGTCAAACCCGTCGCGCAGTGCGCGTCAGAGAAGCCGTCGTCGCCCGGTTAGGTCAAATATTGGTAGGTCGCACCGCCGGTGCACTTTATTGAAATCCTCCACCAGCACCACCGCCGTGTCACGCAGACGGTCGCGAATCAGTTCAGGGTCTTCTACACGGGCCCGCGGGGCCTCGTGATCCAGATGCGTGTCGACGATTTCACCTCTCGTCCTGTGGCCGTGTCTCGCAGCGTCGCCCAGGTCACGATTCGCGGGAACGTCGCATCTCAGCCTGAAGTGCCCCACTTTTATGTGCCAGCCTCAATGAGAGCCAGGGGGAATGGTTCAAGGGTAGGCGTCGTGCGGCTGTCCGTAGGGAGGGGCGCAGCCTCGACCGGAGGACGGCCGCACGACGCGGCGAATTGGGTCGGTGTCTTGTACTCCAGCGATGAGTGCGGCCGACGGTGGTTGTAGTCGTTCTTCCAGTTGT
>JALZVY010000145.1 GCA_023300125.1 Phycisphaera sp.
TACGGCGATTAGGCGCCAGAAACTTGCGGGTCGTAACGAAAATAATTATTCCTCGCAATATGGAGTTAAGGAGAATCGGCCGTCGCGGGGTCAGGCCGTCGCGGGGTCAGACCATTGCGAAAAGCCACAGAGGAGGCCACGCATGCGATCCCGCAGGCCACGGGCCAACGACGCCCCTCTCCCCCCGTTTGCGTCTGTTGCCTTCCTTGAAAAGGATGAAGCCGGCGGATCGATCCGGCTTCTTTCCGTCGCTCGTATTCCGCGACGGCCTCGGTGTGCTGCACGTGGCCGCGAACCCCCGGCCCCAAAGTACGCGGCACGCCGGCGAAACCCTGCCACTCAACTTGGTGCCTGGGTCGTGGCCATGCGGAAGACCGACATCCGTTTGGGGTGCGCCGCGTCGCCCGCTCAACTTGCGAGCGCAGCGAGCCCCATGACTTGCGTTTCGCAGTGGCCTGGACCTGCGACGCCCCCGCGATTCCCACCCCGACACCCCCGACACCCCCGCGACGCCCAGTGGCTTCCCGGGTGAGGCGGTTGCGGTCTGCGCACGCTTCGCGTGGCTTGTATCGCTTCGCGAGGCCTGTTTTGAACCCTTCACCCACGCCGTGGCGTAAACTGTTCGCCCCTGACCGGTCCTCCCTCCATGCTCACCGCCCACGCCCTGACCAAACGCTACGGCCCCACCCTCGCGGTGGACGCTTTGTCGTTGGAGGTTGAGCGCGGGCAGATCATGGGCTTCTTGGGGCCCAACGGGGCGGGCAAGTCCACCACCATGCGCATGCTGGTGGGCTCGCTGCCGCCCACCGCGGGCCGGGCGACCCTCGACGGGCACGACGTGCTCACCGACGCCCGCGCCGCGCGGCGCAAGCTGGGCTACCTGCCTGAGAACAACCCGCTGTACCCCGAGATGCGGGTGGACGAGCTGCTGCACTTCTGCGGCCGCCTGCACGGCATGCCGCGGAAGCTGCGCACCGCCCGCATCGGCGTGGTGACCGAGCGCTGCGGCCTGAGTCTGCTGCGGCGGCGCACCGTCGGGCGGCTGAGCAAAGGCAACCGCCAGCGGGTGGGCCTGGCCGCGGCGCTCTTGCACGCCCCGCCGGTGCTGGTGCTCGACGAGCCCACCGCGGGCTTGGACCCCCAGCAGATCGCGTCGGTGCGCACGCTCATCCGCGAGTTGGCGGGCGACCACACGGTGCTGTTGAGCAGCCACATCTTGCCCGAGATCGAGCGGGTGTCGGACCGCATCGTGATCATCGCCCGCGGCCGGCAGGTGGCCGCGGGCACGCCCGACGAGCTGCGCCGGCAGAGCCAAGAGATGTCTGCCGCGGTGGTGTACGCCGAGGTGCAGGCCACCACCGAACGGGCTCACGCGGTGGCCGCGAAGCTGGCCGACGAAGCGACCGCCACGGTGGAGCCCCACGCCACCGACCCGCACTGGCAGCGGGTGTGGCTGCAACCCACTGCCGGCCCGGGTGTGCGGCTGGACCTGCGCGTGTCGGCCGCACGGGCCTTTGCCGCGGTGGACCTCACGGTGCGCGAGCTGCGCCGCCAAGACGTGGGCCTCGAAGCCTTTTTCACCCGCGTGACCGATCCCTTGCGCGACGGCGCCCCCAAGCTGGACACGTCCGTGCAACCCGCCCCGGGAGGATCCGCCGCGTGAGTGCTGTTGTCACCCTTGCCCGCCGTGAACTCATCGGCCTGTTTGCCTCGCCCATCGCCTGGGTGGTGCTGGCGCTCTTTGCCCTGGGCACGGGGCTGGTGTTTGGCGTGGGCTTTGGCCCGGGCCGCCCGGCCACCATGACTACCACCTTCGAGGCCACGGTGTGGCTGCTGGTGTTTCTCGCTCCGGCGGTGAGCATGCGGCTGATCAGCGAAGAACTGGCCCGCGGCACCCTTGAACGCCTGGTCACCAGCCCCATCAGCGATACGCAAATCATCTTGGGCAAGTGGCTCGCGGCGATGGCATTCCTTGGCCTGCTGCTGGCGCCGCTGCTGATCCAAATCGGTCTGCTGTATGCCAGCGGTAACCCCGACGCTGGGCCCTTGGTCGGCGGGCTGCTGGGCGTGGCCTTGGTGGGCGCGCTGTACTTGGCCATCGGGGTCTTCGCGTCGGCGGCCACCGAAAACCAGATCATCGCCTTCTTGCTGGCGGCCTTTCTGATCGCGTTGCTCACGTTCTTGTTTTTCTTTTTGCCTGAAAGCGGCTGGCTTCCGGCCCGCGCCCGGGCGGCGGTGCTTTACGCCAACGTGAACCGCCAGTTTGGCGAATTCAATCGCGGGGTGATCGACGCGGGCAACGTGTTCTACTTCGTGTCGATGACCGGGCTGTTTCTGTTCTTGGCCGTCAAATTGCTGGAGAGCCGTCGATGGCGGTGAAACCTTCTGTCCCATCTTCTGGAACTGTCAGCCCTGGCAGCCCCGCCTCGGGTCAAGGCAAACGCCGCACGGTCTACGGCCTGAACGTGGCGATCGCCGTGGCGGCGGCGCTGGCGGTGGTGGTGGTGCTCAACGCGCTGATCAACCTGCCGGCGGTGCGCGGCTCCTTGCCGCGGCTGGACCTCACCGCCGGACGCACCCAGACCCTCAGCGACCAAACCCAGCGCACCCTCGACGAGCTGGCGGTGCCGGTTACCCTCACCGCGGTGGTGCGGCCCAACACCGCGGCCGGGCGCCGCACCATCGCGCTGCTGGACCGCTACGCACGCCACCGGCCCGACCTCGCCGTGGCCACCCTGGATCCGGACCGCGACCTGGAGGCGCTCGAAGCGTTCTACCGCGGCCTAGACAAGCGCCTGGCCGACGAAACCGCCCCGCTGCGGGCCGCGGTGGCCCGCGGCATCGCGGCGCTCGAAACCCTCACCCAAGACCTGACCGAGGTGGAGACCGTCTTCGCGGGCCTAGGCGACCGGGCCGAGCTGCGCGAAGGCACCGCGGGCGATCAGGTGCAGTCTGCCCGCGTGTCGGTGGGCCAAACCCGTGAACGCTACACCGAGCTGCTCACCACCCTCACCACCACACTCGCCCAGCCCGTCGCCCCCTTGGCCAACCTGCGGGCAGACCTGCTGAGCGCCTTCCGCCAGGCCGAAAGCCAGGTCTTGGGGCCGTACCGCTCGGCCTTCGGGCGCATGGCCAAAGACCGCAACGCCCCAATGGCCGTGCGTGACGCGATGCTCAAACTCGACGGCCCGCTGACCCAGACCCGCGACCGTCTGAGCGCCGCGATCGACGCCTTGGTCCTGCCCGCCGCCCCCGAACGTTTTGGTCGTTTGCAGACCGCCCTGCGGGCCGGCGAGGTGCTGGTGGTCCTGAGCCCCGACCGCGAGCGCGTGCTGCCCGTCGCCGAGCTGATGCTGCCCACGGCCGACGGCACAGGCGTGTTTGTGGGCGAAGACCGCCTCACCAGCGCGCTGTTGACCCTGGGGTTGGAGCAGGCGCCGCGGGTGATCTTTGCCCGCGACCAAGCCCAAAACGTGCTGGCCCCGGGGGCGGGGTTCAGCGCCGCCGCGGCCCGCCTGCGTTCGGTGGACTTCGAGGTGAGCAGCTGGCGCATCGGCGGCACCGACCCCGCGGCCAACCTGCTTCCTGCCGCCGCGTCGGGACAGACCACCGTGTGGGTGGTGCCCGCGCTGTCACTTGAACGCACCACCGGCGCCGACCGCCAGCAGGCCGCCGAGTTTTTACGCCGCCGACTGGCCGCGGGCGACGGCGTGCTGCTCAACATGGTGTACGACGCCGACGCCGCGGTGCGCGAGGTCAACCCCCTGCACGCCCTGGCCGCCGAGGCGGGCATCACCCCGCAAAACCACGTGCTTCTGCTGCGCGACAGCGTGGCACCCAACGGCCGCACCCAGCCCACCAGCGCCTGGTCGGTGGACCGCCACCCCCAGGGGGCCCCGCTTTCTGCCGCCTTGGCCGGCCGGCGGCTGAGCTTTGCCCTGCCCACCCCCTTGGACCTTGCCTCGCCCGCCGGCCCGCTGCTGGAAGTTCTGCCCACGGGCGCCAACGCGTGGCGGGCCCAGGGCATTCAAAACGCCAAAGACATCCGCAGCGCTGAACCTGCCGACGACACCCGCCTCACCGGTCCGGTGCCCATCGCCGCTTGGGCCCCGGGCCCGGGCGGGGCCGGGCGGCTGATCGTCGTGGGCGACACCGTGTGGCTGGGCGACGCCCAGCTGCCCACGGCCTTGGGCAACGGCGAGCTGTTCGTGAATGCGGTCAACTGGCTGGCCGGGCTCGACCAAGCCATCGCCGCCACCCCCCGGGTTCACGACGTGCGCCGCCTAGAGGCTTTTAACCCGGCCCGGGTGACGTGGGTGAAGCTGCTGCTGCAGGCGGGCCTGCCCTTGGCCGCCTTGGCCGCGGGCCTGGGTGTGTGGTGGATGCGTCGCCGCGGCTAAATGCTTTGCTGAAAGAACCTTGAAGCAAGTCAAGGCGTAGCGGCCTATCAGGCCACAGACGTATCAAAAACGCCCCTGCAGAACATCTTGGGATGAGATGAACAAAGCTGTCGCGCCTCTGTCATGGCAGGGAAAGTTCTATATAAAAAAAGGTTCGATAACTTGGTAAGTGATCGCGCATGCCCTGTCGTGAGCAACGAACCACCGGTTTTTTAAAAAATGATGTTGTCACGTCGGCAGCGGGCCCAAAAATAGGGCATGTGGCGACATGTCCGAGAGACGCTAAAAAAGCGGTTTAAATATTAAAAAAAAGCATGGATAGCGCTTTGCAATCCGCCAGACCGCTTTCTTGCTCAATCAACGCAATATTTCGCACAACACAGCGGGCAGGCTGGCGTGTATGTCCCTGGATCTTCTCGCCAACATTACTATTTCGTTTCATGGGTTTCCCTGTTATCTTGGCCGCCATGAAAAATTCAGCATCACCGTTTGACGCCCCTCATTCCTGCAGCCGCTCCCACGCTGCGCCGGACCGGGTGCGTCCCCCCGCCACGCGCTGGCTGCTGGCCGCGGCATGTGCGATGGGCATGGCTTCGGTGGGTGCCCAGGGGCAAGCCACGCTCATCGTGACCAACCTCGATAACGATGGCGCCGGTTCTTTTCGCGATGTTCTTGGCCAAGCAAACGCCGGCGATACCATTCTGTTCAACCAGAGCGGCCGGATTTCGTTGACCGAGCAACTGGTCATCACACAACCGCTCAACATCAACCCCACCGGCGGCCGGATCACCCTTGACGGGATTGATCAGACCACCCGGCTGCTGAACATCAACACGGCGGGCACCGTCACGCTGACCAACCTCAGCTTTGTGAACGGCGGTGCCCAGGGCGGCAACGGCGGCAACCTGGGCTTCGCCGGCGGCGGGGGTGGTGGCGGGCTCGGCGGGGCGATCCTGGCCGAATCGGGCAACGTCACGCTGGTGGACCCTGTTTTTCAAAACAACATTGCGGTGGGTGGTAACGGCGGCGCCGGCACTGATTCGTTTGTAGCGACGGGAACCTTGGCGCCCGGTGCCGGCGGTGGCGGGCTCAGCGACGGAAACAACGGGCCTGGGGTAGCCAGCCTCGCCGACGGTGAGGGCGTGATAGCCACCGTGGCCGGGTTTCCCGGTGGCGACGGCGGTACGACCGATCCGCTGGGTGGAAACGCAGGAGGTAACACGGGTTTCGCCGCGATGGCTGCAGGCCAGAACGGAACCGACGGCACGACCAACAACGGCGGCGGCGGCGGCGGCGGGGCATCGGTCACCGTGGGCGCCGGCAATGGCGGCGACGGCGGCCTC
>JALZVY010000146.1 GCA_023300125.1 Phycisphaera sp.
TTTGCAGAGGTGCTTGAATTCGGGGGCGGTGACGGGTTGCACGCTGAGGCGTGAGTTGTTGACCAGGACCATGGCTTCGCACTTGGGTTCGTGCTTGACGTCGTCGAGGGTGATGGGGGTTTCAAAAGGGCCGACGGCTTTGAGGGTGACCATGCCGAAGCCTTCTTTGCTGCGGCCGGTGTTGTCGGTGGGGTCGACTTCCCAGGTTTTGACGACTTCGACCACGCCGACGATGCGCTTTTCGTTGACCGAGTGGTAGAAGAAGCCGCGGTCGCCGAGCTTCATGGCCTTCATGATCTTGTTGGCCTGGAAGTTGCGGACGCCGTCCCACTCGGTGGTCTGGTTTTTGGCCTTGCACTGGTCGTCCCACGACCAGGTGCCGGGTTCGGATTTAAAGAGGTAGTACTTCATGGTGGATCAGGGGTGGGTTTTTTACGCCAAGACGCCAAGGCACCAAGACGCCAAGAAGAGCAAGAAGCCGAGTTTAAACTCGGCTCGGGTGCCGCGAGCGGCGGAGATTCGCGGCGAACACTGATTTCTGAAAGGCATTTGCGGTCATTTTGCCTGCGCCAATCACGAACTGGCCGGAAACGCTCGGCCTTCTTGTCTTTCTTGGCGTCTTGGCGTCTTGGCGTATCGTTTTCATGCGACTAGCTGCCGCAATGCAGCAAACAGGCGTCGATGCGGGCGAGGGTTTCAGTTTGGCCCAGGATTTCGAGGGTGGGGCCGATTTCGGGGCTGACGGCGGCGCCGGTGAGGGCGACGCGGAGCGGCTGGGCCAGGGCGCCCATGTTTTTGCCGCCCAGGGCTTCCCAGGCGCCGTCGATGACGGCGTGAAGGGGCTGGGCGGTCCAGTCGGTTTGCTGGGCGAGCAGGTCGCGCAGGGACTGGAGGTTCTTGAGGCCTTCGCCTTCGTTTTTATTGAGGTTCTTTTTGACGGCCTTGGCGTTGTACTGGGTGGGGGCCTCGACGAAGAAGCGGCCCAAGACGCTGGGGTCGTTGAGGGTTTTGCTGCGCTCTTGGTAGGCGGCGGCGAAGACGGGGAAGTTGGCCCCGAGTTTTTCGACGTAGGCGGGGAAGCGGTCTTTGAAGTGGGCTTGGAGGTTGGTGGCCCACTGCTCGGGGCTGAGCTTGAGGATGGTGTCTTGGCTGAAGGCGGCGAGCTTATCGCGGTCGAACTTGCTGTTGGACTTGCCGATGCGGTCGAAGTCGAAGTGCTGGGCCAGGAAGTCGAGGTCGAAGCGTTCGACGTCGTCGCCGGGGTTCCAGCCCAGGAGGGCGAGGTAGTTGAGCAAGACGGCGGGGGTGTAGCCGCTGTGTTGGAAGTCGGCGACGTTGATTTCGGGCAGTTGAAGCCCAAGCTGGGTCGCGATGGCGGCAGCGATGTCGTTCGAGTCGTTGTCTTTGGACAAGAACGCGGCGAGGTCGGCCTGGTCCACGTCTTGGACTTGTGACAACGTGGCGTCTTGTGCGGCTTTCCGCGCGGCCTTGGCTTTGTCGCGCTTGCTCATCTTCGAGCCGTCGGGGTTCATGATGCTGGGGGTGTGGCACCACACGGGGCGGGGCTTGCCCAGGGCGTCGTAGAGCGCGGCGTGCTTGGGGGTGTTGGCCAGGTGCTCTTGGCCGCGGATGACGTGGGTGACGTGCATGTCCGCGTCGTCCACCACCACGGCGAGGTGGAAGGTGGGGAAGCCGTCGGCTTTCTGGATGACGAAGTCTTCGAGGTCGGCCCCGGGGACGGTGACGTCGCCGTAGACCGCGTCGGTGAAGGACACGTCTTGGCCCATCTTGAAGCGGACGGCGCCGTTGTCTTCGTAGGTGTGGCCGGCGTCCTTGAGCTTGGCCAGGGCGGCGTGGTAGAGGTCCAGCCGCTCGCTCTGGCGTGGGATGCCTTCGCCCTCGTTGTCGCCTGTGAGCCCGAGCCAGTGCAGGTCGCGGAGGATGTTCTGCTCGGCCTGCTTGCTGGAGCGTTTTTGGTCGGTGTCTTCGAAACGCAGCAGAAACTGCCCGCCGTGGCGGCGGGCGTAGGCCCAGCTGAACAGGGCGGTGCGGGCCCCGCCGACGTGCAGTTCGCCGGTGGGCGAGGGGGCGAAGCGGGTGACAACGGGGGGGGGAGATGCGGGCATGGGGCGGGGATTGTAACGCCCCGCGGATCAGCGATCCCGGCGGCGGGCGAGCAACAGGCCGCCCATGGCAAGCAGGGCCGCGGTGGCGGGCTCGGGGACGATGACGGTGTTCACCGCGTTGCTGCCTTCAAAAACAAGATCGCCACCGGCCAACACCCGGCCTTCGACGCTGGCGAAGGTCTCGAGGGTGATGTCGCCGTTGGGGGCGAAGACGGTGCCGAAGAAGTCGCTGCCCAAGGTGAAGGAGTCGGACACTTCGAGGGTGATGTCGTCGGCCAGCGCGGGATCAGGCAGGTTGCCGGCGAAAAGGCGTTCGCCGTTGATGGATTGGATCAGGTCCAAGCTGGCGTTGGGCTCAACGATGAAGATCTCGATCGCTCCGCCGGTGACGTCGAAGGCCAGCTCGTTGAGGCTGAAGTCCGAGACGATGTCTTGGAAGACGTAGGTGCCCGCGGAGAGGCTGACGGTGTTGGCGCTCTCGAAACTGAGGGTGCCGTAGGTGCCGGGCGCGAGGGTGATGTCTTCGAAGGTGTCGAGGGTGATGTTGTTGAACCCCGCCGACGCGGCGGTGGCGGCGGGCAAGGCGGGGGCGACAAACGGGGCGGGGGTGACGGGCCCGCCCGCCATCGATCCGCCGCTGATGTCGTCAGCGTCGGCGAAGGGGCCGAAGGCCAGAGCACCGCCATGCGTGACCGAGCCGTTGACCGAACCGCCGATGAGTACGTCGCCCCCGGCCTGCACGTTGCCGTTGATTGCGGAGAAGCTGAAAGGCTGTTCGACGCGGCCTGCAGCGGTGATGTTTCCATTGATGGTTTCGCTGGAGCCCAGAAGCAGCACGTCGCCGGTGGCGCTGGTGACGTTGCCGCCGATGATGGAGCCGGGACCGCCCAGATCAAGGATGGAGCCGTTGAAGTAGAGCTCGCCGCTGATCTGCTCGAAGCTGGGGCCGCCGGTGGTGGTGAAGGCCCCTTCGCCGAAAACCGACTGCGCTTCAAGGCTTCCGCCGTTGTTAATGACGTCACCGCCGGCGACGATCGCACCCTGACCGACCTCGGCGAAACCACCAAAAAGGATGTTTCCGCCGGCGTACACCGACACGTTTTCTAAATCGACGCTTTGGGCCGTGACAGAGTGGTTGACAAGCAGAGCGGTCGCGAGGGCAGGCAGAAGCTTAGAGGGGCACATCGGTAAAAACTCTTGAGGTAAATGCGGAATTCAATGAATCTAAATGATGGTACCGCCAAAAACAGCCCTGCAAAGTGCGGTCGGTGACAATCTTTCTAGAATCTTGTCTATGCCCGACACCGATGCTTCCCAGCCTACCCATCTTCCCGTTCACTTCGTGGCTCAGGCCATTGACGAGGACCTGGCGAGCGGCCGCTTTGACCAGGTGGTGACACGCTTCCCGCCCGAGCCCAACGGGTTTCTGCATATTGGACACGCCAAGGCGATCTGCATCGACTTTGGCATGGCCCAGCGTCACGGCGGCAAGACGAACCTGCGGATGGACGACACGAACCCGGCCAAGGAGGAGCAGGCGTTTATCGATGCGATTCAGGAGGATGTGCGCTGGCTGGGCTTTGACTGGGATGCGTTGACGTATGCGTCGGACACGTTTGATCAGCTGTATGGCTGGGCGTGTGCGCTGATCAAGGCGGGGCATGCGTATGTGGATGACCAGACGGCGGAGCAGATCCGGGCCAACCGCGGCGACCTGAACGTGGCGGGTACGGCCAGCCCGTTTCGTGACCGGCCCGTGGAGGAGAGCTTGGATTTGTTTGCCCGGATGAAGGCGGGCGAATTCGAAGACGGCTCGCGGGTGCTGCGGGCGAAGATCGACATGGCCAGCCCGAATATGGTGCTGCGCGACCCGGCGATGTATCGGATTTCGCACGCCCACCATCCGCGCACGGGGGACACGTGGAGCATCTACCCGATGTACGACTGGGCGCATGGCCAGGGCGACTGGATCGAGGGGGTGACGCACAGCTTGTGTGACCTGAGCTTTGAGATTCACCGGCCGTTGTATGAGTGGTTCATCACGCGGTTGACGGAGATCGGCGAGCGGCCCGCGGGGGTGGATCATGGTCCGCGGCAGATCGAGTTTGCCCGGGGCAACATCACGCACCTGATTACGAGCAAGCGGAAGCTGAAGCATCTGGTGGACGGCGGGCACGTGGAGGGCTGGGACGACCCGCGGATGCCGACGCTGAGCGGGATGCGGCGCCGGGGCTATACGCCCGAGGCGATCGTGCGCTTTTGGACCGAGGCGGGGGTGGCCAAGCGTGAGAACAACATCGAGCACGCGAAGCTGGAGAACGTGCTGCGGTCGGATCTGAACGCCAAGGCGCAGCGCCGCATGGCGGTGTTGGATCCGATCAAGGTGACGATCACCAACTACCCCGAGGGGCAGACCGAGGTGTTCCCGGCTCAAAATAATCCTGAGAACGAGGCGGACGGTACACGGGACGTGGTCTTTGGCCGGAACCTGCTGATCGAGCGTGGGGACTACAAGCCCAATGCGAACCGCAAGTTTTTCCGCTTGACCGAGGGGCGCGAGGTGCGGCTGCGCTGGGCGTACTGGATCAAGTGCAATGAGGCGATCACCGACGCGGACGGCAATGTAACCGAGCTGCTTTGCACCTATGACCCCGAGACGCGCGGCGGCGACAACCCGCCGCCGGACGCCGAGGGCAAGGTGCGCAAGGTCAAGGGCACGATCCACTGGGTGCAGGCAGAAACGGCGGTGGACGCCCAGGTGCGGCTGTACGAGCACCTGTTTGAGGCCGAAAACCCCGAGGATGTGCCAGAGGGGCAGACGTTCTTGGATCACCTGAACCCGGATTCGGTGACGGTGGTGCCCGCCAAGGTGGAACCGGCCTTGGCCCAAGACCACCCGGGGGTGCCGCTGCAGTTTGAACGGCACGCTTATTTCGTGCGTGACGCGGAAGATTCGGACGGGACACCGGTGTTCAACCGTACGGTGACGCTGCGCGACACGTCGCGCAAGGGTTAATCCCCACGTTGGGGGGTGGGGTTGTAGCGGACAAGCGGGCTGTAGGGCGGGCCCCGAGGGCGCGCGGGCTGCAACGCTTGTTCGCGCAGGCCCGCGACCGAGGAAGGGTTAGGCTTTCTGTGGCTCCCAGCGCGGGGGCTTGATTTTCTCCTCGATCTGGGACCCAGCGATGAAGACGGCCTGGTTGACAACGGCGGCACTGGTGACCGGGGTGGGCCTGGGGCTTGTGGGATGTGGCGAGGCCGGGGGCCCCGAGGCCCCTGAGGCGAGGCAGGCCCCGCAGGCAGACGCGGCGCAGGTGCAAGACAAGGCGCAGAAAAAGGCCCCAGAAAAGGCCTCCGCGTTGGAAACCACGCTGCAGCAGCGGCTGTTTGCGCTGGATTATTTCGCGACCAAGATGTGGCCCGCAGACCAGCCCGACGCGGCCTTGGTGTGGCTGCGGTCTTCGGCCGCGGCACACGGACTGACCTTGACCCGCGAGATTCCCGAGCCGGTGGCGGTGGCTTCGAGCGTGGCGGCCCGGCGGATCGGGGTGCGGGCTCAGGGTGATTGGGCGGATTTGCTGCAGTGGCTGACGGCGATCGAAGCCTCGCCCCAGCGGATTGTGGCCCGGGACATCGCGCTGCACCGCCTGCGTGAGCGCGACGTGGCGGACCTGGCGCTGACGGCGTTGATGGATCGGCCCGCGGGGCTGACCGCGCTGGGTAAAACGGATCTGGCCGAGCTGGATCAAGCGGGCATGACGCAGCTTATTGCGGAGATCGACGCGGACTTGGCCGAGAAAGGCCAAACGCTCAACCGGTTGGGCGCCGAGGTGTCGTGGTCGCGGCCGATTGAAGAGATCACCGCGGCTTTGCCCGAGGGAGCTACGCCGGTGCGGCTGGAACTGAGCCGCGGCGACACGGGCGAACGCGCCCAGCGCTTCACCGGAAGCTTCACGGCCCAGCTGCCCGATGCGGCGGCGGTCGAGCCCATGCTTGACCAACTGGCTCAGGCCAAGGGCTTTGCCCAGGTGCGTGAGGACACGGTCACGGGCGTGGGGGCGTCGTTCGTGCGGGTTGTCGCGGACTTCACGTGGGGGGCGGCCCAGCTGGACGAGGACCAAGGGCCCACGGCGGGGCAGGCCGCGGAACCGCGGCCTTTGAAGAACCCGTTCTAAACCACCGCGTCTAGGTGTCGCGCGTTCTTGGAAAGGGGCTAGGACCAGACGCCTGAGTCGGTGAGCTGCTTGACCGCGGCGGCGGCCCAGCCGCGGTTGGCCGCGGGGCTGGCGGGGCTGGGGTGCAGCACCGTGGAGATCTTCAGGGGTTGCTCGACGCCGGTGAGCGCATGCGTGGCGCGTTTCTCGGCCCATTTGCCGATGCCCACGACGTGCTGGGGCGCAAGGATTTTGACCACGCGGCGCAGGTGCTCGTCACAGGCGGCTTCGATGCCCGAGCGCTCGGCGGCAGGCAGTTTGTCGGGGGTGAGGTTGCGGGCGCCAGTGTCCATAAACACCAGGGGGCAGAAATTGACTACGAAGTGATCGGCGTGGAAGGCCTCGGGGCTGCCGAAGCGTTCACGCATGAGCCCCCACAGGCGCCGGCCCGAGACCTCGCTGCGTTCGCAGGCCAGGCCGGTGACGGGGCGTTTGGGGTGGGGGTGGTCGGGTTGTTTCACCGATCCGGTGAGGCCCATCCAGTCGCGCACGGCGGCGACCTCGCCGAAGGGCACGCCGGTTTGGGCCATGCCCCAGGGCCCGGGGTTCATGCCCAGCAACAGCACGCGCTTGGGGCCCTGGCCAAAGCGCGTGAGGTAGGCCTCGTGAAGGGCTCGGGCGTAGACCAGCGGGCGGTAGACATGGGCGACGGGCGCGGCGAAGCGCTGCTTGGCCAGGGCGGTGGTGAGCCGGCGGGAGGCGGTGACCAGCGGGGGGTGGGGCTGAGGCATAGGAACACGCGAATCAAAAACGCCCGTTACAGCTTCGTGTTGGGCTTGGCGAGGGAAAACCCCTATCATCGTGCTGCCTGCTCCGCCGATTTTGACTGAGACTGCAATGACGAACTTTTCGATGCTTTCTGGAACGGGTGTTCAACGGCTTGCCGTGGTGTGGGCAGTTGTTGGTGTGGTGGCGCTGGTCGCCGGGTGTGGCACCAGGCCCTACGCGGGGACGACGCCGGTGGAACCCAGCGAGCGCGGGGGCACGTGGCCCGTTGACACCACGGACTTTCAGAACGAGGGCGACGCGGCATCGCCCCCGCCGCTTTTGTTGCGGGTACGCCGCCAGGCCTCTTCGTAGTCTGGGTCGTTGCGTAGGAAAAACGCTTCGCGGTAGGCGTCGTAAGACTGATGGATGTGGCCGGTTTTTTCGTACACCGCACCCAGGGCAAACCACGCCCGGTGGTCGTTGGGCTTGCGGTCCGTGGCGATGCGCAGCTGCTCCAGTGCCGAGCCGTAGTCTTCGGTGCGCACGTGACTGACGCCTGCACGGGACGGGCCGTCATCGGCGGCCACCAGTTGCAGCACGACCGGCTGACCGCGCGAGGTGGTGACCTCGATCGTGGCCCGGCGGGCGAAGTACTGGGCCCGCCGCTCTTCGGCGGTCATGCAGCCGGCAAGCGGCAGCACGGTGAGGGCAAGCAGGGCAAGGAGTGCGGCAGCGGTGACGGTTCGTGGCATAAGAGGGGCCATGGTAGAAACGCGGCGGGGTGCGTGAGCTCACCTAGTCTTTGAGGTGATCCACATGGGCCCACGGGAGTTCGCCGCCCATGGCGTCTTTCTTTTCTTTCAGCCGGCGGAGAACGACTTCGGGCAGCAGGGCCCGCAGCCGGTCGATCTCGCCGCCGCTGGCGATCTGCTTGATGAGCGTGGAGCTGGTGAAGGCGTTGGCTTCGCCGGTCATCACGAACACGGTTTCCACGTCGGCGATCGCCCGGTTGGTGAGGGCCAGCTGAAACTCGAAGTTCAGATCGGTGACGTTGCGGATGCCCCGGAGGATGGCCGTGGCCTTGAGCGTGCGGGCGAAGTCGACGGTGAGACCGCTGTAGGTCTGCACCTCGACGTTGGGCCCGCATTCGGCCGCAACGATCTCGCGGATCATGTCCTGCCGCTCGTCCACGCTGAAGATCTCTTTCTTGGCTGGGTTGAGGCCGATGGCCACCACCAGACGGTCAAAGAGGTGCTGGCCGCGGCGGATCACGTCCAAGTGCCCGTTGGTGAGCGGGTCGAACGTGCCGGGGAAGAGGGCGGTTTTGGGCTCGGAATCGCCTTGCATGGCGGGAGTTTAACAGGCCCTTGAATCTCTCCGCGGGGCAGGGGCCGCGCCGCGGTGGGCCCACGACTTTTTTTGAACCGCGGAGCTGGCCCGGAGGCCGGGTGTATTGAATATTTCATGCGGTCTTGCTCGCACACCGCAGCTGGGCCCGCGGAATCGACCTGGATCGGGCCCCGTTGCGGTTTAAATGCCGCCACGGGGCCTTTTTGCGTGGGTTGGCGCGTGCGGGCGCATGGGGCCAGGGGGGCGCGGGGAGATGCAGGCACAAAAAAAGACGGCCCCCGAGGGGGCCGTCTGGTGGTGATGATGCGTGCGGTCGCGGGTGAACCGGTGGGGTTTAGCCCTTGGTCCAGGTCTCGGCGCCGTAGACGGCGTTGTCGCCCAGCTCTTCGGCGATGCGGATGAGCTGGTTGTACTTGGCGGTGCGGTCGCTGCGGCAGGGGGCGCCGGTCTTGATCTGGCCGCAGTTGGTGGCCACGGCCAGGTCGGCGATGGTCGCGTCTTCGGTTTCGCCCGAGCGGTGGCTGAGCACGGCGCTGTAGCCGTTACGCATGGCCAGGCCCACGGCGTCGAAGGTTTCGCTGAGGGTGCCGATCTGGTTGACCTTGACCAGGATCGAGTTGGCGGTGTCGCTGTCGATGCCCTTCTTCAGGAAGTCTTTGTTGGTGACAAACAGGTCGTCGCCCACGAGCTGGACCTTGTCGCCGAGCTTCTCGGTGAGCTTCTTCCAGCCGGCCCAGTCGTTTTCCGCCAGGCCGTCTTCGATGCTGCGGATGGGGTACTTGTCGCACCAGCCCGCCCAGGTGTCGATCATTTCTTCGGCGGTGATGGTCTTGCTGGGGTCGCTGCTGAAGAAGTTGTAGCCTTCTTTGCCGAGCTTTTCGGCTTCGTTCCACAGCTCGCTGGTGGCGGGGTCGAGCGCGACGAAGATCTCTTCGCCCCACTTGTAGCCGCTCTTCTTCACGGCTTCTTCGATGATCTGCAGGGCTTCTTCGTTGCTCTTCAAGTTGGGAGCAAAGCCGCCTTCGTCGCCCACGGCGGTGGACAGGCCCTTGTCGTGCAGCACGCCCTTGAGGGTGTGGTAGATCTTCACGCCCGCGTGCATGGCGTCGTCGAAGTTGCTGAAGCCCCAGGGCTGGATCATGAACTCTTGGAAGTCCACGGTGTTGTCGGCGTGCTTGCCGCCGTTGAGGATGTTCATCATCGGCACGGGCAGGACCTTGGCGCCGCTGCCGCCGAGGTAGCGGTACAGCGGCAGGCCGCTGGCGTCGGCGGCGGCGTGGGCCACAGCCATCGACACGCCGAGCATCGCGTTCGCCCCAAGCTTGCTTTTATTGGCGGTGCCGTCGAGCTCGATCATGATCTGATCGATGTACTCCTGGTCGCGGGCGTCCAGGCCCATGAGCTCGGGCTCGATCTCGACGTTGATGTTTTCGACCGCTTTGTGGACGCTCTTGCCCAGGTAGTGGTCTGGATCGCCGTCCCGCAGCTCGACGGCTTCGTTCTCGCCGGTGGAGGCGCCCGAGGGCACCATCGCCCGGCCCGTGGTGCCGTCCAGCAGGTGGACTTCCACTTCAATGGTGGGGTTGCCACGCGAGTCGAGGACTTGGCGGCCGTGGACGGTGTCGATTTCGAAGCTCATCGTGGGGATCTCTCGTTGAAGGGGGGGGCCGTGGGCCTGGGTTCGAAGCCGCACAGTTTACCCCATGGCGGGAGGCACGAAAGAAGCCCGGCGCGTGATGCGCCGGGCCTCGGAGGGGAGAAAGCAAAAGGAAGGGCTGGGCCCGCAAATGATTCGTTTTAGGGCCTTGGAGACCCGGCCAACAGGGTGCCTTGCCCCAGGGCTGTCCGTGTCCAGAGTTGCTCGTGGGACTCGGGTGGAGCATCTTGAAGGTAGGAGTAGGTGGGTGCCACGGCCTGCGTTGTGGTGGCGTGGCGGGTCTCGGTACAGCCCACAGCGGCAAGCACGCACAGCAGCATGCCGGCGGTGGTGGCCAGCAGGCGGTGGGCCGCAGGCCAGCTGGCTGCGGAACCCAGGCCCGACACGGGCTGGCCGAGCAGGGCTTGGAGGGCGTCGGCGGCGGTGGGGGGTGTCACGGGCGTCATGGCGGCGTCTGTGTTGGGGGGGGGGGG
>JALZVY010000147.1 GCA_023300125.1 Phycisphaera sp.
AGGGCTTACGCCGCCCTTGCCACCCCAAACGCCGCACCTTTTAGGCCACGCGACCCAGGGTGTTGATCGCTCTTTCCATCATGTCGTCGTAGTAATCGATGAGCCGGGCGCTGCTGTTCGCGGCCTTGGTGGCTTTGATAATGCCCATCATCGTGCCCATGGCGTTGGTGGCCGATCCTTCCAACGCACCCACCTTCATATGAGGCTGATTTGCAGGCACCCGCATGTCGTCTTTGCGGAAACCAAAAAGATTCGCGCCCGCTTTTTCAAGACCGCCCAGGTCACTCACCTCACTGATCTGAATGCGGCCCACTTCCGCGTCGTTCTGCAGCACCCGGCCGTCGTCGCCCAGCGTGACCGGAACCCCGGGCGTCACCACGATCGGCTGGTCACCAGGGCCCAGCACGGTGTGGCCGGTGATCGTGGTCAAACGCCCATTGCGGTCGACATTAAAGCGGCCGTCGCGGGTCAAACGCGTGACCGGCTGCCCCGTCGCCGGGTCATTCACCGACACGGCAAAGAACTGATTGTTCACCGTCAACGCCGCGTCCAGGGCCCGTCCCGTGGGCTGCGCCACGCCCACCGAGAACGCGATGCGCTGCGGGCCGGCCTGCACCCCGCCGCCCAGGCGGTCCAGCAGCTGCTGGCTGGTGGCCAACGGTGCATTGCGCTGGGCCGATTCCGGGCCGCGGGCCTGCAGCGTGGGCAGGTCGGGCTTAAAGCCCACCGTGTTCACGTTGGCCAGGTTGTTCGACAACACGTCTTGGCGATAGCTGTTGGTCAGCAAGCCGCCGGCAGAAAGGTAAAGCCCGTAACTCATCGCGTGGCTCCTGCCGCCGCGGTGGCGGTGGGTGAGGCGTCATCCAGCAAAGCCGCGCGGTGCGCCGCGGCGGCCAGCGTCGCAAGACGGACAATCGCGCGGCCCAGGTCGCTCGCGTCGTCGCCACACACCGCGGCGTTGGCACGGGCCAGGCCCAGCCAGCCCTCGGGGTGATCCGGATTCATCGTGGGGGGGGTGTTGTTCACGCCCCACCCTTCGCAAGCGCTGTACCACGCGCCCCGCCGCCACGGCAACGCCGTCGGTGCGCACCGGCCGCAGATGCTGCGCACCACCGCGCAGCCCAGCCATCGCTGCGCGGTGTCTTTCCAACCCAGCCACGCCGGGCTCTCGCCACACCCTGCCCCGCCTCGCCCCCGCAAAGCTCTTCAACCGGCCGCTAAGCCAACACGCGCGACCGCGCACTGAACAACGTTTCCAGCCGGGCCGCCAGCGGCGCCCCGCCCTGACCGCCGCCCCGGGCCCCCGCCGCCAAGCCCACCCCCGCCAGCAGGCGCACCATGCCGTGGAAATCTTCCAACGCGATGAACTCGCGGGCGATCCGCCCCGAGCTTTCATCCATGTTGTGGTAATGACCCAAAGGCAGGCACACGCACGTCGCCGCCAAGCCAAACACCGCATAGGCCGACGCCTCGCAGGTGCCCCCGGTCATCAGCTTGCGCTGCCAGCAGAAGGCCGGGTCCGCGGCGGCGATCGATTGCGCCACCCCCGCCACCGCGCCGGTCAAGGCCGGATCAAACGTGCTGGTCGCATCGCCCACGCGCACCACCGGCCCGGCCCCTTGCGGCGCATGGTCCGAAGCCTTGGAGTTTTCCAGCACCACCACCCGCGCCCCGGCAGGCAACAGCCCGCTTTTCACCGCGCCCACCGCACCCACAAAGCCCACCTCTTCGGCCCGGGTGCACAAAAAGCGCACATCGCCCGCGGCGCGGTCTTTCAGCACCGCGTCAAAGGCCGCCAGCCCCGCGGCCAAGCCCGCCAGGTTGTCACACACCGGCGTGTGCAGCCGCGCCTTGGCCCCCGACCCTTTCACCACCGATCCGCCCACATCCCAGGTCGCAAAATCCCCGCACGCCGCCTTGGGCGCACGGGCAAAGCTCAGCGTCGCGGTCTTAAAACTGCCGGGCACCGCCGGGTCCGCGGGCCGCAGCGCCGCCACCTTCCCGGGCACCCCCGCGCCGTTGCGCGGCCCCGCCTGCCACAGCCGCACCTTGGTCCCCACGAAATACGCGTCGTGTACCCCGCCGCGAAACTCGGCCTCCAGGGTGTTGCCGTTCACCGCAGTGACCACAAACGCCGGGTGATCCAAATGCGCCGCCAACACCAGCGGGCGTTTGGATGCCCGCACACCCCCGCCGCGCAGCATCAGGTTGCCCCACCGGTCGCCGGTCACCCGCACCCCGCGCCGCTTGGCCCAGCGCTGCACCCACGCCACCACCCGGTCTTCGCAGCCCGTGGCCGTGGGAATGGCCGTGACCTCCAGCAGGTCGCGTTGGTGTCGGGCCCGAGCGGCGGCAGAAAACGGTTTCATGCCGGCGATGGTACGGCACCGCGGTAGCCTGTTCCCGATGCACGCATGCGCCTTAACGCCCAAGCCCGACGCCTTTCGCCTTGAACACGTCACCCTGCGCCGCGGCCACACCACCCTGCTCGACGGCGTCAACACCCACGTGCCCCACCGCGGCGTCGCCGCGCTGCTGGGCCCCAACGGCTGCGGCAAAACCACCCTCGCCCGCCTGCTGGTCGGCCAGGTCTACGCCAGCGCCGGCCGCGTGTCGGTGCTAGGCGAAACTCTCGGCGCCACCGACGTCCGCGTGCTCCGCCGCCGCGTGGCCCTGGTCAACCCCGCCACCGACGCAGGCCACGGCCACGCCCGCGGCGCCGTGGTCGACGCTCGCCTCTCAGCCCTCGACGCGGTGGTCACCGGCTTCTTCGCCACCGTGGGCCTGTACGACACACCCACCCCCGACCAGCGCGACCGCGCCGCCCAGCTCCTCAAACAAGTCGGCCTGGGCCACCGCATCCACCACCGCCTGGGCGTACTCAGCACCGGCGAGCAGCGCCGGGCCCTGATCGCCCGCGCCCTGGCCACCGGCCCCGAGCTGCTCATCCTCGACGAACCCAGCGCCGGCCTCGACCTCGCGGGCCGCGAAGAACTTCTGCAAACCATTGACACCCTGCTCACCACCGGCCTCGAC
>JALZVY010000148.1 GCA_023300125.1 Phycisphaera sp.
CTCTTCCGATCGGGGGGGACGGGGCCCGGGACGCGCGGCGGGCTGCGGGGTTGGGGGGCACGACGTTTGTGGAGTTGTTTGGCTTGGGCCCCCCGCACGACGCGGCGGCGCTGGCCCGCACCCACCAACCGGCGGATGGTTTTCAGCCCCACGCGCCGTATTCGGCGGGGCCTGCGCTGTTTGATGCGGCTTTGGCCAGCGGGCGGCCGGTGTGCACGCACCTGGCCGAGACCCCCGACGAGGCTCAGTTTGTGGCCGGGGCGACCGGGCGTTTCCGGGAACTGCTGGAGCGCCTGGGCCGCTGGTCGCCGGGTTTTGCCCAGGCGTACCGGGCCGGGGTGTCGCCGGTGCAGTGGATGGCGCCGCACCTGCGGCGCGGCGCGTGGTTATTGGCCCACTGCAACTACGTGGATGATGCGGACATCGCGCTGCTGGCCCAGACCAAGGCGTCGGTGGCCTATTGCCCGGTGGCCAGCGACTATTTCGGCCACCGCGGCCACCGCTACCAGGCGATGCTGGAGGCGGGGGTGAATGTGTGCCTGGGCACGGATTCGGCGGTGTGCCAGCCCCCTGAGGCCGATCCGGCCCAGTGGCTGAGTGTGCTGCCGCAGATGCGGCATCTGTACCAACGCGACGGGGTGGCGCCTGCGGCCCTGCTGGACATGGCCACGGCCCGCGGGCGGCAGGCCCTGGGACTGGATGCGGCGGTGACCCGCTTGTGCGCGGTGCCGATCGATCCTGTGCGGGGGGCGGATCCGCTGGCCGCGGCCCTGGGCAGCGATGCCCCGGGGCGGGGGGTTGACCTGACGGAGGGATAACCGCCTGAACGCTCGGGCGGTGCGTGGGGGGGCAAGGGTTTACACTGGCCAAGCTCCGCGGCCTTGCCGTGGGACCCGTGTTGCCCTGATTTCCGGGGTGACGCTTTCGGACCGCTCAAAGGTTGATTACGCATGCATTTCGACGCCGCCTCGCGCTCGCCTCTCTTGCCCCTTCTTCGCCAGACGCTGCGCCGCGGTGTGCTGCTGGTCACGCTGGTGGGGTTCACCGCCGCTGCGGGGGGGCAGGAGGCCGATGCGGCTTCTGGGCCCACGCCCGCGCAGATGACCGCAGACCTGCTGGCCAACCTGGCCCTGGACGCGCTGTCGACCACCACGGGGGCTGCGGATGTGGACCCCGGCGTGGCCGAGGCAGATGCGGTGCGGCCGGATCAGTACATCCGGGCCGAGGTGTTGCTGGACCTGGCCTTGGAGCAGGCCCCGCAAGACGCCGAGCTTTGGCGTCTGCGAGCGGAGGTGGCCAAGCGTCTGAGCGATGCCGCGGGCCAGAGCGCGGCGCTGCGGCGCTACGTGGAGCTGCGCCCGGGCGACGACGCGGTCCGTCTGCAGGTGATCTTGACCGAGCTGACCGAGCTGGAAACCCTTGACGGCCGGCTGGCGCTTCTTGAGGGATACCTGAACGACCCCAACCTGCCCGGCCGCACGCCGGCGCTGGTGTCGCGGTTGTCTTCGGCCGCGGCGGCCACGGCACGGGCTTTGGGCGACGACGCGCGCTTCGTCAAGCACCTGCGGGTGGCGGGGCGGCAGAACGCGGCCAACGCCGAGGCGGCGGGCCTGACGCTTGCGTTTGCCGAATCGCGCCAGGCCAAGCCCGAGCAGATCGCCGCGGCGGCGGTCAACCTGGTTCGGGCCGACCCGGTCAACCCCGCCTCGCGGCGTGTGCTTGCGGCGCGCTTGTCGGCGGTGACGGCGTACACCCGCGCAGCTCAGCAATACAAGGTCTCGACCCAGTTGCCCGACGCCGGTCCGCTGAACGATGTGGAACTGGCAGGGTGGGTGCGGGCGCTCATCGGTGCCGGCGATCTGGAGCAGGCCTCGGCCCAACTGGCGGCGTGGGAAGCCTTCACCTTGGGAGATGACGCGGCGGGCTCCAAGACCGAGGACGCGCCGCTGCCCCCGGCCCAGGTGGTGCTGCTTCGGCGCGTGCTGGACGGCGAGCAGGGCAAGGGCCCGGCGGCCTTCGAACGCGTGGCTTCGGCCCTGCGGCCCGCGGCCCAGGCGGGCAACGACAGCGCGGCCTTGGAACTGGCCTGGATCACCGCGATCTTTGGATCCGACACCCAGCCTGTGGCCGAGTTGCTCCGCGACAAAGATGCCCAAGACGTTCGCTACTTGCGGGCCAGCGGCTTTGTGTACATGCGCGAAGGGGCTGTTGATTGGGCCCGCCGGGCCTTTGAGCAGGTGGCCGACCAAGACGCCATCAGCGCTTTTGGCCTGGCCCACATCAACGGCCGTGACGACGCGGGCATCGCCCGCCAACTGCGGCAGGTTGCGGCCAACTTCCCCGACACCTTCGGAGCTGCCATGGCCCACTGCCGGCTGCACAAAGAGCGGCGCGACGTGACGGTGAGCTCCGCGGGCCGCGGGGTGCTGAATGTCATGAACCGGCTGCCCCCAACCCTGTGGGCCTTTGACGTCGACCGCAACCCGTGGGTGGGTGTGCAGGCGAACATGGTTAAAAGCCGCAACAGCCAGCTTGAACCGGTCAACGCGCAGGTGAAGCTGAAGAACCTGACCAACATCGCCCTGCCCTTGGGCGGGCCCGACCCCGCCACGGCGGGGCCCACCGCGGTGGTCTCGGTCTCCACCTACGCCAGTGGGCGGCCCACCGGATCGGCCCCAGCGATTGTCGCGGACCTGGGGCGGCGTTTGGTGTTGATGCCCGGAGAGCAAGTGGATTACGACCTGCGCTTGGATCGCTCGGGTTTCGGTTTGGGGCTGGTGCGGGCTTACCCTTCAAGCGTGACCTTTAACGGCACGTTCATCGTGGGCCCGCAGATCGGTGACGGCGGGGGCTTTACCACCGGTCCGCTGGGGGGCATCGACAGCGTGCGTTCGGCGCAGGTGCTGATTGAATCCGCCAACCCCGAGAACATCAGCAAGTGGATTACGTTGCTGGGCGAACCACGCGACCCTTTGGCCGTGGACGACCGCACCTACTTCGCGGCCCTGAGCCGCGCGGGCACCGTGTACCCGCAGTTGCAGAAAGCCGGGCTCGACCCGGCCGTGTCTCAGGGGGTGGTTGCGGGGATCAACAAGGCCTTTGACCAAGGGGGCGCCGAGCTGCGTGCATTTTGCTTAATGACTTTGGGGGGGGATGCCGACAGCAACTCGCCGTTTGGAACCCTCTTTGACATGGCGGTGCGCAGCGACGCGGACGTGGTGCGGGTTGCCCACCTGGCGGTCCATGTGAGCGACCCGCTGGACCCGGCATTGGTCAGCGCCATCCGCGATGGCGGCCCGCGGCTGCAGCGTTTTGCCAAGGCCTTGACCGAGGCGCTGAAGCAGCCGTCAGGACCCCAAGGGGCACGCTGAGCTTGACCCCGACGTGTTGATGCCCCTGCCCCCACGCCCCCCGACGGAGACCAAGGCGTGACCGCCACCACCGACCAGCTTGCGCCCGCCGTCCAGAAGCTGGCCCGCCGCGTTTTCGCGGGCGAGCCATTGTTTCGGCCCAGTCGGCTGGGGGTGTGGGATGCGCAGCTGGCCTCGCTCCAAGGCTCGGGAGAGCCCATCGACGCGGACGCCCAGGCACAGGCGGCCCACGGCCGGGCGGCGGGACGCTCGCAAGGCCCCACCGAAGAGGAAGCACTCGCCGCGACGGCCCAAGATTTTTTGGTGGTGGACACCGACGCCGTGGGCGAGTGGCCCGCGCCCGCAGACGTGTTCCCCCGACTGACCTGGGGCGGGCAGTTGCTGCTGGTGGCCCGCGACCGCGAGCGTCTGGAGCAGGTTGCCAAGCGCTACGACCGCCACGACTGCTTTGACTTGGAAACCCCTCCCACGCCGGCGCGTCGCGGGCTGAAGGTGTGGGTGCCGCGGCGCCACTACGCGTTGATCCGCCGCGTCACCCTGTTGGCCCCGGGCCAGCACACCGACCGCAGCACCTTCGACGTGCGGCTGGTGCGCGACCCGCGGCTGGGCCCTGGCTATGTCGTTCGCAAGCAGGTGCCCACCCACCGCCGGGTGGCGGGCCGCCTGCACGAGCGATACCCCGACGCCACCGCCGATTTGCTGCTGGCCCGGGCGACCAAGCTGGTGAACAAAGTCTTCCCGGTTTTTCTCACCCGTGAAGCGGGCTTTCTTCAGGTGTTGGCCAAAGAGCTTCCGCCTGAGTACCGCCAGCGCGTGCCCCAGGCTTTGGGCATGGAAAAAGCCGCCGATGGCACGGTCAAGCGTCTGTATATGACCTGGCTGCGGATGGACCGCGCCCCGATGGACCAACTGGACTTTGCCCTTCAGGCCACCGAGCTGCTCTCGGTGGTGCACGACGTGGCCAAGGTGATCCACCTGGACCTGCGCTTGGACAACATGGTGATCTCTGACGGTGAGGTCTGCTTCATCGACTTTGGCAGCAGCGTGCAGGTCGGCGAGAACGTCGCCCGCAACCCGATGCTTCACAGCTTGTTTGAAGAGATGATGAACACCTCTCAAATTCAGCGCACCATGGGCCGGATGAAAGACACCGGCCGGCTGACCTCGGACGTGCTGCTGAGTGCCCACGGCAAGATGGACCGGGCGGTGGACATGTTCTACCTCTCGTTGCAGATCACCCACCCGGTGACCAACCCCGAGCTGCGCCACCTGATTCAGTACAAAAAGGGCGGTGTGGTGGCCACGGCCATCAAAGAACTGGTGGCCCAGATTCTTCGCCCGCCCGACCCCGAGCGGCCGCAGTACATCTCTGCCGCCGACGTGCACCGCGGGCTGCAGGGGCTCGCGTCGGGCAAGGCCAAGGGCAAGGGCAAGGGGTCGCGCCGCGGACGGAAGATACGGCGTGCCGAGCCTGCCCCCACGGCACGCTGAACCCGCGGGCCGCGCGGCGTGTGGTGGTCAAACCCCGGGCGGCTCCGCGGCGCGTATGCTCATGCAGGCCTTGATGCATTGCCTTGGCCCCCGCCGCGGAACCCGACCCGGAAAACCCTCATGCGTATGTCTTCGACGCTCTGTCTCTATCGCAGCCTCTACCGCAATCTCTGCCGTGGCCTCTGCCTCGCGCTACTGACCGCGGCCAGCGGGCTTCCCGCCGCCACTGCTGCAGCCGCCACCCCGGCCGCCCCCGTGGCCACCCCGACCGCGGTGAAGGGTGTCGGGCACGGCGAGACCGCCACCCGCAAGGTGGGCTGGATCACCCTCGACAGCCCGCTGCGCAGCGGGCCGGTGCCCTTTGCGTGGGTGCCCGAATCCGAGGCGGGGCCGTCGTTGTCTGGGCTGCTGGCCCAGATCCAGCGTGTGGCCGACGACGCGGCTTACGCGGGGCTGGTGGTGGCCCTGGACCAGGCTCCGCTGACGCTGACTCAGATCACGGCCATTGCCGATGCGCTGGGCGCGGCCCGGGCCGCGGGCAAGCATGTGATGGTTTTTGCCGAGGCCTACGAACTGCGGGATTACCTGCTGGCCAGCGCGGCAGACAGCGTGCTGCTGCAGCACAAAGGATCGATGTGGCTTACGGGCATCGCCGTCGAAGAGATGTTCTTGGCCGACACTCTGGAAAAAGTGGGGGTGAAGCCCGACTTTGTGCAGATCGGCCGGTTCAAAGGCGCCGACGAGCAGTTCATGCGCAACGGACCGTCCGAGGCCTGGAGTGAAAACTTCGACGGGCTGCTGGACGGGATCTACGGCCAGATGGTGGATCGCATCTGTGCCAACCGCGGCTGGACCCGTGCCGAATTCGAAGGGCTTTTTATCAAGAGCCTGACCATGACCGACGTGCAGCTGGTCAAAGCCGGGCTGGTGGATCGGCTGGTGTCGCGTGACCTGACCGCCGCCACCGAAGCGGCCTTTGGTGACCACTGGGAGTGGGACACCGAGATGGGCGCCGCGGACAGCGGGGGGCTGGACACGGACAACCCCTTTGCGCTGTTTAGCGCGATCTTCGCCGAGCCCGAGCAGCGCACCACCCGCAGCACGCTGGCGGTGCTGCACGCCGAGGGGCCGATTTACTCGGGCGACAGCGAGGTGGCCGGGGGCTTTATGTCCCAGAGCACCATCGGCAGCCGCACCATGACCGCGGCGCTTGAAGACGCGCTCTTGGACGACAACATCAAGGGTGTGGTCATCCGCCTGGATTCGCCCGGCGGCAGTGCGCTGGCCAGCGAGGTGATTTGGCAGTCGGTCCGCGAGTTGCAGGCCGAAAAACCCGTGGTGTGTGTGATCGGCAACATGGCCGCCAGCGGCGGCTACTACATCGCCTGCGCGACCGACCGCATCTATGTGCAGCCGCACAGCATCTTGGGCAGCATCGGTGTGGTGGCGGGCAAGATGACCTTCGCGGGCCTGTACGACTGGGCCGGGGTGAAAGTCCACCGCCGCACCCGCGGTCCCGGGGCGGATTTGTTTAGCAGCGTGGACCCGTTCACCGACGACCAGCGCGAGCTGTTACGCGAGGCGATGACCCTGACCTACGAGCAGTTCAAAGACCGCGTGCGCGAAGGCCGCGGCGACGCCCTGCCGGATCTCGAAGCCGTGGACGAAGGCATGCTCTTCACCGGCACCCAGAGCGTGGCCAACGGCCTGGCCGACGACCATGGCGGGGTCGGCGTGGCCCTGGCCGACCTGGCGGCGCAGCTGGACCTGGGCGAAGGCAGCTACGACGTGGTGCACATGCCCGGGCCTTTGGCCCTGGGCGATTACCTCAACGAAGTCTTCGGCGGGGGGCTGAGCGCTCCTTTGGCCGGCGGGTCGGCCACCGCGGCCCTGCGTGAGACCCTGCGCCGCGTGGTGGGCGAGGGTGCCTACGCCCAGGCCGCTGCGGTGGCCGACGGCCTGATGCTTTTGCAGCACGAGCGGGTGCTGACGCTGATGCCCTCCACGCTGGTGGTGAAGTAAAGGGTGGGTTCGTTTGGGCGTGTGTTGCGCGGACCCAGGCACCGCCACACGCTTGGCTCGTAGACTGCGTGCATGGGCATTCTTGACGACTTGAACGACGACGACCACGCCGCCGCCGCCGACCTGCGGGTCGCTGTCATCGTGCCTGCGGCGGGGCTTGGGCAGCGCTTCGCCGCGGGGCAGCCCAGCGTTGTGGATGGGTTTATGCCCCCGCCCAGCAAGATCGAGATGCTGCTGGATTCCAAGCCGGTGTTTATGCACGCGCTGTCGGCTTTTTGTGGGCGGGCCGATGTGGTGCAGGTGATCTTGGCCGTGGCCCCGGACCGGTTGGAGGATTTCAACAACCGCTATGGCGAGCGGCTTGACGACTTGGGGGTGACGCGGGTGGCGGGGGGCACCGCGGACCGCTGGCAGACGGTGGTGAAGGCTTTGGCGCATGTGAGCGACCAGGCCACCCACATCGCGGTGCACGACGCGGCGCGGCCGCTGGTGAGTCAAACACTCATCGACCGGGTGTTTGGAGCCGCGGCGCACTTTGAGGCCGTGGTGCCCGGGCTGCCGGTGGCCGACACCTTGGTGCACGCGGGCGACCCGGTGGACCGGCCCGATGCAGACCGGGCCGACGCCATCTTGGGATTGGGCCACGACACGGGCCCGGGCGGTGAAGGCGCACAGGGCGCCCGCCCGGTGACCGGCGGGCTGGACCGGGCCGGGGTGTTCGCGGTGCAGACCCCGCAGGTGTTCACCGCCGCGCTGCTGCATCGGGCTTATGCCAACGCGGGCCAGGCCGACGACCCGGCGGCGGCGGCCACCGATGATGCCTCGCGGGTGGCGGCGCTGGGCGTGCCGGTGCATCTGGTGCCCGGTGATACGGCGCTTTTGAAACTGACCCGCCCCGGCGACGCGGAGATGCTGGCGGCGCTGCGGCATCACCAGCGGGCCGCCGCGGCGCGCGACACTGCGAAACAAACTTTTTTCGACGATGACGACGACTGAGTGCCCACCCATGTCTTGCCCCCTCTTTTGCGCCATGTCTTGCCCCCCGTCTTGCCCCCCGTTTGTGCAGTCTCTCCGCGCCCGCGTCGCGGTCGTTGGGGTCGTTGGGGTCGGAGCTTTGCTGGGGTTGACCGGCTGCGGCGACACGGGCGGCCACCCCCGGGCCGACCCTGAGGTGATGGCCTTGGGCAAGGCGGTGTATCACCGCTCGGCGTCGTGCGTGACGTGTCATCAAGAAGGCGGGGTGGGGGTGGTCAAGGCGTTTCCGCCTTTGCGTGCCAACCCGGATTTGAGCGTGGCCGACCCCACGGACCTGATCAGGATCGTGAGCCACGGGCTGGTGGGCGAGACCCAGGCGCTGGGCGTGACCTACAACGCGCCCATGGCGGGGCTGAGCAGCCGGCTGACGCCCGAAGAAATGGCCGCGGTGCTGACGTATATCCGCGGCAGTTGGCGCAACACCGGCGGACCGGTGACCGTGGACCAGGTGCTGGCGGTGCAGCAGGCTTACCCCGGGCGGGTGAAGCCTTGGACGGTGGAAGAACTCGACGCGGCGGGGCCACTTGTGCCCGAATCGCCCGCGGTGGAGGGCGACGCGCCGCCGGCGGCGCCCGATCCCGGGTGAATGCCACCGCGGGTTTGGTGGCGCGCGGGCATGCCCGCCACGGTCACGGGATCGCGTGGGCGGTGTTACCCGGGCCAGACGCCGGTGAAGACTTCGGTGGCCGGGCCGGTCATGAAGACGTGGTTGTCGTGGGGGCCGCCTTCGCGCCATTCGAGTTCGAGTGGGCCGCCCGGGAGGTGGGCGGTGATGGTGCGATGGGTGAGCCCGGCCAGCACGCCGGCGACGGCGACGGCGCAGGCGCCCGTGCCGCAGGCGAGGGTGGCGCCGCTGCCGCGTTCCCAGTGGTAGACGGCGACTTCGGTGGGGCTGCGCACGTACACCAGGTGGGCGTTGATGCGGTTGGGAAAGGCCCGGTGGGTTTCGATCGCCGCGCCGCGCTGGGCGCGGTCCGGGGCGGTGAGTGCGTCGGCGTCGACAAAGCCCACGGCGTGGGGGTTGCCCATGCTCACGTAGCGAAAGCCGTCCAGGGCGGAATCGATGTGGGCTGGGTCGACCGGGATGGCGGGCAGGTCGAGGATGGGCTGGCCCATGTCGACGGTGACCTGATCGACCTTGCCTTGGGCGTCGAGGGTGTAGTCGAGGCTGAGCACGCCGTTGCCGGTTTGGATGAGCATGGGCTTGGCGGTGGGTGCGTCGCCCAGGCCGTGGTCGTGCACGAGTTTGCAGACGCAGCGGATGCCGTTGCCGCACATCTCGCTTTCGCTGCCGTCGGCGTTGAACATGCGCATGCGGGCGTGGGCGTCGACGCCCGGCTCGGGGGGCATGGCGAGGATCAGCCCGTCGCCGCCGATGCCGAAGTTGCGGTTGGCCAGGGTGACCGCGAGCGCGGCGGGATCGGCCAAGGGGTGGGTGAAGCCGTCGACGTAGACGTAGTCGTTGCCGAGGCCGTGCATTTTGGTGAAGGGGATGGGCATGGGGGCAGGGGGCTGAGGGGGGCGGCGGGGGAACAGAGACAGGGGGGCAGAGACAGGAGAGCAGAGGGGATAGCGTAGTGCGGGCAGCGGGCAGCGGGCGGCTTGGGGCGACTTGGGGCGGGTTAGGCCAGGGGCATCCACCACAGCGCGGCAACCCCTGCGGTCAGCAGCAGCACCGCGGCGATCTGGATGCGCCGGACCACATGGTGGATGGTGGCTGCGGCGACCGGGGTGCCCACCAGACCACGGAGATACGTTTGACGCCAGTGGATGGATCCGTGGCGCCAGCTGAAGCGCCGGGGGTTGAGGTGGGCGTGGGCGGCGACCTGGCCCAGGGCCGCGAGCATGGGGTAGATGTCGGTGGCGGTGTAGATCGGTGGGTGGGGCGCGGCGGGCGCGGAGACGGTCTCGGATTCGGTCTCGGTCTCGGGCTCGGGCGAAAAGCCGGGGACGCGGGGGGTGTCGGCTTGGCGTTCAAGGCGCCGCGAGGCCCAGCCGAAAGCGGCGGCGCCCAGGCCCAGACTTGCCGCGGCCACGACCCCGTCGAGCCAGAGGCTGCGGCCACCGCGCAGCAGCGGGGCCAGGTGTTGGACCAGGCCCTCGCCCGCGGCGGTGAGGGCGGTGAGCAGCGCCGCGGCGACCATCAGCAGGGTGGGCAGGTGGCGGTGGCGTGCGTGGTTGAGTTCGTGCTCCATGACCGCGTGCAGCTGCGCGGGGGGCAGTTCTTCGATGAGCGCGTCGGTGAGCAGGATGTAGCGGGTCTGGGGGATCAGCCCGGTGACCGCGGCGTTGAGGGTGCTGCCGTGGGTGCGCCACACCAGGAGTTCGCGCACACGCACGCGGTGCTGGCCGCACTGGGTCAAGAGGTTGTCGCGCAGCACACCGGCCGACAGCGGCGTGGTGTCCAGCGCGTGGCGGATGGCCACCGGGGCGAAGACGAGCACGACCACGGTGCCCACCGGCCCCAGCCACAGGCCCAAGGCGGGGCCGATGCGCCCGGATTCGGTGAGCTGCAACACCGCTTCGCCCCAGCCCATCAGCATGAGCAGGGGCACCAGCAGCAGGCCCAAGTCTTGCCGAGCGCGGCCCAGGATCCAGGCGGCCGGGCCGGGCACGGGGTGCAGCGGCAGGCCGCGGTCGGCCCGGCGGATGAGCTGGGATTCGCGCAGGCGACGCTCGACCGGGTAGCGGGCGGCGTGGCCTGCGAGGAGCATGCCCAGGGTGGGCAGCCACACGGCGCATTCGTCGATCAAGACCAGGTTGCCGACCTGTTCACGTACGCGCACCAGCGCCCCGGCCCACAGGTCCAGGGCGAAGAGCGCTGCGGCGATCAGCGGCAGGGCGGTGGTGAGGCGGTTGAACCCGGCGTACGCGCGCTGCGTGCGTGGCCCGCCCAGGCGCGCGGCGGCCACGCGTCCACGCCACACAGCCCAGGCGATCACGGCGAGTTTGGGCAGCCACACGATCGCGGCCAGGGCAGGCAGGCCCAGGCCTGGGCCCGGGGTGGCGTGGGGGGCTGCGTTGAATGTGACATCACGCGCGGCGGCGAAGTCGTCGGCGAGAAACAGCAGTAAGGCGGTGACGATGAGCGCGAGATGCGTCACGGGCTGGGGGCCGGCGCAGGAAGCGGTGGCGCCCCGGTGCGCGTGCGGGCCACGTCGCGCGTGCCCTGCATCAGACGCAGGAGGTTGGGCACGTCGGGGTCTTCGCGGTCGCCAGCGCCGTAGCCCACCCCGGCGAGGGTCATGGGCGGGGGCGGGCCAAAGCTTTCGCACAGGCCACGCACCAGCGCGGCGCCGGTGGGGGTGACCAGCTCGCCGGTGCGCTGCACCCCGTGGGTGGGCAGGCCTTCGAGCAGGTAGGCGGTGGCGGGGGCGGGCAGGGGCATGAGGCCGTGGGCGCACTTCACAAAGCCGCGGCCCATGGGCAGCGAGCCGCAGCTGAGGGTGTCGATGCCCAGCTGCTCTAGGGCGATGACCGTGCCCAGCAGGTCGACGATCGAGTCGACCGCGCCCACTTCATGGAAGTGGACTTGGTCCAGGGGTTTTTGGTGCACGCGGGCCTCGGCTTCGCCCAGCAAGGTGACGACCTTCAGGGCACGCTCGCGGGCCCGGGGGGGCAGGCCGTGGTGGCTGGCGAGTTGGTCGATCATGCCCACGATGGCGGTGTGGCCGACGTGTTCGTGATCGTGATCGTGCGCGTGGGTGTGCGAATGGCCGTGGTCGTGCGTGTGGCCATGCGAATGCGAATGCGAATGCGAATGCGCGTGGTCGTGCGTGTGATCGTGGGTATGGCTGTGGTCGTGGCTGTGGCCGTGATCGTCGTGCGTGTGGCTGTGGGTGTGGGTGTGAGCCCCTGCGGGCGGGTCGTCCACCTCCACCCGCAGATCCACGGCCCCGATGCCGTGCCGCTCGACCCGGCGGGTGCGCAGGCTCCACGCGGGGCTGAGTTTCAGCGGGGCCAAGGCGCTCTGAACCGCGTCTGCATCGACGCCCAGGTCGGTGAGGGCGCCAAGGAACATATCGCCGGCAACGCCGCTGAACGGGTCGATGTGGAGGTGTTGGGTCATGGTGTGAGATGATAGTCCGCCCGTGGGGCCCGTTGGACCTGGGCGGTGCCGGCGGGCCGTGCGCAGAGGACGTAATCTGACGCCCTGCATGCCTGATCTTCCACCGCACCAACCCGATGCGAAACCGACACGCGACGCGCCTGTTGATTCGCCCCTGGGCCCGCCCCCTCTGGACCCCCGCCCCATGACCGATGCCCGCCCACCGATGCCCCCGCCGGGCATGACCCCCGCGGCCTTTGGCTCTCCTGGGCCGCCGCGACGCGGCCGGGGGCTCTGGGTGGTGGCGCTGCTGTTGGCCGGGCTGCTGGCGTTTTCGTTGCTGCTGAATCTGCTGCTGGCCGGTGCGTCGGTGGGCTCGCTGACCGCCATGGGCAGCGAAGAGGTGTTGCAGGCCGGCGACCACGGGGCGCGGATTGTGGTGGTGCCCGTGCAGGGGGGCATCGACGACGCGATGGCGAGTTATTTTGCCAGCGCGATGGGTAGCCTGTCCGACGCGCCGCCCAGCGCGGTGGTGCTGCGGGTGAATTCGGGCGGGGGCGGGGTCAGCGCGTCCGACCGCATGTGGGACGCGGTCCGGCGTTTTCAGATCCGCCGGCCAGACGTGCCGGTGGTGGCCAGCTTCGGATCCGTGGCCGCCAGCGGCGGGTATTACATGGCGGCGTCCAGCGACGCGATCGTGTGCGAGCCCACGGGCATCACCGGCAGCATCGGGGTGATCGCCCAGGTGCCCGCGCTTGAAACCTTGGCCCGGCGCAGCGGGATTGAAATGAACACGGTGGTGGCCGACGGGTCGCCCGACAAAGCCGTGGCCAACGACTTGTTTAAGAATTGGCGTGAGGAAGACGGCACGCTGACGCCCGCGGGACGCGGCAGCGAAGCGGTGCTCAAGCGGCTGATCAACAGCGCGTGGGAGCGCTTCGTCGAGGTGGTGGACCAGGGGCGGGAGAACCTTTCTCGCCCGCAGGTCGAGGCGTTGGCCACCGGCACGGTGTACACCGCCCAAGAGGCGCTGGACGCGGGCCTGATCGATGCGGTGGGATACCTGGAGCAGGCCATCGACAAAGCGGCCGAGCTGGCCAACGTGGGCGAGGGGGTCACCCCCCACGTCACCCGCGTGCGGCGCGACGGCGGGTTGAAGGGTTTGCTGGGCGTTCGCCGCAGCCCGGCCGCGGCGTGGCCGACGGATCTGTCGGCCGAAGCGGTGCGAACTTATCTCGAAGACCTGGGGCAAGCGCGGCTGAGTTACCGCATGCAGCTGCGCTAAATCCGTTGACGCGATCATGATGATGCACGCCGCGCGCCGTGAGGGAGACACGATGCAAGTTTTAAAGATCCACCAACGGTCACACCGCCCGACCCCGCGTATGCGGGCGCGGGTTGCGTTGGCGGTAACGCTCGTGCTTGGCCTGGGGTGGGCCGGCGGCTGTGAAGCGCCGCGGCCACAGGTGCCCACGCGGCTGAGCGAGCCCGACCCCGAGATCGGGACCAAGCGGCGGGTGCAGGCGGTGCGCAAGTGGCGTGCGGCGCCCGATCAACCCGGCGACGCCCTGGCGCTGACGCGCACGCTGTGGTCGGACCGTCAGCCCCGGGCGTTGCGGGTCGCGGCGCTTGAGGCGCTGGCCCAGC
>JALZVY010000149.1 GCA_023300125.1 Phycisphaera sp.
GTGGCGGCCCTGCGCGACTTCCCCATCCTCAGCCTGGGCATGAACTGCGCCACGGGCCCCACCGAGATGGCCGAGCACGTGCAGTACCTCGCCAAGCACTGGCCCCGGGCCATCAGCCTGCTGCCCAACGCCGGGCTGCCGCTGCTGGTCGAAGGCAAGACCGTGTTCCCGCTGCAGAGCGAACCCTTCGCCGAAAAAGTCTCGGATTTCGTCAACCAGTACGGGCTCAACATCGTCGGGGGCTGCTGCGGCACCACCCCGGGCCACATCGCGGCCCTGGTCGAAAAAGTCGGCCTCAACACCGCCCCCGGCACGCACGAAAAAGACGCCTACAAGCCGCAGATCGCCTCGCTGATGGGCGCGGTCGAGTACCGCCAAGACAACAGCATCCTGAACGTGGGCGAGCGGACCAACTCGTCGGGCAGCCGCAAGTTCAAGCGGCTGCTCGAAGAAGAAAACGACGACGAGATCATGAGCCTGGCCAAGGACATGGTCCGTGAGGGCAGCCACGTCATCGACGTGAACGTGGACTACGCGGGCCGTGACAACGTGGCGGACATGCGCCGCATCGTCAGCCTGCTGGTGCAGCAGGTCAACGCCCCGCTGATGCTCGACAGCACCCAGCCCGCCACCATCGAAGCGGGCCTGAAATGCGCCGGCGGCAAGTGCATCATCAACAGCGCCAACCTCGAAGACGGCGAAGAGAAATTTGCCGAGATGTGCCTGCTGGCCAAGCGCTACGGCGCGGGCCTGGTGCTGGGCACCATCGACGAAGACAAAGAAAACGCCATGGCCCGCACCCGCGAGCGCAAGCTCGCGATCGCCCAGCGCATGTACGACCTGGCGGTCAACACCCACGGCCTGGCCCCGGCCGACCTCATGTTCGACCCCCTGGTGCTGCCAGTGAGCACCGGCATGGACCAAGACCGCAAGAGCGGTTTGGAAACCATCGAAGGCACGCGTTTGATCAGTGAGACCTTCCCAGAATGCCAGATCACCTGCGGGCTCAGCAACATCAGCTTCGGGCTCAAGCCCGCCGCCCGGCAGGTGCTCAACTCGGCCTTCCTCTACGAGCTCACCCAAGCAGGCATGACCAGCGCGATCCTGCACGTCAGCAAGATCCTGCCCAAGAACCGCATCGACGACGCCCAGTGGGACGCCGCGATCGCCCTGCTTTACGACCGCCCGCCAAGCGAACCGGTCACCCTCGAAGACGGCAGCACCACCACCGACCCCCTGCAGATCTTCATCAACTTCTACCCCGACGGGGCCGAGGCCCAGTCCACCAAGGTGGACATGGCCGACCTGCCGCTCGAAGAACGCCTGCGCAAGCACATCATCGACGGCGAGAAGAAGAACCTTTCCGAAACCCTGACCGAGGCCCGCGACAATTACCCGCCGCTGGAAATCATCAACGACCACCTGCTGGACGGCATGAAGGTCGTGGGCGAGCTCTTCGGCAGCGGGCAGATGCAGCTTCCCTTCGTGCTCCAGTCTGCCCAGGTCATGAAGGCCGCCGTGGCCGAGCTGGAACCCTTCATGGACCGCGTCGCGGGATCCACCAAGGGCACCATGCTGCTGGCCACCGTGCGCGGCGACGTGCACGACATCGGCAAAAACCTGGTGGACATCATCCTCACCAACAACGGCTACACCGTCCACAACATCGGCATCAAGGTGCCCATCAACGAGATCGTGGCCAAGTTCAACGAAACCAAGCCCGACGCCATCGGCCTGTCGGGGCTCTTGGTGAAATCCGTCAACGTGATGGAAGAAAACCTCAAAGAGCTCAACGAGCTCAAAATCGACGTGCCCATGATCTTGGGCGGCGCGGCGCTGCAGCGCAGCTACTGCGAAGGCCACCTGCGCGACACCTACGCCGGCCGCGTGTTCCACGGCACCGACGCCTTTGAAGGCCTGCGCCTCATGGACTACCTGGCCAACGGCCGGGCCGACGAACTCGACGCCGAGATCGAAACCCGCAAAGACAAACGCGACCGGCAAACCGCCAAAGTGGCCGAGCTGACCGCCAAGGCCGCCGAGCGCAAAGGCGACACCGCCGTGGCCGAGCTGCCCGCGAAATCGGACATCAAAACCGACCTGCCCACCGTCACCCCGCCCTTCTGGGGCTCACGCGTGGTCGACCACGTGCCGCTGGAACAGATCTACCCCTTCATCAACGAAGCGGCGCTCTTCAAAAGCCAGTGGCAGTTTGTCCGCGGCGACAAGTCCAGCGCCGACTACGACCGTCAGATCGAAGACACCGTGCGGCCGATCTTGGAACGCTACAAGACGCTGATGAAAGAGGACAACGTCCTGCACCCGCAGGTCGTTTACGGCTACTGGCCGGTGAACAGCGACGGAGACGACCTGGTGGTCTTCGACCCCGAAGACCACGACAAAGAGATCAACCGCTTCACCCGCTTCCCCCGCCAGCAAGACCGCAAACGCCTGTGCATCAGCGACTTCTTTAAGCCGATCGACGGCGGCGAGCGCGACGTGCTGGGCCTGCAGTGCGTGACCATGGGCCACGACGTCAGCAAGCTGGCCAAGAAATACTTCGACGCCGACGACTACGCCGAGTACCT
>JALZVY010000150.1 GCA_023300125.1 Phycisphaera sp.
GGTCTGTCGTGCCCCCCCCCCCGCAGGCGACCCGGCCCCCGCCGACGACGCCCCGTCCACCGCGGCGAACGAGCCGCTGGCGGTCAGCCCTGCCAAGGCGCGGATGGCCCGCGAAGACCAGCGCAAACGCGCTGCGCTGGAGCAGGCCCAGGACGACGCCCGCAAGCGAAAGCGCATCCTTATCACTGTGGGCGTGTTCATCGTGTTGGTGGTGGTGCTGTGGATCTGGCTGAAGTTTTTCTAAGCCCCGGTGCTTGCCCCAGGTGCTTGCCCCGGTGCTTGCCCCTTGCGTGCGTCAACACGCTCAGGGAAAGACCTTAAAATGGTTCGCACAGACGTTTAAACCCTTCTGAGATTCCCTTTGGCCCCGGCGTTGGCGGCCCCGAATCATCTCTACCCTTGCACTCCCTGCGAAAGGCTTACCCCCATGGCTTACAAAATCGACGAAATCGAAGGCATCGGCCCCGCGAAGAAAGAAGCGCTGGCCAAAGCCGGTATCACCACCACCGATGACCTTCTAAAGGCCTGCTGCGCTAAGCCTGGCCGCAAGAGCACCGCCGAAAGCACCGGCCTGTCCGAAGCCGAGCTGCTGAAGTTCACCAACATGGCCGACCTGATGCGCATCAAGGGCGTGGGCGAGGAATACAGCGAGCTGCTGGAAGCCGCGGGCGTGGACACGGTCAAAGAGCTGCGCAACCGCCGGGCCGACAACCTCACCGCCAAGATGACCGAGGTCAACGAAGCCAAGAAGCTGGTCCGCTCGCTGCCCTCCGAAAAAACCGTTCAGGGCTGGGTCGATCAGGCCAAGACTTTGGACCCGCTGGTGACCCACTAAAAACACGCCATCCACCTCAGGCGTCCCTCTCACCCGCGGCCTCAGGCCGCGGGTTTTTACTTGGCCCTTTATGATGTCTTTATGAACCGTTCCACCCAACGCACCCTCATACGCGTCGTCACGATGCTGCTGCCGCTGATCCTCAAGTTTTTCCGCGGCAAAAAAGGCGGCGACACGGGCTCCAAGTCCGCCGCCCCGACGGTCGCGCCCGCCAAGGCCCGCAAGCGGGTGGGCGGATCCACCGCGTCCGAGCGCAGCTCCACCACCACCGCACCCCGCGGGGCGTCTAGCTCTGCGCCACGCGATTCGGTCTCGCCGGTGGGCCGCTGCCACGCCGCCCGCCAAAGCGACCAGATCATCACCGACACGGGCATCATCGTGAAGTGCCTGCCCGACGACAACGAAGGCAGCCGCCACCAGCGCCTGCTGGTCGAAGTGGACCGCACGGACATCACCATCAAGCTGGCCCACAACATCGACCTGGCGCCGTACATCAAGTGCCGCGAGGGCGACCGCATCAAGTTCAAAGGCGAGTACGAATACAACGACCTGGGCGGCGCGGTGCACTGGACCCACCACGACCCCAAGCAGTGGCGCGAAGGCGGCTGGGTTGAAGTGGATGGCCAGCGGTACGAGTAGGCGCGGCTCCGCCGAGAGGCGTTAGGCGTTAGGTCCTAGGCGTTAGCCTGACGCAAGCGGAACGCCAATATCTCCGGGAAGGCAAATCGACTGGCACACCCACATCAGCTGCGATGGAACTCGACTCACCAAAAGCCCTGCCGTCCCGAACACCCACAGCACCCGCGTCAGCGCTCTTCCTAACGCCTAAGCCCTAACCCCTAACGCCTTCCCCAAAAATGCTCCTCACCACCCTCGACCACGCCGACCCCGCCGCCGCCCTGATCCCGGGCCTGGCCGACGCCTTTGCCTGGCTGCGGACCGTTGCCGACAACCCGCCGCCTGAGGGGCGGGTCGAGATCGACGGCGAGCGGCTGTTTGCCATCGCCGAGCACAAGGTCCCGGCACCGCAAGAACGCCACCAGGTCGTGTGGGAGACCCACCGCCGCTACGCCGACGTGCAGTTTGTTTGCCGCGGCGCCGAGGCCCACGGCTGGCTGGATGCCCAGCACGCCCCGGCGATCAAAACACCCTACGACGCGGCCAAAGACGCCGCGTTTTACGAGCCCCCCGCCGATGCGCTCACGCCCACCTGGTTCGATCTCACCGCCGGGCATCTGGTGATCTACCGCCCCGAAGACGTGCACGCCCCGGGGCAACTCCCGCTCAGCGGGCCGCCCGAAGCCACGGTCAAACTGGTGGTCAAGCTGCGCTTGGATTAAGCGGCGCCCACCGTCGGCCCGCTTACGGCCGGCCAGATCACCGTTTTCCTGCTCGCCTTCGGCGTGCTGCTGGGCGCCACGGTGCTGGGCAATCCCGCGCTCATGGGCGGGGAAAACAGCGCCAACGTTCAGGTGTATCAGTGGCTTTTCCCCACCTACATGGCCGACGCTGCGGGCCGCCTTGGCGACCTCGGCCCAAAGCGAAGGGCACTAACCCCCGTCACGCTGCGGGGGGCATGCCCGGAAGCCCGTTGGGGCTCGCGGTGCGGTCGTCCAGATCCGTCGGCGGCAAGAAGTTGGGGGCCGCAGAAGCGGCATCGGGCGCTGGCGCCGGGGCGGCTTTGAACGCTGGCGACGCCGCGGTCTGGGAAGCGGACTGGGAAGCGGACGAGGGTGCGGGCTGGGGCGCGGTCGGGGGCGCCGCAACGGGCGTACGCGTTGGGGCCGCGGCCTGGGCCACCTGATCACGCATCTTCGTCCACACCGCGGTTTCCACCGCCAGGTTGCGGGTCAGCTGGGTCGAGGTCATCACCAGCTTTCCGCTGGGCTGGGCCTTTGTGTCCACGCTCACCAGCGTCAAAAACACCAGCGGCCCGGAGTCTTTGCCAAAACGACGCGTGCACGCGGTGAAGCAGGCCGCCCCGTCGGGTGCGGGCTTGAGCTGGGCCAACCCGCCGAAAGACCCGCGGCGCAGCGCGCCGGTGAAAGCCTCGCGGCGGCCGGGCTTAATCTCGCTGAACTTCATCGTCTCGTGCTGCACGGCCCAGCTGCCGTCGTCTTCGCTGTAGGGGGTCCGCAGCACCATCAGCGCCGGCCACACCGCGGCGAGCGCAACCAGCAGCATCCCCTCGCCCGTCCACAGCGCCCGCAACGCCGTCCCGTTCACCGACATGCCCAGCACCGACCACACGCCGTCCACCGCCAGCAGGCCCGCCAGCACCCGCAGCTGCCCGGGGCCAAAAAACAAGCTCTCGGCCGACCCGCCGGCCAGCGCGAAGATCCAGGCCACCCACGACGCGTAGACCGCGGCGGCCCCGGCCACGGCCCCGCCGCCGGCCGCCAACCACGGGTTGCGGCACTTGGCCCACCGCACCACCGCCCGCATCACCGTAGCCAACACCAGCCCCGCGGCGATCAGGATCAGCGGATTCGCCATCTTCAAGGGGTTCAAACACGCGGCCACGCCATACGCCGCCCCCACGAGCACACCGGCCACCAACCCGCCCCCCAGCAGTTGCGGCACCGTCAGCGGGGCCAAACGCCCCGAAGGCTGGTAAACAAGAGGGTGTTCCATCGCAGAGATTCCTGAGACAACGCGGTCTAAAACGGCTTTATCGCCCCCCGCGCCGCCACACTTGACCCGCCAGCGGCCCCAACATCCTCTTCTTAAGCCCCGCGTCGCAAGCCCCTGAACCGCCCACGGCTTATCCTGTAGCCCCTTCGACGCCCTTTTCGCTAGGACTCCCGCTTCTATGTCGCATCTGCTCGCCGCCGCATCGCTCGAACCCGCCCAGGTCACGCGGCTGCTGCTGGCCATGGCGGTGCTACTGGGCCTGGCCCGCCTGATGGGCGAGTGGGCCCGCCAACTCGGCCAGCCCGCGGTGCTGGGCGAGATCCTCGCGGGCATCCTGCTGGGCAAGACCGTGCTGGGGGCCTTCGCCCCCGAGGCCTACGTCTGGCTGTTCCCCACCGAGCCCGGCAGCCCCATCGCCATCGCCGAAGAGGGCTTCATCCTCATGTCGGCCACGCTGCTGCTGCTGGTGGTCGGGCTCGAAGTCGATCTGTCGACCGTGTGGCGCCAAGGCAAGGCCATGCTCAGCGTCTCGGCCTTCGGCATCGTGATCCCCATGGCCATCGGCTGCTCGCTGGGCTGGTTCGTGCCCACGCTGCTGGGGGCCGACCCCGAGCTGCCCGACAACCTCCGCCTGCCGCTGGCCATTTTTGTGGGCATCGCGCTAAGCATCACCGCCCTGCCGGTGATCGCCAAGATCCTGATGGACCTCAACCTCGCGCGGTCCGACATGGGCATGCTGGTCATCAGCTCGGCCATGCTCAACGATCTGGTGGGCTGGATCGGCTTTGCCGTCGTGCTGGCGCTCATGCCCGTGGGCGGGCACGGCGACCACGCCGCGGCCGCGGCGGGCGGGGGCGCCAGCGTGGCGATCACCATCGGCCTCACCCTGCTGTTCCTGGGCCTCATGATGACCGTGGGCCGCTGGCTGGCCCACAAAAGCATGCCCTACGTGCAGAGCCGCTGGAGCTACCCCGGCGGCGTGTTGGGGGTGGTATTCGTCATCGCCCTGTTGTGCGCGGCCTTCACCGAATACCTGGGCATCCACAGCATCTTCGGTGCCTTCATTGCCGGCGTGGCCATCGGCGACAGCCACCACCTGCGCGAGCGCACCCGCGACACCATCCACCAGTTCGTCACCAACGTGTTCGCCCCGGTCTTCTTCGCCAGCATCGGCCTGCGGATCGACTTTGTCGCCAGCTTCGACGCCACCGCGGTGGGCGTCGTGCTGGCCGTTGCCTTGATCGGCAAGGTCAGCGGCTGCTGGCTGGGGGCCACCCTCGCGGGGCTCTCCCGCCGCGAGTCGCTGGGTGTGGGCTTTGGCATGGCCGCCCAGGGCGCTGTGGGCATCATCTTGGGCCAGCTGGCCTATCAGGCCGGCCTGATCACCGACGAGCTCTTGGTCGCCATTGTCATCATGGCCCTGGCCACCAGCCTGCTGGCAGGCCCCGCCATGCAGATCGTGCTCAAGCTCAAAACCCAGCGCCAGCTGCACACCATGCTCAGCGACAAACACGTCGTGCTCGACCCCGGGTCGGGCACCATCCGCGAGGTGCTCAGCGTGCTGTGCCGCCGCGCGGCAGAGTGCAACCCCGGCCAAGACGCCACCGACCTCTTCCGCGCAGTCTGGGCCCGCGAGCAGGCGATGCACACCGCCCTGCCCCACGGCCTGGCCGTGCCCCACGCCCGCGTCGACGGGCTGGCCAAGCCCCAGGTGCTGGTGGCCCGCTGCCGCGAGGGAGTGGACTTCGACGCCGCCGACGGCCAGCTCTCGCGGCTGATCTTTTTGATCCTTACCCCCACCGATCAGCCCGACACCCAAATCGAGATGCTGGCCTTGATCGCCAAAACCTTCGACGCCTCGGACACGCGGCAGCGCTGCATGCAAGCCGCCACCCCCGCAGAGTTCCGTGCCGTGCTCAACCAGGTCACCAGCGAAGCAGGCCACGACCTGACCCCGCACGACAACGAGACCTTGGGTATGGCCTAAGAACCTGTACGCAAACCGCTCGCAGGCCGGACGAAGCCAAACCGACTGCACGCCCACCCCCTAAGACGCACGCGACACGCGGATCGTTTCAAAATGCAAAAGGGTTTTTGTGGCGCCGTGGCTTTTAAGCCCCGCGGGCCCCGCAGGCCCGTGGCCGCCGGGCCCCACGCCAAGGGTTTAGTGACGAAACGCCTTCGCCACGCGGGGACGCACCAGGTAAATCAGAAACAGGCCCGCGGCCGCCAAGCGGCCCAGCGCCGTGGCCGAGGGCGAGGTCTCGCCCTGAAAAAAATTCGAGCCGATATCCGCCAGCGCCACGCCAGGCTGCATGGTGCCTGAAAACACCACCACCTCAATCATCAGCACCAGAGCCAGGGTCAGCATCACCACCTGACGGGCCGGGGCGTAGCGCATCAGCATGCCAAGCCCCACCGCGCCCGCCCCCGCGGCGACGAACACCGCCCACGCCTGCGTCGCACCGGCCTCGCGCAAGGCCGCCTGCACCATCAGTGCGGTGATCCCCAGCAAGCCCAGAGCCATGGCGTCCACGCCCCACAGACGCTCGATGCGTTTCCTGCGCTGCTTCTTGCTTTTTTCGTGCTTGCTCATGAATCAACTCGTGTAAAAAACCAGACGCTACACAGAACAATTCAGAATCCTGCCGCGCCGGCCCAATGCACCGCCCGCCACACGGCGGGCGCCGGTCTGCAACGGCTGCGCCGGTGCTGAGGCCCCGAACGCCCATTTCCCGCCTTGCGGCCACCTGTACCCGCCGCACAAAAGCACAAAAAAACCCCGCCTGGATCGGCGGGGCTCGTCGCGATGCGTGAAGTCGGCAAGGCCGCTTAGAACGCGTCGATGTTGGCTTCTTTGGGCACGTTGAAGCGGGGCACGAACTCTTTGGGCTCGTCTTCGCCTTCGGTGGCCTCGGGGGTTTCTTCTTCGGGCTGGTCGCTGACCACCCAAAGCTTCACCTCGGTCTTGAGATCGCGGTTGATCACGATGGGGATGTCGTAGCCGTCCAAGCGCTTGATGTTTTCGCCCATCCGCACGTAGCGGTCTTCCACCGCGAAGCCCGAGGCCCGCAGCGATTCGGCGATCTCGTGCTGGCTGACGCCGCCGAAGAGGATGCCCGCGTCGTTGGCCGAACGCTCCATGGTGATCTCGTGCTCGGAAAGCTTTTCGATCATCGCGGCCTGCTCGGTGGCGATCTTCGCGAGTTCAGCAGCCACTTCCTTGCGGCGGCTGGCCAAGGCTTTGACCTTTTCTTCGGTGGGGGTTTCGGCGATGCCGAAAGGCAGCAGGTAGTTGCGGGCAAAGCCGGGCTTCACCTTCACCACGTCGCCGACGATGCCCAAGTTGTCGACGGTATCCAGCAGCAGCAGTTCAATGGTCTTCATAGGGAGCTGTCCTCTCCGGCATCAGCCGGGAAAAAGTTAGGCGCCGCGGTTCCGCGTTCTGCGGTTGGGTCGCCAGCAAAGTGGAACCGCCTCGCGGTCCCGGAAAGCTGGCCGTGCCGTCAAGGCGAGGCCAGCGATGGTGTCTTCTCAAGGGGCCACGGGGTTACTCGCCCACAGCCCTTTTCTTAATCTCAGAAGGGGATGTCGTCTTCGTTGATGGCCTGGTGGCCGCCGCCGTCACCGCCCGAGGGCGCCGACTGATATTCGCCGCGGCCGCCGCCCTGGGCAGCTCCGCCGCCGCGGGGGCCTCCGCCACCACCACCGCCGCCGCCTTCGTTGCGCGAGTCGCAGAAGGTCCACTGGTCGATGATCACCTTGAGCTTGCTGCGCTTCTGGCCGCTGGTCTTGTCGTCCCACTGCTCAAAACGAAGCTTGCCTTCGATGTGGATCGGTCGGCCCTTGGTGAAGAACTTGCCGATGCTTTCTGCACTCTTGCCAAAAGCGGTGCAGTCGATGAAGTTCGGGCGGTCCACCCATTCCTGGGTCTGCTTGTCCTGGTAGCGGTCGTTCACCGCCAGGCCGATGTCCGCCACGGCGATGCCGCTTGGCAAGAAGCGGACCTCGGGGTCGCGGGTGAGGTTGCCCATCAGGATGACGCGGTTAAAACTGGCCATGGGAAGTCTCCGGGGTGCACAATCAGGTGCAAGGTGTGGCCCGGGTCATGCGGCCCCGCATGGGGTCCGCGACCAAGGCAGTCAGGTAAAATCGGTGCAGGGGCAAAGCCCCGGGAACAACCGCGGACGATCAGGCGTCGACGGTTTCAGCGGCGGGTGCTTCAGCACCTTCGGCGCCTTCGGCGGCTTCTTCAACCGGCAGGCCTTCGGAGGCCTTCTTGGCGAGTTCCATTTCGGTTTCGCCCATGTAGTCGGCCCGGGTCATCATCACCCGCAGCACGTCTTCCGACAGGTTGCACTCGCGCTCCACCGCGGCGATGGCTTGCGGGGGCGCGTTGAAGTGGGTCAGAAAGAAGGTGCCACGCTTCTGTCCGGCGATGGGGTAGGCGAGCTTGCGCTCTTCCCAGCGGTACAGGTGGATGATTTCGGCGTCAGCGCGTTCCAGCATGCCGCGGATGATGTCCATCGCGGAATCGACGCCAGCGGTCACCGACCCCTGGGTCATCAGGAACATGCCTTCGTAGAGCTTGGGGGTGGAATCGGCCATGGGGGGAGTCTCCGGTTGGGGGATACGGGCGTTATGCCCCGTGGTGCACCGCGGTCAAACTGACCGCAACAAGCCTTGGGGCACCCGCTTCCGGGTAGGTTCGGGTTCCGTCCGGACACCACAGCGGGTTCGGTCGGATCGCGGATCATACCCGCGGGCCGCAGGATTCGCCAGCACGCGTTTTTGCCCCAAAAACCGGGTCGCTACGCATCGGACCGCTGGGCCGAGGCCACCTGCTCGTCGGCGTGGTAGCTGGATCGCACCAGCGGGCCGGATTCACAGTGGCGAAAGCCGATCGATTCGGCCAGCCGCTTGTATTCCACGAACTGAGCCGGGGTGACCCAGTGGCTGATGGGCAGGTGGTTCTTGGTGGGCTGCAGGTACTGACCAATGGTCAAGATGTCGCAGCTTTCGTGCACCCCAGGCCAGGTGGCAGCCGGGTAGGCCTGGGTGGCCACACGGGGCGCTGCATCGGCGGCCTTGGCCGGCGCGGTGTGGCCCCAGTGGGGGTTGGTCGACTGCTCGACCAGCACCCCGCCACGCCGCAGCTTCTCGCCCAGTTGGGGCTTGGCCACCCCGGTGATCTGGCGGTCCAGCGTGACGCCTTCAGGCAGGTGGCGGTCGGGGTCGGGCACGACAAAGGGGTCGTGGTTGGTCGCGGGAACATCGGCGGCCACACCCGACACACGCGTGCCCTGGGTCAGGTCGTGCATCAGCTCTTCGACCTCGTCTTCGCGTTCTCCGATGCCCACCATGATCCCGGTCTTCACCGTCAGGCCTTGGGCCTTGCCGCGGCGCAGCAGCTCGATCGATCGCTCGTAAGTCGCCTGCGGCCGCACGTGCTTGTACAGCCGCTTCACCGATTCCATGTTGTGGTTCAGGATCTCGGGCCGCTCGTCCAGCACCAGCTGCAGCGCGTCCCAGTCGCCGCAGAAGTCCGGGATCAGCACCTCGACGCTGGTGCCCGGGCTGTGCCGACGGATCTCGCGGATGGTCTCGGCCCAGATTTCCGCCCCGCCATCGGGAAGCTCGTCGCGGTTCACGCTGGTGATCACGATGTGCTTGAGCTGCATGAGCGCCGCCGCCTCGCCCACGCGGCGCGGCTCGTCCAGGTCGTACTCGGGTGGCCGGCCGGTCTTGATGTTGCAAAACCCACACGATCGCGTGCACACGTCGCCCAGGATCATCATCGTCGCCGTGCCCCGGGCCCAGCACTCGCCCAGATTCGGACACTTGGCCGACTCGCAGACCGTGTGCAGCGCGTACTTGTCCACCAGCGACCGCGTGTCCTGGTAGCCCGCGCCGCCGGGCATCGGCGCCCGCAACCAATCCGGCTTCTTGGGTCGGGCAAACTGCACGCCCGCGTCCCCAGCCGCCGCGTTGTCCAGCACCATGTTCGAGAGAGAAATCTTCACGCGCCCATCGTAGCCACTCGCCCGCAACAGCCCCACCCAGATTCACTGAAACTCACCCAATCGGTCATCGACGCCGCCCCAGGTCCCCAGTACGAGCGATCCGCCACGCACATCATGTTCTGGGCAGCGTGCGCAGGGGACGTGCGCCGCACGCCCGACCTGCGTACACGCAACAACACCCGGGCATCCTCCTCCAGACGTCCGGGCGTTGCCGTTTGTTTGGTTTTGAGAGCCCGGCAGAACGCCGGCCTCGGTCAAGCCTAGAAATCAGGCGGCCTGAACGTCGACAAAGCGTGCCACGCTCTTGAGATCACGCAGCACATCGACGCTGGCGACGATCGTGCCCTGCTCGCCGAGCGTACCCTTGACAGGGTGCTGCTTCGCCAGACGCGATTCCCAGACACGCCAGCGACCCCCACGTGGCGACATGGTCTGCGCACGCTTGCGGATGCCACGGTGACGCGCGTTGTGCGACTTGGCGTAGTCATCCTTGCTCAGCAGGCGGACCAAGGTCTTGGTCGCGGCGGCGTTGGTGGGCTGCTTGACCACTTTGAGGGTGACGCGGGTTCCGGGGGCGATGTCGCTCATGGCTGGGGTCGGTGTTGGGGGGACGAAATCTGCAAAGCGGACCACGAAAGGGCCCACGGGTCATTTTCGGACCGAAGAACGGCCGAGCACCCAAGTTTGGCAGGACAACCCCCCGCCGTCAAGCCCCCCCCACGCCAAGAGCCCCTGACGGCCGATTCTGAGCCCCCACCGCCCGGAGCTTGCCGTGACCAGGCCCAAGGGCGACACTGCGGGTTCATGCGGATCGATATCCACGACCAGCGGGGCCGCGCCCGCATCCGCGCCCTGGTTGACCCGGCCCACCCGCCGAGCGTGGTCCGCACGCCCGAGCCCGGCTCCACCGCGATCGCCCTGGACTGGAACCAGGCCACCGACGACCGCGGCCTGCTCCGCCGCTGCCCGGTGTGCGGCCACGACGACCTCTACGTGCGTCGCACGATCCCCCAGATCACCTGGTTCGCCGCGGTCGCGGGGCTGGGCCTGGCGGCGGTCCTGTTCACCTACGGACAGGCGTTGTCCACCCCCACCCTCATCGCCCTGGCGCTTCTGCTCATCGCAGACCTGCTGATCTGGCGTTTCGCCCCGCGCATGATCGTGTGTTACCGCTGCGACGCGCACTTCCGCCACACCCCCGTGCCTGCGGGGCTCGGCCCCTGGGACCCGGCCCTTGCCGCGGCCGCGGGCAATGCCCTCCTGGACGCTCGCGAGGCACGGCGTTGATCCTGCCCGCCCACCACACCGCGCCGCTGGTGATCTACGGCGCCGGCGGCCACGGCCGCGTGGTGGCCGACGCCGCGCAGGCCGGCGGCCTTGAACTGCTGGGTTTTCTAGACGACGCCCGCCCCACCGACCCGCCACCGAGCCACACGCTGCTCGACGCCGCGGACCCGCGGCTCGCCGCCGCGGTGTTCATCGTGGCCATCGGCGACAACGCCACCCGGCGACGCGTCACCGAGCGCCTCGTACGCGACGGGCGAGCCCTTCACACGGTCATCCACCCCGATGCCACGGTGAGTCTCCGCTCCACGCTGGGCCTGGGCGTGTTTGTCGGGGCCCGCGCAGTGGTGGGCCCGGGTGCCGCGGTCGAACCCGGGGCACTGATCAACACCGCCGCGGTCGTCGAGCACGACGTGACGGTCCAAGCCGGCGCCCATGTGGCCCCTGGCGCCGTGCTGGGCGGCGGCGTGCACCTCGAACCCGAGGCGTTCATCGGATTAGGAGCCCGGGTGCTGCCGGGCCTGCGGGTGGGTACTTCGGCGGTCGTGGGTGCAGGCGCCGTGCTAACCCGCCACGCCGAAGCGGGCCGCACCTACACCGGCGTGCCCGCCCGAGCACGATAGCGACAGTTGATCGCGCCAACTGATAGCCCCCTCTCCCTCGAATCAGCCTTACTCGAACATCGCCTCAGCCCGAGCCCGCGGCGGCGAGATCTTCGTCACGCGCAGCCCAAACTGCTCGCCCACCTTCACCGCCGAACCCGTGCCGATCGGCCGGTTGGACGCGTGCAGCGACAACTCGTCGTCGGCCCGCTGAGGCAGTTCCACCAAGGCCCCGGGCGCAAAGGCCAGAACCTCGCTCAGCGGTAAGCGTCGGCGGCCAAGTTCCACGGTCATGGGAACTTTGAGCTTAAGAATGGTTTTGAAGTCCGTTGGCACGCACGGGATATCGGCCAGCGGACCCGTCGCTCACGACCCCGCCCCCGCGTGTGCCCCAGGAGCCCGCAAAACCGCACCCAAAAGCCTGAAACCAGGCCCACGCCCCCGAGCCGGCCCGCTTTACGAGCCCGCGGCCGCCGCCGCCGTCAAGGCCCGGCGCACCTCTTCCAAGAACTGGTCCACCTTGAAAGGCTTGAACAGCACCGTGGAAAGCCCCTCCTGGCTCGCCCGCACAATCGAGTGCTGCGGGTCGTATCCAAAGCCCGTCATCAGCACCACCGGCATGCCTTCGCGGGTCCGCTGAGCGGCCGCGAAGATCTCGTAGCCATTGCGGTAGGGCATCTTGATATCCGAGACCACCAGATCAAACGGGTCCTGGTCCAGCAGGCTGCATGCCTCGTAGCCATTGGTCGCGGTGGTGCAGACACAGCCAAAACGCCCCAGCACGTCGCGGATGTTCTTGCGGATGTTCGGCTCATCGTCGGCGATCAGCACCCGCTTGCCTTTCAACAGTGGGTCATCCTGGCGCTCTTCGATTTTTTCGCAGCCGATGACCGCCGCGGGGCCGGCCTTCACGTTGGCGATCGAGCTGCGGATCTCGCTCACCCCATTCAGGATCTCGTTCAACCGGCCGCGCATCGCGTCGTCGCCGATGTACTCCTCGACCAGCGTCTGGGTTTCAGACACGATCTTGTTCAGCGGCGCGTCCAGCTCATGCACCACGTTGTCGGTGATCGAAGTGCTGGTGGTGAACCGCTCGACCAGCAGCAGATCCAAGATGTTGAGTGCCAACGCCACGTAGCGGCCAAAGATCTCGGCAAACTGGCGGTCGTCTTCGTTGAAAGCCCCCACCTGCTCACTCTCGACGTTGTAAACCCCCACCACCTCATCGAAAAGCATCAGCGGCACGGTCATCGAGCTCTTGCTGTGGGTCAGCCCCAGCACGTAGCGCGGGTCCTTCTCGGTGTCATGGCAGATGTACGACCGGCCGGTGGCCGACACGTAGCCCGAGATCCCGTTGCCCTCGGGCTGGGCATACAGATCAATCTCCAACGCCTCGGGCGGCAGCCCCTCAGCGATCACCACCTCCAGCTTGTCCACCCGCTTGTCCAACAATCGGATCGAGAAGTGGTCGAAGTGCATCAGGTCTTTGGAATACCGGATGATCTTTTCTTGCAGCAGCTTCAGCCGCTCGGCCGGCGTCTTAGTCGCCACCGCATCGTTCTGGATCCGAGCCAGCTCGCGTCCCGAAGCATCGATCGCGTCGATCTTGCTCTGCAGCCGCTTGCCACTGGTCGCATCCCACACCACCGCCACCACCTGATCCACCACCCCGCCATCGCCCAGCACCGGCGAGCAGATGACCTCAAAATAAGATTCGCGCTCCTGGAACGTGAACTTCTTGCTGCGCCGTGCCGCCCCGTCTGGATCGGCATGGGGGGCACTGGCCTGCGTGCGAAAAATCTGCAAACCCTGCCGACACACCCGCTTGGTGTGCTCGGTGATCTCAGGTGAGAAACCGCGCATCCGGCGGTTGCTCCAGGTCATCCGGCCGTCAGCCCCCACCACACACACACCCTCGCCGATGGTGTTGAGCACCAAATCCGCCTCGTCGCCCGCCAGCGCCCGCCCGTCGGCCAAAAACGTCGCGCCGTCGGTGAGCACCGCGTCGAATGACTCCCGCGCCAGCAACTTAGCCGCCGCCGCCGCGTCGGCCACCCGCACCACCTGGGCATCGCTGAACATCGCCCCGACCAGCGGGTGCTCATCAGACAAAACCGTCCCGCACAACAGCACGCGTGGCGGGGTGGTGGTCACAGTATTGGCGTCGGTGGCATCGGAATCGGGCATCAGGGTCTCTCCCGCAAATAGGTTCCGAGGGCTCTGCCCCTCCCGGCACACTGAAACGCACCGGCGGACGAAACCAATGGTAGTCCCGACACCGCCCACGTGGCAGCGGCGTCCAACACCTCCATCGGTCCACCCCCCGTACCCCGTCCAGCCCATGGAGCCAAAGCCACCAGACTTCCCGATGACGCCCCCCAGAGATCCACCCCCACGCTCACGCCTGGCGGTCCACCACCGCGTCGGCCAGGGCCATCATCAGCCGCCGGGCCGGGCTGTCGGGCACCGCGTCGCCCAGCGTCTGCTTTGCGTCGGCCACCAGCGTCATCGCCCGCTCGCGGGCGTAATCCAAGCCCTCACCGGCGATCACCGCCTCGCACAGCACCCCCGCCGCGTCCGCGTCTAGGCCCGCCGTGTCCACCTCCGGCAGCCGCGTGCCCGACACCGCCAGGTGCCGGATCAGCGGCAGCGTCAGCTTGCCCTTGGCCAGATCGCGCCCCAGCGTCTTGCCCACCTGGTCCGAATCCCCGGCCAGGTCCAAAACGTCGTCCACGATCTGAAACGCAATGCCCAGCTTTTCACCGTACGCAAACAAGGCCAGCGCCACCGGGTCGCCCCCGCCATCGGCCCGATCCGCCGCCAGCACCGCGGGCATGCGGCAACAGGCCCCGCACAGGCTCGCGGTCTTGCGGCGGATGATTTCGAAATAGGTGCGCTCGGTCAGCGCCCAGTCTCCGCGGTGGTGCAGCTGCAACAACTCGCCCTCGCACACCGTGTTGGTGGCCGCCGCGATCGCACGCGACGCCGAAGCAGACGGCAGGCTCGAACACAGGTGGTAGGCATGGCTAATCAGGTAATCCCCCAGCATCACCGCCGCCTCGTTGCCCCGCAGGTGGTTGATGGTCGCCCCGCGCCGGCGCATCTCCGCCTCGTCCAAAATATCGTCGTGCACCAGCGTGGCCATGTGCACCATCTCGGCCACGGTTGCCGCGGTCACGACCGCATCCTGAAACACCGCGTCCCCCGCGCGGTCTGCAAAGGCCGCTGCCGACGACGCCAGCACCAGCGTCGGACGCAGCATCTTTCCGCGATAGCGTTCCACGTGGTTGGCCAGCATGTTCACCGGCTCCAGATCGCTCAGCAGCTCCGCCTTGAAGCGGGCCTCGACCTCCGACAGCCGCGTGGCCAAGATGCGGTTGATCTCCTCGTATTCTCTAGCCTGCAGCAGCATGCGCGGTCCGGGTGGGGTGGGGTGGGCACGATCCGAAACAGGGCAAGCCGCTCCGGAACCGCCATGCTACGGCGCACCCGCCGCCGCGGGTGCGCACGCGGCCAAATCCGCACAGATTCCGCCCCCACCGGCCGCCTGCAGCCCCCGCCGGGACAAGGTCCGCTAACATGAACTCTTGATTCAAGCCTGCACCAGATCATCAAAATTAACCCGTTTTGACAGATTTAGGCCACCGCTGGCCGAAAAGAACGGTTCCCCCCTTTGTTCGGGGCCCCTGCAAAGCCCCAACGCCCATCACGCCCCCCTCGGATCTGACGTGGAAGAACCCTCGCCAAACCTCGATTCCACGCTGGGCCGCCTGGTCACCGAACGAGGCCTCGCCACCCCCGCGGACCTCGAGCGGCTCACCGCCAAGCTCAAAGCCAGCGCCGGTGGTAGCGACCCCAACCACCGCAGCCTCTCCGCCCTGCTGGTTGCCGAGGGCCTGGTCACCGCCAATCAGCTTGAGCGCCTCCGCCCCGAGCTTGAAGAGCAGCGTGCCGGCCAGCAGATCCCCGGATACCAAATCATCCGCAAGCTCGGCGCCGGGGCCATGGCCACGGTCTACCTCGCCACCCAGATCAGCCTCGACCGCATGGTCGCCATCAAGATCCTCCCGCAGAAGTTCACCAGCAACGAAGACTTCGTCGCCCGCTTCTACGCCGAAGGCAAGGCCGCCGCCAAACTCAACCACCCCAACATCGTCCAGGCGATCGACGTCAACCGCAGCGGCGAATACCACTACTTCGTCATGGAATTCGTCGACGGCCGAACCGTCTACGAAGACATCGTCAACAACGGGCCCTACGGCGAAGAAGACGCCATCCGCATCGGCATCGAAACCGCCCGCGCCCTGGATCACTCACACAAACAAGGCTTCATCCACCGCGACGTGAAGCCGAAGAACATCATGATCGCCGACGAGTCCAACCGGACCAAGCTCGCGGACATGGGGCTGGCCCGCGCCGTCAGCGACCGCGAAGCCGCCGAAGCCGAAGCCGGCAAAGCCTACGGCACCCCCTACTACATCAGCCCCGAGCAGATCCGCGGAGAGCGCGACGTCGACGCCCGCGCCGACATCTACAGCCTCGGCGCCACCCTGTACCACATGGTCACCGGCCAGGTCCCCTTCGACGGGCAGAACCCCTCGGCGGTGATGCACAAGCACCTCAAGAACGACCTGATCCCGCCAGACCACATCAACAAAGACCTGACCAGCGGGATCTCCGAAGTCATCGAAGTCTGCCTCGCCAAAGACCGCAACAAGCGCTACGCCAGCGCCGCAGACCTCGTGGAAGACCTAGAAGCGATCCAGCGTGGCGAATCGCCCATGCAGGCCCGCAAAGCCTTCGACGTCAACGCCTTGGCCGGGCTGGGCAGCGGCGAAGCCCACGGCCGGCCCATGTCCCGGCACCCCCAGCAAACACTGTCAGACCACCCCACCTTCTGGATGGCCCTCACCGGGTGGATCGCCGCGGGCATGATGGCCATCGTCCTGCTGGTGGCCTGGAGCCAGTTGAGCTAGAGCAAATTGCGTAAAAAGTGGTAGGGGTATGAGCCAGCGAGCCGTGACGTGGCAAGGCGGTCGAAGCAGCTGACCCCGTAGGGTCAGCGATGCAGACCAACACTGCCACGTCGCGGCGCAGCCAGCATACGCGGCCACTTTTTATGCAATCTGCTCTAAGCCCCCCCCTGGCGGTACGCGGCCTAGGGTTCACCCCCGCCGCGAGGCCCCGATGAACACCCCCGCCGCCCCACCGCTGTCCCCAGCCGTCCGCCGCCGCCGCCGCGTGCTGCTTGGCATCGCCGCCTTCGTGCTGCTCGCCGCCGCCGCGCTGGCCGCCGACATCTCCCGTCAACGCGCCCACACCGAGCACATCGCCTGGGCCGGCCCCGCCGAGTTGAACCACACCACCGACCGGCCCACCCTCGTGCGCTTCACCGCCGACTGGTGCCCCCCCTGCCAAGTCATGAAGCGAGAGGTGTTTGCGATCCCCCAGATCGCCGCCAAACTCGAAGCCCACTACCGCCCGGTCTCGGTGGATCTCAGCCACCCCTTCCCCGGCTCCCAAGACCTACTCGCACGCTACGGCGTCCAATACTTCCCCAGCTTCATCATCCTCAGCCCCCAAGGCACCGAAATCGCCCGCGCCGTCGGCGGGCTCAACGCCCAGCAATTCACCGCCTTGCTCGACCGCCACGCCGGGCCCTAGCCATGGCCTATCATGGCCGCACTTTCCTCAATTTCCCCCCGCCCCCCCCTTTGAGACTCCCCCATGTCCAGCACCGGCCTCACCTCGCTCATCCAATCCGGCACCCGCGTCTGGCTCGACTCGGTCGACCCCCAAGCCGTCGCCACCAACAAAAAGCAAGGCGTCTCGGGCGCCACCAGCAACCCCGCCATCATCGCAGGGCTCGTGAACTCCGGTAACTTCGACGCCGACATTCAAACGCTCATCCAAGGCGGCGAAACCGACGACGAAGCCCTCACCTGGGCCATCACCGACAAGCTCGTCGGCGACGCCCAGAAGCAGTTCCACGACGTCTGGCAGCAAAGCAAAGGCAACGACGGCTGGGTCAGCTTCGAACTCGACCCCCTGCTCGAAGACCTGGACAACAAAGCCAGCGTCGCCGACCGCGCCGCCCAGTACGTCGCCCTGGGCAAAAAATGGAACGCCGGCCACGACAACCGCATGATCAAAGTGCCCGCCACCGAAGCAGGCCTCGCCGCCCTCGAAGACCTCGCCGCCGAGGGCATCACCCTCAACGTCACGCTGATCTTTACGCAGCGCCAATACGAAGCCGCCCGCGACGCCGTCTGGCGCGGCCGCCAGAAATACGGCAAGCTCGGCACCTTCAAAAGCGTGTACTCCATCTTCGTCAGCCGCGTCGACGTCTACACCGAACAAACCCTGCCTGACCTCAGCAGCGAACTGCAAGGCCAAGTCGGCATCCTCAACGCCAAGCTCATCGGCCTGGACAACGCCGCCTTCTGGGCCGACAAAGGCCTTACCCTCGATCAAGAAATGATCTTCGCCAGCACCGGCACCAAAAAACCCGAGCAACCCAAGGACTACTACGTCGACGCCCTGGCCGGCAGCGACATCCAAACCAACCCCCCCGAAACCAACGCCGCGCTCGACGACATCGCCCGCAGCTACGAAGCCACCAGCCGCACCCTGCCCGCCCAGTCCGTCGTCGACGAACTCAAGAGCAAAGTCGACATGCAGAAGCTCGAAGACACCCTCATGAGCGAAGGCACCGCCAAGTTCGCCGAGCCCCACAAGCAGCTCATCGCCACGCTGGCGCAAAAGCGCACCGCACTGGCCTAACCCCCCGGTCAACAACGGATCAGCCCCGGCTCAACCCCGGGCCTCCAGCCCGCGGTAAAAACCCCACCCGCATCACCGCCGCCGCCCTCCTGGCGGCGGTTTTTCTTTGCCCATTTCGCCCCTCATTGCCTCTCATCGCCCCGACCGAATCGTAACCTTAAGCCAGTAAGCCCAGCGACCCGATTCAAACCAAGGCCAACCCCCTTGGTGCCGGCATGCACGCCACCTCACACGCCCCCGGGAACCCCACCATGTCCCCACACCAACGCCAACGCCCACACCGCCAGCCCCACCACCGCGACCCCTTGGATCACGTCGAAGACTGGCCCACGCTGCTGCTCGCCATCCGCGAGAACCCCGCCACCCTCCTAGGCCGCGAATCCATCTCCACCCTCCGCGACGTACTTATGGGCTTCGGCCTCGCCGAGATCATCTACGACGTCCCACACGACGTCCTGCTCCACGGCTTCGACCTCCACGCCTTCGAACGCTGGTGCGACGCCCAATACAACCCCGCCGAAGAGCCCCTCCACTCCTTCGACCTCGCCCTACGCGCCGCCGACCACGACGAAGCCGCCGGCCTGCACCAATGGATCGCCTGGGCCGGTGAATACCTCACCCAAACACCGCCAGACAACGCTTAACCCCACCGCAAACCAGCACCCCACCGCCCACCCCGGTCCAAAAAACCCTTCAACAGCGTCCCGCGTACGCCCAGCGCATCCAGAGCCCCACGCTCAAAAACCACAAGCCACAAAAAAAAACAAGCGAGGATTTGTAGCCCGCATCAGAGGTTTGTATGATGCCAGTAGACTGATCGGTCTACCTCTTCCCTCCCCCCCCTGTAACCACAAGGCAGAACACCATGAAGAACCCACAAACCCTCGCAACCTGCGCCACCGCCCTCGCCCTGGGCACCGCCCTCTTAGGCGGCTGCGCCACCGGGAACTCCCACAGCAGCGCACACCACGCCGACCACGCCGACAGCCCGCTGAGCCAAACCTTTGCCGCCCACGGCGGCCTCGACCAGTGGGAAAGCAACGCCCAGTACCACTTCGAAATCAAAGACTTCCCCATGCCCTGGGGTCTTAACAACGAAGCCCACATCATCGACCTCGACCAGCGCCGCGCCAACGTACGCGACACCGGATCGGGCTACACCATCCGCTGGGACGGCGAGTCCTCCACCGTCGGCCCCGCAGCCGACTCCTTCAAAGGCCCCGCCGACTTCTGGGCCATGGGCCCCTTCTACTTCGCCGGCATGCCCTTCGTCTTCGCCGACCAAGGCGTCAACGTCACCTCGCTGGGCCAAGACACCTTCGGCGGCCAAACCTACGACCACTACAAAGCCTCCTTCACCGTCGGCAACTCCCCCAAAGACGAGTACCGCATCTGGGTCAACCCCGCCACGCACGTGCTGGAAATCATTGAATTCCGCGTCACCCACCCCGCAGTCCAAGGCGACAAGCCCCTGAGCGAAGCCATCCGCGAATACCTCGTCTTCGAAAACTGGGAAGCCGTCAACGGCCTCGTGGTCCCCTCGCGTGGAACTTTCTACCTCAGCGACGGCCACTTCAAGCAGCTGGGTGAAAAAGTCGGCACCTACACCACCAGCAAGATCGCCTTCAACAAAACCCCCGCCTCCGACGCCTTGTTCGAAAACAAGTAAACCCACACCAAGCGTCCCAACAAAAAAACCGCCTGCGCCCAATCGCGGCAGTCACCC
>JALZVY010000151.1 GCA_023300125.1 Phycisphaera sp.
GTGGTCGCACCGACGCCCCTGCAGCCGCTGGCACCGACGCCCCGGCCGCCGCGGCCGAAGGTGCTGCACCCGCAGCAGAAGCCACGCCCGCTCCCGAGGCCAGCACGCCTCCAGCCGACAGCTGATCCGACCCTACGCCTGCTTAGGCACTTTTCCTTACACAACCCCGTCGCTTCTGATTGGTCGCGACGCCTTTTTCCGGGAGCAACCCGCCATGATGATCCACGAAGTCACCGAGCAGGTCGGTCGCCACAAACGTCGCAAGCGCATCGGCCGCGGTCCCGGTTCGGGCACCGGCAAGACCTCGGGCCGCGGCCACAACGGTTACGGCTCGCGTTCGGGCAACACCGCGCCAAGCGAAGGTGGCCGTATCCCGCTGTTCAAGCGCTACCCCAAGCGTGGTTTCAGCAACGCCAACTTCATGAAGCACTACGCCTTGGTGAACGTCAAGGCACTAGAAGCCCGGTTTAGCGCCGGCGAAGAAGTGACGCTCGATACCCTGGTGAAGGTTGGTCTGGTTCGCGACACCTCCAAGCCCCTCAAGGTCTTGGGCGAAGGCGAACTGACCAAGAAGCTGACCGTGGTTGCCGCGGTGTTCAGCAAGTCGGCGGCCGAAAAGATTGCAGCCGCCGGCGGCGAAGCCAAGGTTGCGTAAAAGTCCGAAGGGCGCAGGGTGAAGTGTTTGGGCTGCTTCGTTGTAGACAGACTGGCAGTTTGAATGGTTCGGCTTCGTACTTCCCGCTTCTAAGTCCGAACTTATTTCAATCATGCTGCAAGCCTTCCTCAACATCTGGCGGATCAAAGACCTCCGCAACAAGCTGCTGTTCACCACGGCGATGCTTGCCATCTACCGCATCGGCTTCTTCATCCCGCTTCCGGGCGTGGACCAGTCGGCTTTGAACGAATGGGCGCAAAGTGCCTCTGAAGGTGCCTTTGGCAGCGTCCTGTCCTACGTCACGATCTTCACCGGTGGCTCGCTGAGCCAGTCGACGATCTTCGGCCTGGGCATCATGCCTTACATCTCCGCGGCGATCATCTTCCAGCTTCTGGCGACCACCAGCGAGAAGCTCAAGGCGATCCAAAAAGAAGGCCCCGCTGGGCGTCAGAAGATCCAGGAATACACCCGCTACACCACCGTGGGCTTGTGCCTGGTGCAGGCGTTTGGGTGGCTGGTCTTCTTGCAGCAGGGCGACAGCGACCTGGTGTACCCCGCGTACCGCAACACCCTGACCTTTTGGGCATGTGGTTTGATGGGGCTCACCGCGGGCACTGTGTTTTTGATGTGGCTTGGAGAGCAGGTCGACAAGTACGGCATCGGCAACGGCATCTCGCTGATCATCACCGCAGGCATCATCGCGGCGATGCCAGGAGCCATCATGTCGGTCGTCGAGGGATTCTCGATCAGCGGTGGCGATGCCTCGCGGCCCTACGGCCCCATGACAGTGATCTTCCTGATCGTTTCGTTCGTCGCGGTGGTGGCTGGTTCGGTCATCATTACCCAAGGACAGCGGCGGATCCCCATCCAGCAGGCCAAGCACACCCGCGGGCGCCGGGTCTACGGTGGGCAGAAGAGCTACCTGCCGCTGCGTGTGAACCACGGCGGGGTGATGCCGATCATCTTCGCCAGCAGCCTGATGCTGTTCCCTTCCATTTTCGCGGGTTACGCAGCCAGTGCGATGCCTGCGGACAGCGAAGGTGGGGCGGTCTACAACTTCTTCGCGGGCATGTTCTCGCTCTTCAATGACGAGTTTGCCGGGCTCACGGGTTACCTCTACACGTTGATTTACGTGGCGATGATCTACTTCTTTGCCTACTTCTGGACCACGGTCCAGTTTCAGCCCAAAGAAATGGCCACCCAGCTACGCGACGGCGGCAGCTTCATCCCCGGATTGCGGCCTGGTCCGCGCACTGCGGACTACCTGGAAGCGGTCATGGAACGCATCACGTATGTCGGGGCCGGCTTCTTGGCGGTGATCGCGGTGATCCCCACCGTCGTGTCCAGCCTGTTCAAAGTGGATTACGGCATCACCCAGTTCCTGGGTGGTACGGGATTGCTGATCGTGGTGAGCGTTATGCTCGACTTCGTGCAACGCATCGAAGCCAACCTGATGATGCGTAACTACAAAGGCTTCTTGGGTGGCGGCGGCCCAGGCGGCAGCGGCGGACCGAAAATCCGTGGCACCCGCGGCAACGTGTAGCTTCGTTACACACAACGAATCAAAAAACCGCCGGCACGCTTTGCGTGCCGGCGGTTTTTTATTTTTTGGGTTCTTGGGTCTGAAGTCAGTGGGCTTCGTCGGCGCAGCGCTTCTTGTAAGCCTCTGCATCCATCAGCCCGTCCAGGCCGCCGCCGTCGACACGCACGCGGAAGAGCCAGACCTCGTCCTGCGGCAGATCGGTCATGGTTTCGAGCTGGTCCAGCAGCGCCTCGTTGATGTCGGTCACCTCGCCGGCCACCGGGGAGTAGACCTCGCTGACGGCTTTGACCGACTCGACTTCGCAGGCGTTCTCGCCCGCTTCGACCACGCGGCCGACTTCGGGCAGTTCCAGGTGCACCAAGTCGGTCAGCGCATCCAATGCGAAGGCCGACAAGCCCACGGTGGCCACGGGCTGGGCGTCGTCGGAGAGGTTCACCCATTCGTGGGTTTCGGTGTAGCGGAGGTTGTCGGGGTTCATGGCGTTTCCGGAGGGGCTGGATGCGTAGAGAAGAAGAATCGCAGGCTAACGGTTGAGTGGGCGGTTCAGTCGGACCGCCGATAGAAGGGCAGGGCGGCGGCTTGGGCGGGCAACGCGGTGCCGCGAAGATCGAGGCTCAGTGTGCCTCCCGCGGCGGCGGGGTCGATCAAGGCCAGGGCAATCGGGCACTGCAGGGTGGGCGAGAAAGTGCCGCTGGTCACCACCCCCACACGTTGGCCGTCGCTGAGCACCGGCGTGCCCTCGCGGGCCACCCGCCGGCCTTCGAGGGTGAGCCCGATGCGGATCCGCGCCGGGTTGGCCTTGGCTGCGTCCAGTGCCTCTTTGCCCACGAGTTCGCGCTCTGGGGCCAGGGTGACCCCAAAGCCCAGGCCCGCCTCAAAGGGGTTGATGTGTTGGTCCAGTTCGTGGCCGTAGAGGGGCATGGCCGCTTCAAGACGCAGGGTGTCGCGGGCGCCAAGGCCCACCGGCACGCCCCCGTGGGGGGCGGCGTCGGCCACCAGCCGCACCCAGATCGCCAAGGCGGCGTCGGCGGGGCACAGGATCTCCACCCCGTCTTCGCCCGTGTAACCCGTGCGGCTGAGATACACCGCGTGGCCGTCGAATTGGGCCGCGGCGCCGCAGTAGTTTTTGAGCTTGGATGCCGCGCCGTCGGACAGTGCGTCGATCAGGGCGATCGCGTGTGGCCCCTGCACCGCGATCATGGCCGTGGCCAGCGTTCGGTCGTCGACCTGCACATCGAAGCCATGGCGTTGATCGTTGAACCACGCCACCAGCTTGTCGCGGTTGCCTGCGTTAACCACCACGCCCAGGGCGGCGTGGTCGCCCCAGACCCCGGCGGGCTGGGGGGCGCCGTACACCAGCACGTCGTCCAGCACCCCTCCCGCCTCGTTGCACACCAGCCCGTAGCGGATGCGGCCGGGAGCCAGATCGGTGACGCGGCGGGTCACCAAGCGGTCCACGAACGCCGCGGCGTCCGGGCCTGTCACCGCCAGCCGGCCCATGTGCGAGATATCAAACAGCCCGATCGCCGTGCGGGTGGCCTGGTGCTCGTCGCGGATCGAGGTGTACTGGACAGGCATCCGCCAGCCCGAGAAATCGACCATGCGGCCGCCGTGGGCGGCGTGCCAGTCGGTGAGCGGCGTGGTGCGGGCGGTGGGCGAGTTTGCGGAAGACACGGTGGCTTTCGGGAGGGGGGGGCCGGCGACTGAGGTACGGCCGGGAGGGGGCTTGCTAATCTCTGTGGACCATCGCGATGAGCGCCTGATGGCGGCGTGCGACGGGGCATAGTGTAGATCGCCGCGAAGGCTCGCGACGTGCCGCCTTTGCCCGTCCACGATGCCCGCCGCCACGCTGGCACCCCTCGCGTTCCACCGTCCTCGCCACCCGCTGATTGAGACCTGCCGATGCCGCTCGCTCCTGCGATTTCCGACCTGACCACCGCCCCTGGTACCGCGCCTCATGCCGCTGGGGCGGGCGAAGACGCCTTCGCCCCTCGGCACCACGGCCAAAGCCCCGCCGACCTACAGGCCATGCTGGAGGCGGTGGGTGCCCAGAGCCTGGACGAGTTGATCCAGCGCACGGTGCCGGCCGACATCCGGCGCGACCGCGGGTTGTCGCTGACGGGTTTGGATTCGGCCTTGGGCGAGTCGGCCGCGCTCGAACGTCTTCACGGGTACGCCCAGCAAAACCGGCCCGACATCAAGTCGTTGATCGGCCAGGGCTACCACGGCACACGCACGCCCGCGGCAATCCTGCGCAACGTGCTGGAAAACCCCGCCTGGTACACGCCCTACACCCCGTACCAGGCCGAGATCGCCCAGGGCCGACTCGAAGCCATCCTGAACTTCCAGACCGCGGTGAGCGACCTGACCGGCCTGCCGCTGACCGGGGCGTCGCTGCTGGACGAAGCGACCGCCGCGGCCGAGGCCATGGGCATGTGCGTGGCAGTGGGGGGCGGAAAGAAGCAGCGAAGCAAGACACCGCGTTTTTACATGGCCGACGACGTGCACCCCCAGACCCTGGCGGTGGTGCGCACCCGCGCTCGCACCATGGGCGTTGAAGTCACCGTGGGCCCGGTGCAAGATTTTGCCGCCGTGGCCGCCGACTGCTGCGGGGTGCTGGTGCAGACCCCCTCGACCCACGGCCGGGTGTACGACCCCGCCGATCTCGCGGCGTTGGCCGACGCCGCCCACGACGCGGGCGCGGTGGTGGTCGCCGCCACCGACCTGCTGGCCTGCTGCCTGAGCACCGCCCCCGGGGCCTGGGGCGCCGACATCGCGGTGGGCTCGGCCCAGCGCTTTGGCGTGCCCATGGGCTACGGCGGCCCGCACGCAGGTTTCTTGTCCACCCACGAAAAACACGCCCGCCGCATGCCCGGCCGGCTCATCGGACTGTCGCGCGACGCGCGGGGAGGGCCTGCCCTGCGCATGGCCCTGCAAACCCGCGAGCAGCACATCCGCCGAGACAAAGCCACCAGCAACATCTGCACCGCGCAGGTGCTGCTGGCGGTGGCCGCGGGCTTCTACGCGGTGTACCACGGCCCCGCGGGGCTGCGTGCCATCGCCCGCAGCATCCACGACCGCACCCGGCTGCTGGCCGCCACGCTGACCGCGGCGGGCCGCGAGGTGCGCCACGAGGTGTTTTTTGACACCGTCAGCGTGCAGACAGGCAGCCAAGAAGGCGCCGCTGCGCTGGTGGCCCGGGCGCTGGACGCGGGCTTCAACCTGCGCGACGCGGGCGGGGGCTTGGTCAACATTGCGATCGATGAAACCGTCACCGATGAAGAGCTCGCGCGTTTGGTTGCGGCATTGACCCAGAGCGAGATCGACCCCGCGCAGGCCTCAGCCCCAAGCCCCTTGGACGCAAAAGGTTTTGCCCGCGCGACGGACTACCTCACCCACCCAGTCTTCAACACCCACCACACCGAACACGCGCTCTTGCGCTACGCCACGAGGCTGATCAACAAGGACTACAGCCTCATCCACGGCATGATCCCGCTGGGCTCGTGCACCATGAAGCTCAACGCCGCCGCGGAAATGCTTCCCATCACCTGGCCGGGCTTCGCCGACCTGCACCCCTTTGCCCCCGTCGACCAAGCCCGGGGCTACCACCTGTTGTTCGACGACCTGGACGCCTGGCTGTCTGAGATCACCGGCTTTGCCAAGGTCAGCCTACAACCCAACGCCGGCAGCCAAGGCGAGTACGCGGGGCTGCTGGCCATCCGCGCCTGGCACCACGCCCGGGGCGACACCCACCGCGTGCACTGCCTGATCCCCACCAGCGCCCACGGCACCAACCCCGCCTCGGCCGTCATCGCCGGCATGACCGTCGTGCCCGTGCGCTGCCGCGACAACGGCGACATCGACCAAGACCACCTGCGCGAGCAAGCCCGCAAATACGCCGAGACCCTCTCGTGCCTCATGGTCACCTACCCCTCGACCCACGGCGTGTTTGAACGCGAAATCCGCGAGATCTGCGCCACCGTGCACGAGGCCGGCGGGCAGGTCTACCTCGACGGCGCCAACATGAACGCCCAGGTGGGCCTCACCAGCCCCGGGGGCATCGGCGCCGACGTCTGCCACCTGAACCTGCACAAGACCTTCTGCATCCCCCACGGCGGCGGGGGCCCGGGCGTTGGGCCCATCGGCGTTGCCAAGCACCTGGTGCCGCACCTCCCGTCCACCGAGCTTCCGGTTCAGGGCGCCGACGACACCACCGACCGCGTCTCCGCCGCGCCCTACGGCAGCCCCATGGTGCTGCCCATCTCCTGGATGTACATCGCCATGATGGGCCCCGAAGGTCTCACCCAAGCCACCGAGCGGGCGATCCTCAACGCCAACTACATGGCCGCGCGGCTGCGCGGCCACTACGACATCCTCTACACCGGGCCCCAAGGCAACGTCGCCCACGAATTCATCATCGACTGCCGCCCCTTCGACGACGCCGCAGGCGTCACCATCGAAGACATCGCCAAACGCCTGATCGACTACGGCTTCCACGCGCCCACCATGAGCTGGCCCGTCGCCGGCACCCTCATGATCGAGCCCACCGAGAGCGAACCCAAAGAAGAGCTCGACCGGTTCTGCGACGCCATGATCGGCATCCGCGAAGAAATCGACAAGATCGCCCAAGGCACCTGGCCCCGCGACGACAACCCCCTCACGCACGCCCCGCACCCCGCCGCCGCGGTCACCGCCGACGACTGGCCCCACGCCTACCCCCGTTCGGTTGCCGCCTACCCCGCCCCCGGGCAAGACCGCGAAGGCCGCAAGTTCTGGCCCGCCGTCGCGCGGCTCGACAACCCCTTTGGCGACCGCAACCTGGTGTGCTCCTGCCCGCCGATGCAAGACGTCTAACAAGACACTGCAAAACCGCCTATGAGCACGGTTCGCAGGGCTTTTTGCCCCCGCAGGGGCCACCGGGCCGATGGCCTTCCTATCGGCCTCTGCAATCGGTGTCTGGCGACCCGATCTGCTAGGATGGACGATCCGTTTGAACGACCCCCGGCGTCCGCGCCGGTTCGCTAGGTCGGCGGACTTTTACGGCAGCTAAACGTGGAGCTGCGCCCCGGTTATGCCGACACCTGTCGGCCCGGGAAAACCTCCCCCACGACAGGACTCCTTTCTTTTGGTCAATCACAACCTCATCGCATCGCTCAGCATCGAAGACATGGAAGCCGAGGCCATGGTGGCCGAAGCCCTGGGGCAAGAAGTCGCCGACGGCGACATGGAAGGCCTGCTGGTCGAAGCCATCGGCGACTTCAGCAACGGCTCGATCCTGCAAGGCAAGATCATCGGCTACGCCGGCGACGACTTCCTGGTCGACGTCGGGCTCAAGAGCGAAGGCATCCTCGACAAGCACGAATTCGACGACCCCAAAGACGTTGAAATCGGCGACACCGTCGAAGTGCTGCTCGAAGACGTCGAAGGCGGCACCGTCATGGTGTCCAAGCGCAAAGCCGACCGCATCCGCGGATGGGAAAAGCTCATCTCCGAAAAAGGCGAAGGCGACGTCGTCGACGGCAAAGTCATGCGCAAGATCAAAGGCGGCCTGCTGGTCGACATCGGCGTGCCGGTGTTCCTGCCCGCCAGCCAGGTCGACGTGCGTCGTCCGCAAGACATCGGCATCTACATCGGTCAAACGATCGAAAGCCAGATCCTCAAGATCGACACCGAGCGTCGCAACATCGTCATCTCGCGTCGCAAGCTCATCGAAGACCGCCGCGCCATCTTGCGTAAGGACCTGCTCGAAAAGGTCAAAGTCGGCGACATCGTCGAAGGCACCGTCAAGAACATCGCCGACTTCGGCGCGTTCGTCGACCTGGGCGGCATCGACGGCCTGCTGCACATCACCGACATGAGCTGGGGCCGGGTCAACCACCCCAGCGACATGGTCAAGATCGAAGAAAAACTCGAAGTCAAGATCCTCAACATCGACTTCGAAAAAGAAAAGATCGCCCTGGGCCTGAAGCAGAAGGACGCTTCGCCTTGGGAAGACATCGAACGCAAGTACCCACCCAACACCCGCCTCAAGGGCGAAGTCACCAACATCATGAGCTACGGCGCCTTCGTCAAGCTCGAAGAAGGTGTTGAAGGCCTGGTGCACATCAGCGAGATGAGCTGGACCAAGCGCATCAACCACCCCAGCGAGCTGGTCAGCATCGGCGAAGAAGCCGAAGTCGTCATCCTCGACTTCAACAAAGACAAGCAAGAAATCAGCCTCGGCATGAAGCAGACCGAGGTCAACCCCTGGGAACTGGTCGCCGACAAATACCCTCCCGGAACCGTCATCGAAGGCAAGGTCCGCAACCTCGCCAGCTACGGCGCGTTCGTGGAGATCGAGCCCGGCATCGACGGCCTGCTGCACGTCAGCGACCTGTCGTGGACCAAGAAGATCGGCCACCCCAACGAAGTCCTCAAGAAGGGCGAAGACCAGCGCTGCGTCGTGCTCGAAGTCGATCGCCAGAAGCAGCGGGTCGCCCTGGGCCTCAAGCAGCTCAGCGAAGACCCCTGGACCGAAGCGATCCCCACGCACTACCAGCCTGGCATGATCGTCATGGGCAAAGTCACCAAGATCACCAACTTCGGCGTCTTCGTCGAACTGGAAGACGATCTCGAAGGCCTCTTGCACATCAGCGAACTGGCCGACCACAAGGTCGAAAACCCCACCGACGTGGTCAAGCAAGACCAAGAGATCGAAGTCAAGATCCTCCGCGTCGACCTGGACGACCGCAAGATCGGCCTCAGCCTCAAGCGAGCCATGTGGACCAGCGAGCAAGACGCCGCCGCCGAACGCAGCGAACGTCCTGCCCAGCAGGGCCAAGGCGGCATGGGCGGCCTGGGAACCGGTGGCCACCTGGGCACCGACAAGATCACCTTCGGCGAAGGTGGCGCCTCGACGCCCGAGTAAGGGCTACGGAGGTCGGGCGTCCAGCGGCCACTTGGCCCTGCTGCGACGCCCGCTCCCGCCTTCGCTCTCCTCCGAGGGCCCGGCTACCGGGATCTGGAGGGCCCGCTCCGTCGATCAAAGACGGGAGCGAGCGTCTCGCTGACGGCCCAAGCTGGCCTCTGGCCACCCGACCTCCTTCGCGGGGGCGGAAGCCAAAGACATGTTGTGATTGAAATAAGCCGCGGCCCCGAAAGGGGCCGCGGTTTTTTTGTAGCTACGCAGGTGGCGCCCCTGACGGGGTGATTGACCTGCTATGCCACCCGCTGAGCCCCCTTGCCTTGGTCATCGCAGGGGGCTGCCAACGGTATTGATGTTCATCGCATTGAGGCGTGGACGGCGATCGCCGGCACCGCCGCGACGATCGCGTCGGCCGGGTCGCATTGCATTGAGGGGCCACGCTTCTTGGGCCACCGCAAGGGCGCCCTTACGGCGGTGAAAGGTGGGGCGAGCGTGCGGTGGAACGGTTGGGTTTGGAATCACCGATGCGTGAGCGAGGGCGGCCGCGTGCAGGCCGATGAATAGGGTGGCTATCCCTTTTTCGTCTCGGTACTCGGGTGTCTCGGTGGCCGAGGCGTTGGGTTATTCCAATGGAGGAGGAGTGACGCGATCGGTGGCCCGCGCGGATTCGATCGGTTCGTTGCGCGAAGCGACGGGGCGGTTGGCGGCGGCTGTCGAGGCGGGGCTCGGGTGATGGTTATACGCTATTCAAGACCAGTCCCGAGTGATTCCTTGGTGACGTACCTTGCGTTCAAGACCTACGGCTATCGCGGCAAGGAACTAGCCGATGCGTTGGGATACCGAAGCACAACGAGCATCGCGGTGGCTGCGAAGCGTGTGGAAGCCAGTCCCGCGTTGGTACGGGCGTGGCGGAGGCTGGCTCGGGAGGTGCGAGCGATCGAAAAGGGGGG
>JALZVY010000152.1 GCA_023300125.1 Phycisphaera sp.
CGGTGAAGCGTTCGGGCGAACACGAACTGGGGGCGGCAAAACCATTGTCCACCAATTGGACGTAGAGTTCGGTTGAATTGGGGGCCGCGGGGGGGGCGAAGGGTGACAGACGCTGACCCGCAAACAACACCGTGGTCACCACCGCGATGCAAGCCGCCACGGCCAAGGCCTGACGCCACCACGGCGTGCGGCCCACCGCTGCGATCGGCGCGTAGGGGTCTTCGCCGCTTTCTGCCCCATGGTCCTCGGGCACGATGCCCGGCTCCACGTCGTCTGCGGTGGCGTCTTCATCTCCGGCGTCGATGCGGCCCATGATGGCCGCGACTGCGTGACGCGCGGCGACGTCGTCGGGGCTGAAGGCGTTGCCCAGCTGGCCCACCACGTGCTGGTGTTGGCGGTAAAGCTCGGCCAGTGACCCGTCCTCGGTCAGACGCTGCTCGAACGCGGCACGCTGCTCCGCATCCATCAGATCATCGAGGTAGCGGTTCAGCGCATCCACGTCATGGTCGTTGATGGCATCTTTCATGGTGATTCTTCTTTCGGCGTCATCATCGATTCTAAAACCCGCTTACGGCTGCGATGAACGTGACTCATGGCCGTGTTGGCCGGGATATCGAGTACTTCGGCGATCTCTTGATAGCTGTGGCTTTCGACACTGCGAAGCACGAAACACGCTCGGGCGATGTCTGAAAGCCCCGACAGCGCCGAGGCCAAGTTGTCGTCGATCGCATATCGGTCACCCAGCGCCTGCGGGGTGGCCGATTCGGGCGCCTCGCGGATCGTGGTGTGGGAGGCCTCGGGGCTCGGCGGAGACGGCGTGGCCGAAGGTTCGACCGCCAAGGCCACGGTGGCGCGTCGTGCTCCGTCGCGGCTGTGACGCAACGCCAGGTTGCGGACGATCTGCCCCGTCCAGGCGTCGAAACGTGTACCTTCGGCGAAGCTTGCGCGTTTCTTCCACGCGATCATGCCCGCTTCCTGCACCAGGTCTTGGGCGGCGTGGTGATCGCGACACATCGCCCGGGCGATGCGCCACAGCTTGGGTGCTGCGGCGGTTAAGGCTGTTTCAAAAGCTTGTCTGTCCAGCATCTCACGCCTCAGGCATCGACAAATCAGGTGTTTCTCGTGGCTGGCCACGACAGGCCCAGCACGAACCCGGCCTGTGACACATGGCACAAGGCGGTGGGGAATTAGACCCGAGACAGTACATGCTTATTCCCTGACAGAGGGTGAATCTTGCATCACCACAGAAAATTCACCGGTGATTCTCTGCCCCGCGTACACCCTCGCCCCGCCCCACGACGCCTTGTTTCAAAGGCTAACCGCTTCCCCAAAAAACGGTTACACCCCACGTGCCATCGGGTCCCAGATCAACTTGTGAAGCTGGGTCTGCAGGCGGACATCCAAGTGGTCTTCCAACATCCAGTGGGCCAGATCGGTGATGCTCAGCCCCGCGATACCCGCGATCTCGTCGGTGGCGGCCATGGGCGCCGCGGCGCTCACCAGCACCGCCGCGACCCGCTCGCGGATGGGCAGCTTGCCCAAAATCTGCTTCATCCAGTCGTAGTCCGCCCGGTCGGTCAGCACGAACTTGACCTCGTCCTTGGCGTTGAGGTGCGGGATGTTCTCCCACAGGTTCTTGTCGGCCATGCCGCTGCCCGGGGTCTTGAGGTCCATCACCCGGATGACGCGCGGGTCGCAGGGGCTGATGTCGCAGGCCCCACTGGTCTCGATCATCACCGTGTAGCCCGCATCGCACAGCGCGGTCATCAACGGGTGCACCCGGGGCTGCAGCAGCGGCTCGCCCCCTGTCACTTGCACCAGCCGGCACGGGCCACCCAAGCGGGCGACCTCGGCGAGGATCTGCTCCTGGGTTTGCGGGGCGCCCTCGTGGAAAGCGTATTCGGTGTCGCAGTAAGCGCAGCGCAGGTGGCAGCCGCGCAGGCGCACAAACACACAGGGCTCCCCGGCGCGGGTGGATTCGCCCTGCACCGAAAAGAAGATCTCGTTGATCGTGACACCCCGGTCGGGCGCCGTGGCCCGTGCAGGGGCCGGAGCAGGGGCATCAGATTGAGGCAGAGCGTGGTTCATGGCGACGCGGGCAGGGTAGCGAGCAGGTGGGCCACCGTCTGGCCCACGGCCGGAACCACATGGTCCGGGGCCAGGTCGTTCAGCGGTTCAAGCACGAAGCGGCGCTCGTGCAGCCGCGGGTGGGGCAGGGTCAGCCCCGGGGTGTCGATCTGCTCAGCACCGTGCATCAGCAGGTCCAGATCGATCTCACGCGGCCCCCAGTGCCGCCGATCCGCCCGGGCAGGGCGGCCCAGCCGGGCCTCGATCGCCAGCAGGGCCGCCAGCAGGGCTGTCGGGGCCAGCGTGGTGCGGATCTGGGCGGCGGCATTCAAAAACGCCCCCTGGTCCTGCGGGCCCACCGGGGCGGTCTCCCGCACGCGGCTCAGCCGCAGGCCCAGCACCCCAGGCAGGGCCGCCACGGCACCCACCGCCGCGTCCAGATGGCCGCGGCGGTGGCCCAGGTTCGACCCCAGCGCAAGGTAGGCGGTTTCAGGCAACACGAAAGCCGATCTTACAGCCCCCCCAAGCCCGCGGGCGTGTTCCCTATGATGCCTGCTTCATGGCCGCCTTATCCCCCACCCCATTGACCGACCCAGACGCCGCGCACGCCCGTCTGCAGCCTCTGAGCCCCCAAGACCGCGTGCGGTGGGCGGTGGACACCTACGGCCAAGGGCTGGTGCTCACCACCAGCTTCGGCGTGCAGGCCGCGGTCATGCTGCACCTGGTCACCCGCGTGGCCCCGGACGTCCCGGTCATCTTCGTGGACACCGGCTACCACTTCGCCCAGACCTACGCCTTTGCCGACCAACTCACCCAGCGGTTGAACCTCAACCTCAAGATCGCCGCCGCGGTCGACAGCCCCGCCTGGTTCGAGCAGCGTCACGGCAAGCTGTGGGAAACCGACATCCAGCGCTACAACACCCTGCGCAAGGTCGAACCCATGAACCGGGTGCTGGACGAACTCCAGGCCACCGCCACCCTCGCGGGCCTGCGGGCCCAGCAAACCGACCACCGCGCCGCCATGCGACACGTCGAACACGCCGGCGGCCGGGCCAAGATCGCCCCCATCCTGGACTGGGGCAACCGCGAGGTGCACCAGTACCTGCAAGAGCACGACCTGCCCTATCACCCGCTGCGCGAGGAGAATTACGCCAGCGTGGGCGACTGGCACAGCACCCGCCCCGTCGGCGAAGGCGAAGACGAACGCGCCGGCCGCTTCAACGGCAAAAGCGCCGAATGCGGCTTGCACGTGCCTGAAACCAAAGAAGAAGACGACTCGCGGTTTAGCTCGGGGTTGTAAGCGTTGGGCTCGTGGCGAACGGCGCGGCGTGAACTTGCCAAGCGATGTCTTGGATGCGCTGGAGGGGTGGCTCGATCAGCGTGTGGTGGGCACAAGGCGTTCGCCAAGGCACCGCTTACGCGGACCACAGAGGGCACAGAGTTGAGTTGGATTCGCGTTT
>JALZVY010000153.1 GCA_023300125.1 Phycisphaera sp.
ACCGGCGCCTCGACCGCTTCGGGCACGATCTTGGCGATCTTGCCGTTTTTCTGGATCTCGACGCCACGGCCGCCGCGGCCGGTGACTTTGTATTTGGCGGTGCTGATGGTTTTTTGGGCCCCGCGGTTGGTCTCGACGGTGAGCAGGTCGCGGTCTCCGCTGCTGGCTTTGCAGCCCAGCAGTTTGTCGAGCGTGGCAAGCTTAATCAGCTGCACGCCCTTGCCCGGGTTGCTGAGGTAGTTGACCGAATCGGCCCGGCAGACCATGGCCCGGCAGTGGGCGGTGGCGGCCAGGATTTTCTCGTCGCCGCCGACGGGGGAAAAGCCCACGACCGTCTGGCCTTTGGCCGGGCGGGCGAACTTGCGGCCGCTGCGGTTGCTGACCTCGGTGAACGCGGCCAGGCCGAATCGCAGGGCGTAGCCGTCGCTGGTGGCGGCAAAGCCGTGGATGTAGGGGCACACGTCGGGGTTTTTGGGGTCTTCGACGAGAGATTCTTCGCCGTGGTCGAGCGTGCGGGGGTCGAAGCCCATGGCGGCGATGATTTTTTCGCCGTCTTTGAGCTTGAACATCTTTTGGATGGGCTCGCCGTGACCGGTGCTGGCGGGGATGTCGATGAAGCGGGCGGTGTAGCACACCCCGAAGTTGGAGAAGAACCCGACGGTGGAGCGGGTGCTGCCGCCCAAGCAGGCCAGCACCGAATCGCCTTCGCGCAGGCGGCTCTTGGCGGGGTCTTTGATCTCGCGTTGGCGTTTGATCCAGCCGTCGGTGGTGACCAGCACGTGGCAGTCTTCGGCAACGATGAAGTCTTCGGCGGCGTATTCGACTTCGCTGCCCGCGTCTTGGATGGCGGTGAGTCGCTTGCCGCGTTCGCCTTTGCCGTGGGTGTCCAGTGATTCTTGAAGCTCGTCGCGCACCATGCCCCATCGCCCGCCGCCGGCCGTGTCGTTTGCGTCGTCTTTCAGCAGCTTGCGGATGGCCGCGGCGCGTTTCTTCTTGGCTTTGAGTTCGTCTTCAACCAGGTTGATTTCGAGTTTGGCCAGGCGGTACAGCTTGAGTTCAAGGATCGCTTCGGTCTGTTCGGCGTCCAGCTGCTTGAAACGCTTCATGATCTTGGTGGCGGCGTCGGCTTTGCCGTCGCTGGCGCGGATGATCTTGATGATCTCATCCAAGGCGTCGAAAATCAGCGCGAAGCCTTCGAGGATATGGATCCGTTTTTCCAGCCCCGCGAGCTCGTGCTGCAAGCGGCGGGTGATGACTTCCATGCGGAAACGCAGGAAGTGCCAGAGGATTTCACGCAGCCCCAGCTTGGCCGGGGCGGCCACCTGCGGGTTCTCGGTGGGGATCAGGCACGTGAGATTCACGCTGAAGTTGGTCTGTAGCGACGTGTTTTTGTAGAGGTAGGCCAGGACCTTGTCCGCGTCGTCGCCGTTTTTGAGGGTGAGTTCGACCCGCACGTCTTCGGTGCTGAGGTCTTGCACGTCGGTGAGCAGCGGCAGCTTGCGGTCCAAGACCAGGTTGGCGATCTGCTCGACCAGGCTGGCTTTGTTCACGCCATAGGGCACGCCGGTGATGACCAGCGTGTTGGCGGGTTTGCGTGCGGTGCCCCCGGCGCCTGGTTCGACGGTGCCGCGCACCTTCAGTGTGCCGCTGCCGGTTTTGTAGACATCGCGCAGCGCGTCTTTGCTGGCCACCAGCGTGCCGCCGGTGGGGAAGTCGGGGCCGCGGACCGCGTCGTTGGCCACCAGCTGGAAGTCTTTGATGTCGGGGTCGGCCAGCAGCTTGAGGCAGGCGCGGATGACCTCGCCCAGGTTGTGCGGGGGGATGTTGGTGGCCATGCCCACGGCGATCCCGCTGCTGCCGTTGACCAGCAGCAGAGGCACGCGGGCGGGCAGCACGACCGGCTCGGTCTTGGTGTTGTCGTAGTTGGGGCGGGTGTCGACGACGTTGCGGCCGATGTCGTCCAAGAGCGCCGGTGACAGCGGGGCCAGGCGGCACTCGGTGTAGCGATAGGCCGCGGCGTTGTCGCCGTCGATCGATCCGAAGTTGCCGTGGCCGTCGACCAGGCGGTGGCGCATGACCCAGGGCTGGGCCAGGCGCACCAGGGCGTCGTAGAGCGCGCTGTCGCCGTGGGGGTGGTAGTCGCGTAGGGCGCTGCCCACCACGCCGGCGCACTTGCGGGGCTTGGCGTCGGGGAACAATCGCTCTTGCCACATCACATAAAGGATGCGGCGCTGCACCGGCTTGAGGCCGTCGCGCACGTCGGGCAGGGCCCGGCTGGTGATGACCGACAGCGAGTAGTTGAGGTAGCGCGACTGCGCGGCCAGGCCCAGCCCCACGGGTTCGGGTTCGGGCAGTGGGACGGCGCTGCGGGTGACGGGGGGCTTGCGACGGGCCAAACGAGGGTATTCCGGGTCGGTGGAAAGAAGCGTGCGGCGGGACCTGGTGTGGGCACGCCGCGATAGACTCGGCATTATGCCGCAAGAACGCGCTGATGATCTGTGTCAGAGGTGCGTGTGGGAGACCCGCGGTGACTGAACTGCGCACACCTTCGATCCCAGCCTCTGGCCCGCTGCGGGTGTTGGGCATCGATCCCGGTTTACGGCTGACCGGTTACGGGTTGGTGGATCTTGCCGCCGGGGCGGTCGAGCCCACGTTGTGCGAAGCCGGGGTGTTCAAGCTGGACGCCAAGCGGTCTTTGGAGGTGCGTCTGCAGCAGCTTCACGAAGACCTGTCTGCGCTGATCGATGAACACCGTCCGGGGTGCGTGGCGGTCGAGCAGCTGTTTGCCCACTACGCCCACCCGCGCACGGCGATCTTGATGGGGCATGCCCGGGGGGTGATTCTGCAGGTGGCCACGGCCGCGGGATTGGCGGTGGAGTCGCTGGCGGCCACCGAAGTCAAGAAGTCGTTGACGGGCAATGGGCATGCCACCAAGCGTCAGATGCAGCTGGCGGTTCAATCCCAGTGCCGGCTGGACCAGCCGCCCGAGCCGCCGGACGTGGCCGATGCCATTGCGCTGGCGTTGACCCACGCGCGGCGCATCGGGATCGACCGCGTGGTCGCGCGGTGAAGGGGGCTGCCGCGGCGCAGGCGATCGCCGTTCACATGCTGCGGGGCTTCCGATAACCCAAGCCGGACCCGGCAGTGGGCGTGATGGGGTGGTGGGGACGATACCCAAGGCCCCGCTGGACTTGCGGGCCCCGGGTGTCGGGGCTCAGGCGGGGCCGCCCGTGACTAAGGATTTGTGATGACGACCGACCGCGAAGCCGCCTGCTGGTTGATGGCTGCCCTCTTGGTGGTGGTGTTGACGTTCAGTGCCGCGGGCTGCGGCACAAGCCATCAACGGGTGGCGCACGAAGCGCCCGTGGTTGCCGCGGCCCCGTTGCTGCAGTGGACCGTGATCGACCAGGCTCAGGCGTTGCCCGAGGCGGTGGCCCAGGCCAGCCGCGCGATCGACGCTCAGCACGAGCAGGCCGCGGCCTTGGGTTTCGATCCGCTGCTTCTGGGCGATGCCGCGGTGGCTGCACCGCTGTTCACCCTGGAGCAGGCGGCGCAGATCGACGCGTTGGTCTTACCCGCCACGGGGGTGTTTGAAATCCAAAACCCCGAGGCCGAGCAAGCCCCTGCGAACCAGCCCGAGGACAAGGATGCGTCTGAAGCGGCGGCCGCCGCGGGGGCCAGCGGGGCACCGGGCACCCCCGTGGCGGCGGGCGGAGCCTTGACCGACGCGCTGGCCCGCGGTGTGCAGGCCGCGGCTGCGTTGATCGCAGCGGCTTCACCCGGAGCCGTGGCGTTGGGGCTTGGCGGGGCAGCGGTCTTTGGCTTTGCTCTGCAGGCGCTGGTGATGGCGTTGTCGCTGCGAGAGCCCGCCGCCGGGCCGCGTTTAACGCTGGGCCCAGCGTCCACGCCTTTCCCACGTCCGCCGGCGGGCGGCGCGGCGCGGCCGCTGCCCTTTCAGATGCTGGCGGCCTCGGGTCACATGAGCTTGAAGCGGGCGGCCTAGTGGTCTTGTTGTCTTGAAGGTCAACGCGGATGACCGAAAGGCCCGGTGACGGGCCTTTTTCATGCGCTGCAAGGCGTGGCGCGGAGGGTGTCAGGGGTAGGATGCCCAGCATGCCTGATCCCGTCCCTCTGCCCACCGCGATCCTCTTTGATTTAGACGACACGCTGTTGGATACCACCCTCAGCGCCACCCGGGTGTGGGACCAGACCGCCGCGGCCTTTGCTCATGAAATTGGCCACCCGCCGTCTGTTTTTCAGCCGGTGCTGAAGGCTTCGCGGGCGTGGTTCTGGGGCGATGCGAAGCGCAACCAGGCGGGACGCTTGGACGTTCAAGCCTCGCGGATCGCGGTGACGCACCACGGGCTGCTGCAGCTGGGCATCGACGACCGGGGCTTGGCCGCACGCTTTGCGGATCATTACAGCGCTCATCGCGTTTCGACCATGGCGTTCTTCGCGGGGGCCGAGCAGACTCTGAAGTTTTTCGTGGATGCGGGGGTGCCGCTAGCGCTCATCACCAATGGCGACGCCCGTGGCCAGCGCGAAAAGGTTGAGCATTTTGATCTGGCGCGGTACTTCCAGGCGGTGTTGATTGAGGGAGAGCTGGGTTTCGGTAAGCCCGATCCCAGGGTGTATGCGCAGGCCTTGTCGGCGTGCGGCGTGCCCGCTGTGGGGGCCTGGTGTGTGGGCGACAGCCTGTCGTGGGAGGTTGCGGCGCCCCAGGCGCTGGGTTTGCGCGGTGTGTGGAACGACTGGGCAGGGGTGGGCTTGCCCGAAGACACCGACGTGCGGCCCGACCAGACGGTGCGCTGTGTGGCCGATCTGGTGCCGTTGTCTAAATGAACCGACACGACATAAAAAAACGGCGGCCCGAGGGCCGCCGTTTCAATCGATGTCTAGGCAATGTAAGGCAAGGCTAGGCGCGTTTTAGTCGTAACTGATGGTGTCGGGATTCAAGACGATCTCGCGAATCAGCTTCTTCTTGATGCCCTCGCCAAACGCTTCGAACGAATCGACGTACATGGCGAAGCTGTTGGGGCCCTGTTGCAGCACGTCGGCGTACCAGCCTCCGATTTCGGGCTGAGCGGGGTGGCCTTGGCCAATGGCGATGCCGTTGATGGTTAGTGAAGCCGGGCGATCGGCCATCACTTCGCTCCACGGCCGGCCGGTGGTGGGATCCCCGGCGTCGTGGCTGGTGGTCTCCTGCAGCCAGTTTTCGCACACGCCGTCGCCCGACACGTCGATCACCTGTCGCGGCGAGTCGTAGTCGTTTGAGCTTAGTTCCTTCATTGAGCGATCAATCGCGGGTGCCATTTGAGTGCTGCCACTATGTGCACGCGAAAAGAGTTGTATGTCGGTGGCTAGGGCCCGGCAGTCGGCATCGGTGCGTAGCACATGCCAGCCCAAAGACGCGAAGAACTCACCCCTGGACCATTGCGCTAATTGCACCGCCACACCGTTGGTATTGGCCAGCACGGCTTCCTGCACCTCGGGGTCGCGGAAAGCGCTGATGTAGCCGTCCATCTGTTGAGCGAATTCGGTTTCGTCTACGCTGCCTGAGGTGTCGATGAGAAGCACCAGTTCGAGATCTACATCTTCGGCAGAGGTCAAGGGGGCGGTGGCGAGGGTGCTTGCGATGATGGCAGAGGTGGTGGCCAAACGATGTAAAAACTTCATGGTGCGAGCTCTTTCGAGGTTAAAACGTAGTGCAAAAAAAAAGACGTATGAGATGAGATATGCAATATCGTACAGTTCTGAATCAGGTTGATATTTTATTTATCAAACTTGTAGTATTTCCTGCGCGGCATACGGATAATCGGAATCTTCGCGACAATCGAACCGGCGCCCCATCATTCAATGGCGGGTATTGATGTTGGGACGTCCTAAGTCAGACTCAAACGCGTCTACGACCTGCCGGGCAGTGCCGCGGAGGTCGCGATCATCTCCAGCATGGCGGCCATGAACGCCGGCAGGTCACTCGGGCGCCGGCTGCTGACCCGTTGGTGGGCTTGGTCGACACAGACTTCTTGGTCCACCCATGTCGCCCCGGCGTTGCGCAGATCGTCGGTCAGCCCCGGGGTGCTGGTGTAGGTCACGCCCTTGACGATGCCGGCGCTGATGTCGATCCACGGTCCGTGGCACACGCTGGCGATGGGCTTGCGGGATTGCGCAAACGCCCGGGTGATCGCCTTTACTTCGTCGTAACGCCGCAGCTTGTCGGGCATCCAGCCGCCGGGCACCACCAACGCGTCAAAGTCGTCGGCCGATAGGTCGGCGATGCGGGCATCGGAGGTTTCGGGGTAGCCGTGCTTGCCGCGATACGCAGTGCCGGCGGCTTCAAGACCCGCGACAGTCACGAGGCAACCCGCTTCTTGCAAGCGCAGCTTGGGGTATTGCAGTTCCAAGTCTTCGTAGTCATCGCCCACGAAGATCAGCACACGCTGGCAGGTACGGGCCTCGCTTGCCGGAAGGGTGGGAGAGGTCATCGACGCAGCCCCTGGGGCAGGCCGTTGGGATAGGCCGTGGCGATCAGTTCTTCGATGCGCTGGGCCCGGTTTTCGGGGTGGGGGTGGCTGGATTTCCACTCGGGGCTTGGGCTGGCGCCGCCTGAGGCTTCTTTGAGAATCTCCATTACCCCGATCATCGAGCGCGGGTCGTAGCCCGCGGCCACCATCAGCTTGATGCCTTCTTCGTCGCATTCCAGCTCGTCTTCACGGCCATACTTGAGCATCTTGGTGTTGCCCACCACCGCGAGGATTTGGCCCGCTCCCATGTCGCCCCCCGCGACGTTGGCCGCGCCCACCAGGCCCTGCAGCAGCTTGCCCTTGGCCATGCGTTCCAAGCCGTGGCGGTGGATCACGTGGCCGATCTCGTGGCCCATCACCCCGGCCAGCTGCCCTTCGGTCTCAAGCCGCTTAAAAAGCGCTTCGGTGATGAAGCAGGGCCCCCCGGGAAGGGCAAAGGCGTTGACTGTTTGGTCGTCGGCCAGCAGTGTGAAACTGAACTGCCAAGGGATCGTTTCGCTTTTGGGATACACGTCGTCGACCACGCTTAACAGGCGACGGCCCACCTGGTCGACCAGTGCCCGCGCCTGGGCGTTGCTCGACTCGCCGCCGAACTCGCCGGCCATCTGCTGCATGCTGGCCAGGCCCATCTGGATCTCTTGGGCTTCGTCGATACCGCCCACCCGCTGGCTTTGTCCTGTGATCGGGTTCACCGAGGTGTTCATGAAATAGCCCACCAGTGCCACCAGCGCGATGACCGCGCCGATGGCCAAGCGAACTTTCAATGCGGCCAAACGCCCGCCGCCCAGAGGCCCGCGACGGCCAAAGAGTCCTCCGCCGCCACGTTGGGGTAATCGAAGACGCATCGTGAGGTTCCTTAATGAATCGGCTTTAAAATCCGTCGGACCGGTTGCAGGCAGCCGTTATGCTGCTTCCGCATCAATTCAACACAGGATTTTAAGCCATGGCCACCTTGCTGGGTATCGACATCGGGACTTCGGGCACCAAAGCCCTTATTTGCAACGCCCGGGGGCGGGTGCTGGCCACGGCCACCGCGCCCCACACCCGGCAAGAGCCCAAACCTGGTTTCAGCGAGCAGGATCCCACACAGTGGTGGTCGGCGGTGCAGAAGGCCACGAAGGCGGCCCTGAAAAAAGCAAAAATCCGTGGAGATCAGGTCACCGGCGTGGGGCTCTCGGGGCAGATGCACGGCAGTGTGTTTTTGGGCGAGGGCACCAAGCCGCTGCGGCCTGCGATCCTGTGGAACGACCAGCGCACCGCGGCCCAGTGCGAGAAAATCACGGCCGCGGCAGGCGGGCAGAAGAAGCTAATTCGCATGGTTGGTAATCCGGCGTTGACCGGCTTTACCGCGCCCAAGATGCTGTGGGTGCGTCAACACGAAAAAGCGGTGTGGCGTGCGACCAAGCATGTGCTGCTGCCCAAGGACTACATCCGGCTGTGTATGACCGGGGATTACGCCACCGAGGTCAGCGATGCCAGCGGCCTACTTTTGCTGGATGTTAAGAAGCGTCAATACAACCAGAAACTGCTGGATCTTTTGAAGATCAAGCGTGAGCTTTTGCCCAACTGCGTTGAAAGCCACGAAGTGACCGGGACGCTGCACCGGGCCGGGGCCAAGGCGCTGGGCCTGAAAGAAGGCACGCCCGTGGTGGGCGGGGCCGGCGACAACGCCGCGGGCGCGGTGGGCAACGGCATCGTGTCGCGCGGGCTGGTCAACGCCAGCCTGGGAACCAGCGGCGTGGTCTACGCCCACGCCGATGAGCCGGTGTATGACCCCAAGGGCCGGGTGCACACCATGTGCAGCGCGATCGACGGCAAGTGGTGCGTGTTCGGCTGCATGCTGAGCGCCGCGGGCAGCTTCCAGTGGTACCGCGATCAGCTACGCCCGGGCGAGGAATTCTCGGCCTTGGTGAAAGAAGCCAAGAAGGCCAAGCCCGGTAGCGGAGGGCTGCAGTTCTTGCCTTATCTCACCGGCGAACGCTGCCCCCACCCCGACCCGGACGCGAAGGGCGCTTTCATCGGCCTAACCACCCGCCACGGCAAGAAGGAGATGACCCGGGCGCTGCTCGAAGGCATCACCTACGGCATGGCCGAGCAAACGCGCATCTTCACCGAGATGGGCCTGGCCATGAAGACCATCCGCCTGACGGGCGGTGGGGCGCAGAGCGCGTTCTGGCGCCAGCTGCAGGCCGACGTGTACGGCAAGCCGGTGGCCACGGTGAACAGCGCGGAGGGCCCGGCCATGGGCGTGGCGATTTTGGCGGGGGTCGGCACCGGCGTGTGGAAGAACGTGCCCGCGGCGTGCAAAGCCATCGTCAAAGAAACCGCGGTGCTCAAACCCGACCCGGCGTCGAAGAAGGCCTACGCCAAGCGGGTCGACACGTACCAGTCGCTGTACCCGGCGCTGAAGGAGACGTTCAAGCAGTTGGGTGGGTGACGGGGGATTGACCGCAGAGACGCAGAGGCCGCAAAGAAAGGCACTTGCGCGCGCAGCCCGCCGGGCATAGCGAAGCCGCGAATCTCGAAATTAAGCCGGCATCCGACCTGACCGCTCCAATACATCGTCACCGCAACACTCATCCGGAATCATCGTTCGGTCTTTTTTTGCTTGGCGACGCCATTGGTTGATGCCGCGTTTTCGGCCTCGGCGCGGATGGCTTGGGCGCGGTTGGTGATGAGCCGTTTGAGATAGCGGCGGAAGAATAGGCGTTCGGCGATCCACCCGATCGGGCCGAGCGGGGCGGAGAATTGCAGACGGTCGGTCATGACGGTCTGGCCGTCGATCATCTCGAAGTGATGGTCGTGACCGAAAGCCTTGAAGGCTCCACGCTGCATCTCGTCGCGGAAATACGTGGGCCGATCAAATGCCACGATTTTCGCGGTCATCCGCTGTCGAACGCCGAGGTGGCGGGCTTCCCACGTCACGTTCTCTCCCAAACCGATCAGGCCTTCGGTCCGCCCGGCGACGGCCCGCTCGCCGGTGTGAGCCAGCGAGCGGACGTGAAAGCCGATGTCGCGTGACACGTCGAAGACACATTCGATGGGCGCATTGATCGAGGTGGTGACGTCGAAACAGACCATCGTTTGCTCGGGTTCACCCGGTGGTGACGAGTTTTTCGGCGGCGATCTGGGCTTTCACGCACAGCTCGGCGGCTTTCAGGGCGTGGGCCTGGGTCATGGCGTTTTCGGTGCCGTCGATGCAGTCGCGGATCAGCTGGCCGAAGAAGCGGAAGCCCACCTCGCCGTGCAGGCTCATGCGCTGCTCGCCTTCGCCGTTGACCAGGATCAGTTGGTCGGCTCCGTTGTCGGTGGTCACGTCGAGGTATTTACGCAGCTCGATGGTGCCTTGGGTGCCGACGATGAAGGTGCGGCCGTCGCCCCAGGTGCGCAGGCCCCCGGGGGTGAACCAGTCCACGCGGAAGTAGAAGGTGGCGCCGTTGTCGCCCACCAGGGTGGCGTCGCCGAAGTCTTCGAGCTCGGGGTAGCTGGGGTGGGCGTAGTTGGCCACGCGGGCGCTGCTGACCGTGGCGTCTTTGCATCCGGCGTAGGTCAAAAACTGCTCGATCTGGTGGCTGCCGATGTCGCAGAGGATGCCGCCGTACTGGGCGTGTTTGTAGAACCAGTCGGGCCGGGAGGTGGGGTCGCCCATGCGGTGCGGGCCGAAGCCCGCGACGTGCACGACTTTGCCGATGGCGCCGTCGGCGATCAGGTCGGTGGCGTGCATGGCGCACTCGACGTGCAGGCGCTCGGAGAAATACACCATGTATTTTTTGCCCGTGCGGGCGACCGCGGCCTTGACGTCGTCGAGCTGGGCGAGGCTGACCAGCGGGGTTTTGTCGGTGAAGTAGTGCTTGCCCGCGTCCATGCAGCGGATGCCCAAGGGTGCACGCTCGTTGGGGATCGCCGCGGCGGCCACCAGTTGAACTTCGGGGTCGTCGAGGATGGTTTGCAGGTCGGTGACGTGGGTGGCGCCGTGCTCGGCGGCCATGTCTTTGGCCCGTTCGGGGTGGTTGGCGCAGTAGGTGTATTTCAGGGTGGCGCCGGCTTCGATCAGGCCTTGGACCTGGCCGTTGATGTGGCCGTGGTCGGTGGCGGCCACGGCGATGGCGAACGACTCACCCTCGCGGATCACGGGGTTGGGCTTGCCCTTGGGGGCGTAGTTCATTCCGTCGGAGCTGCTCATGGGGGTGTCCTGTGAAAAAATGCAAAGCGATTAAGCGACGCCCGCGGGGCTGGGGTTTGTCGCGGGGCGAACCATACCGGCGACCGCGGGGCGGTGCAGCGGCATGGTTTTGCCCAGACGCCATTCATAGTCCATATCCGCGACCCGCGTGGCGTGTTCGGGCATCAGGCCGCGCTCGGGGGTTTGGTTGAGGATTTCGAACACCGCGGATCGGAAGCCGGTGAGCTGCACCACCGTTTCGCGCCAGGCGGTGTGGTCGCGGTGGACCTCGGCCAGTCGGAGGCGGCTGGCCGTGCGACGGGTGGCGACGCTGAGCCCCAGCGGGCGGTAGGTCAGCCACTCGTGGGCATCCAGGTGGGTGGCGAAACACGACTGGGGGTGCCGCGGGCCCGCGGCCGGGGCGGTGGCCCCCAACTCAAAACTTGCGTCGCCGGCGCCGTCGGCGGTGGTGACCACGGCTTGGTAGCGATCGGGTGCGGCGTCGAGGGTGATGGCCGCGGGGTGGAATTTGAAATCGGTGGTTCGGTTGCCCACGGTCCCCAGCAGCGCGGCGTCGGCGTCGCTGCGGACAAAATAAAGACCCTGCACAAGCTCGGCGCGGTCGGTCATGGCTTGCACCAGCAGGCGGTAGGCCACGTGGTGGTAGCTCACGCCCACCGCGGTGGGAAGGCTCTTGGGTCGCATGTGGTCTACGCGGCAGCTCACCACGTTCCAGAACGCGCGGTCACCGCGGGTCATCAGTTCCAGGCCGTCGGGGATCAGGTGCTTCACGCTGTCGGCGGGGGTGGCGAAGCTCATCAGTGCGCAGTCGGTCAAACGACCGACCATGGAAAGACGGGCCAAGCGGTTGGGGATGGACCATTTCATTGTGCGTCTCCAAAAACAAGGGTGCTCAGCAAGAGGCCCAGGGCCAACAGGCCGTTCATGCCGCCGATCCATATCAGCAGCGCGTCGCGACGGCGGACCCGGACCGCTCGGGCGTGGCGGGTGAAGGTCCATGTCATCACAAGGTTGGCGTTGATCAAGCCCGCTAGCGGGGCATAGGGGCTGAGGGTGGGTGCGATCCCCCACGCCGCGGCGGCTTGGCCCAAGGCAAGCCACACCAGCATGACCACACTGCCGGCGGTGACGGTCCACAGGCACCAGTCGAAACGGGCGATGCGCTGGGCCGCGGGGCTCAGCTTCCAGGTGAGGCCAAACAGGCCGCACCAGGCCAGTGCCGCGACGCCCACCGCCGCGCCCGGGTGCACCGGCAGGGTGTTGGCCACCCCGGCGGCGGCATAGGCCAGCGACACCGCGCAGGTGAGGGTGATGAACAGGCCGCGCATGGCTGCGGAAAAAGGAGGCAGGGGGGTCATGGGTTAACGCCTTCCGTGTGGAAGGCTGTTTTGGCGTGGCCGTGGCCGTCGACCGGTGCGGTGTGCGTGCGGGCCGCCCAGACGGTGCGTGTGGCGGGGTGGGGCATGGGCGGGCTCCTTTCGGGCGGCGAGGATCGGGTGAAGAAGAAATCGCGTGCGTGTGCGTTGCGATTTTGAATTCAGGATCAAGAGGTCAAAGGAGTTCAAAGGCGGCAAAGGGCTTAAGAGGCCAAACCCAATACTTTCCAAACCTTCGAGCCCATCTTCACGAACTTGATCATGGCGCCGGTGGGCAGGTGGCGGATCTGCGTGTACCAGCGGGTGAGGTTTTGAACCATGTCGTGAAGCTCGGTGAGGCGGCGGCGGGTGAAATCGCTTTCGCCCGCGGCGCCTTGGGCTTGGTCGACGCATTCTTTGAGCATGGCCAGGGTGGGGTCGATCTCGCGTTTCTTGCGCTCGTCCAAGATGATTTGAAACATCTCCCAGACGTCGGCGGTGGTGGCGAAGTGATCGCGGCGTTCGCCCAGCACCGCGGCCTTGTGCACGATGCCCCAGCCTTGAAGCTCTTTGAGCGAGTTGCTGACATTGCTGCGTGCGACTTTGAGTGTGTCGGTGAGGTCGTCGGCGTTGAGCGGCTGTTCGCTGATGAACAGAAGGGCGTGCACCTGGGCTACGGTGCGGTTGATGCCCCAACGGGTGCCCATCTCGCCCCAGTGAAGGACGAATTTTTGCTGGACGGGGGAGAGTTTCATGGAGATCTGTCCTGTCGATTATTTCTGTTTATACAGAAATAATCGTACATAGTGGCGGCCCAGTCAAGGGCTATCAAGGGAGAATCTGTGTTTTTTGTTTGGGTGGCTGGTGGGGCCACGAAAAACGCCTGCGGATCCTTAGAAGGGGCCATAGGCGTGTCGCTCGTAGATTTTTGAAACGGTGGGCCGCCTCAGCGGCGGGGTGCGCCCTTTGGGGCGTTGTTCAAAGCGGTGTATCTGTGGGTAGTACTCACGGGACGCGGGCGATTCTGGATCGTGTTTTTGGTGAAAAAACATGTCAACCCCTGCCTTCGCGGTTTCGCGTGGGCAGGGCTTTGGCGCGGTGTCTTTTTGGCGCGCGATGGGACATGCAGCGCGGAATCGCGTGGCTTGGCGGATGAAAAAATTTTAGGCCGCGAGGTCAAGTTTCTGAATGAGGCGACGGAGGCGGTCGCGTGAGATGCCGAGGTTTTGGGCGGCGGCGGTGAGGTTGCCCCCGCTCCACACCAGGGCGCCGCTGATGGCAGTGGCGGTCATTTCATCCAGCGTAGGGTAGCCTTCGCGGGTGGTGCGCCGGCGGTGTTCGGCCAGGGCTTGGTCGACGGTTTCGATGAGCTGGGTGGGGCCGTCGGTTTTGCTGTGCCAGGCCCAGGCGCCGGCGCGCTTGGCGGCGGTTTGGGTTTCGGGCCGCGCATCGCCGCTGGCGACGAGGGTCGGGCAGTTGGGGTAGGTGGTGGCGAGCGTGGAGATCAACTCGGCGGCGTTGCTGTTGTGCAGGTGCCAGTCGATGATGGCGGCGGAGGGCACCTGCCCGTCGAGAACCCGGGCCACCGATCCGCTGCCGTCGTGGGCGACAACTTTGACATATTCCTGGCGGAACATGCGGGTGAGGGCGCGCAGGGTGAATTCGCTGTCGTCCACGATGAGGATGACGGGCGGGGTGTCCATGGGGCCGCTATCGGCCATGGCAGGGGGGGAATGAATGCGGTGTGGAAACAAAGTGCAAAACGTTTTGGGTGGGGTGGCGTTTGAGGGGCTGAAACACCAGGCCAGACAGCGGTGCCGCTGCCGCCGGGCGCCGACGCCAACGGTTTTGAGGCACACGCAATGTGTGGCGTGGTGGCATTGAAAAGCAAACCGCTGGGGCGGCGGGCTTAGCGTTCACACGATAAGTAACGCTTGCTGAACCTATAAAGAAAACGCAGGCGTGGGGCGGGCAGGTGGGTTGAAGGGTGGGGCCGCCTCAGGGGCGGGTGCGGTGGGCCCGGACCCGCTGGGCGCTGGGTTGGGGTGCCTTGCTGTGGTGGCGTACGAGCCCCACACCAATCAGCAGCACACCCAGCACGGCCAGGGGCCGGTTGGTGAGGGCCTGGGTGGCCGCGGCGCCGTAGACCACGCTTGCCAAAAGGGCGGTCGCGATGGCGGTGTGAATCAGCGGTTTCATGGCGATGGGGGGCTCAGGGCAGTGAGGCGGGGGCGGCTTGGGGGCTGGCGGTGGCCGGGCCCGTGCGCGTTAGCTCCCCATCGGCGGGCCACGCGAAGCGCTTGCGCTGCACCTGCCATTGTTCCGCAAAGCGGGGGGTGAGCGTGTGGTTGGGGGGGGCATAAATGCCTGAGAGGGCGGCGCGGTTTGCGAGGGTTAGTGAGAGGTTGAGTGTGGCGCCGTCGCGGATCACCGTGAGGGTGATGGTGTCTTGGGCCGCGTAGGGCTCGATCAGGCTTTGAAAGGCGTTGGCAACGGCGGGGCCGTCCAAGTCGTTGCCGTCGAAGGCAACGATGCGGTCGAGCGGTCGGAGGGTGCCGCATGCGGGAAAACCCGGAAGAATGCCGGTGACCAGGGCGTAGGTCGGTCCCACACGCGTGGGCGACGTGGCTCGGGCGCCCGGCCGTGCGGGGGCGGGGGGTAGTGGGTCGGCCAAGACGGATTGCAAGATGCCGATGGAGCCCGAGCCCTCGGCGGGGAAGTGGGTGTCACGCAGTGCGCGCACGGTGTGGTGGCGTGCGATATAGATCAGGCGTTGGCGGGTCTCGGGGGCGAGGTCTTGCCCCGCGACGTGGGCGAGCTGGTCCAGGTCGAGGCTGGGGTGCAGCAGCAGGGTGTCGGTGGCTGCGGCACGCTGGGCGTAGTCCGGGTCGCTGAGTTGGGCGACAAGGTCGGCTAGCGGGAGGGCGGGCTTTGCGGCGGGTGCGGGCGCGGGTGTGGCGCCGGGTGCGGGTGGCCCGGCTTGTCCTTTGCTGTGGGGCACGTGCAGGCCGGCCAAGACCAGCACGCAGCCGAGTGCGGCGGCGCGGGGCAGGCTCATGCGTCCACCGCCCGGAACAGCGCGTCGGCGTGGTCGTGCAGCCAGCGGACCTTGCGTTCGATCATTTCAAGGAAGATCGCGCCCGGCGTGCGGGCAAAGCGTCCGGTGGCGGCGATGGGGATGACGCACTCGGCGATCAGCGCTTCGATCATGAGGTGCGGCAGAACCCTGAGTTCGGCCCGGCTGAGCACGGCACCGGGCACCACGTCGTAGCCGCGGAGAAAGCGTTTGAAGCGTCCTTCGTCGAGGTTGGCGGGCCAGGTGCTGAGGTCTTCGCTTCCGCCGGTGATCGAGAACTGCAGGGCGCCGTTGGCCACGTCCATGATGCGCGGCTGCACGCGGGCGGCGTCAAAGTCGATGACCGCGGCGACTTGCTGGCCCAGGAAGATGAGGTTGCCCGGGTGCCAGTCGGCGTGGACGACCTGGGTGGGCCAGTTGGGCAGGCCCGCGGCGTCAGCGACGTCGGCGGCGCGGTTCATGGCCTCGCGTAAGAACTGGCTGCGGGTGCCCAGCGCGACGCGATCGACGCTGGGGTCGGTGTGGAGCACGGTGGTGGGCAGGGCGTTGAAGGCCCGGACCGCGGCATTGGCGCGGTGGTAGCCGTGGGTGGGCGGATCAAAATCGGCGGCGTAGTCGTAGTGCCGCATGAGCTGGTGGAAGACCGCCAAGATCCTCCCGGCTTGACCGGTGGATTCCAACGACTGGTCGTAGGTTTTCCCGTTGATGAACTCGAAGAGTTCGTAGCGGTGTTTGCCCACGGCACAGGCGGTGTGCCCTTGGCGGTTGGGCACAAGCGGCGCGATGGGGAAGCGGTGGGCCGCCAGGTGCCGCTGCACGGCGTGGCAGAAGTCGATGCGGGTGTCGCCACCACGCCCGCGGGCCCGCCGCTTGAGCAGCCAGATCTGCTCGCGGGCCGCAGGGGCCGCGGCCGTGAGCGAGGGATCCGGCGGCGCGTTGAGGGCGGTGTCTGGGCCTGTGGCTTCGAGTTCCAGCGCGTCGTCGGGGTCTTCGTCGGCTTGCCCTGCTCGCTGTTCTGCGTTGACGTGGCGACGCAGCAGCAGCTTGGGGGATTTGCGCGATCCGTGGGGGTAGGCTTGGGCGGCGTCGAGCCAGCCCAGGTCGTAGCGTGACAACACCACCGCCAGCTCTTCGGGGCTGAATGCTTGGCGTCCGTCGACGGGGTGTGAGCCCGCGAGGCTGCCGCTGGCCATCGACCCGCCGAGCATGGACCCTCCGGCGAGCGAGTCGCCGGGGCGGGGACGCTCTGCGGGGGGCAGTTCGGGGCTGGGCCCGGGTGCGGACTCAGAATGGAGGGGAGGCGTGGCCATGGGCAAAAAAGCGTGCGGCGATGCGGACGCCGAAGCATACCCCCGGCAGGCCTGTTCACGCCACGTTTTGGACTTGCTCTTTGATGCGGTCGATCCGGCTTTTGACCTCGACCACGGCGCGGCTGATCGCGGTGTCGTTGGATTTGCTGCCGATGGTGTTGGCCTCGCGCAGCATTTCTTGGCTGATGAAGTCCAGGGTGCGGCCCGCGGGCTCTTGGGCGCTGCCCGCGTCGATGAGCTCGCCCAGCTGGTCCAGGTGGCCGTTCATCCGCGAGAGCTCTTCGCTGATGTCTGCCCGGTCGGCGAAGACCGCGACCTCTCGGATGAGGTCGTTTTCGTCGACCTTGAGTTTGGCTTTGGCCATGAGCTCGCTGACGCGGGCCGCGAGTTTCTCGTGGTACTCGTTGACCACCAACGGGGCGCGCTGGGCGATGATCGTCATCTGCTCGCGGATGTGGTCGCGTTGGCCCAGCAGGTCGGCGGCAACGGCCTGGCCCTCGACGGTGCGCATCGCGATGAGGTGGTCGAGCGCTTCGTCCAGGAGTTTGGGCACCGCTTGGCGGCCAGATTCCATGAGCGTGCGGTTGTCGGTGGCGGGCTGGAGCACACCGGGCAGACCCAGCAGCTGGGTCAGGTCGATCTGAACCGCCTGGTCTTTGACTTTGGTGCGGACGGTTTCGAGGTGCTCCACGTAGCTGAGCAGCACCGTGTCGTTGATGACGTTGGTGGCGGCCTCGGCGGTGACCCGCGCGCGGATGTTGAGGGTGAAGCTGCCGCGGCTCACGCGTTTGCGTAGCGCCGATTCGAGCGAGGCCTCTAGGCCTCCGAGCTCGTCGGGAAGCCGCACCGAGGCTTTGAAGTAGCGGTTGTTGAGGCTGCGCAGTTCGACCGTGAACTCCACCCCGCCGGCCTGGGTGGTGGCGCTTCCAAAGCCGGTCATCGAGCGGATCATGCCGGAGCCTTGCAGGAGCTTGCAGAAGAAGAAGGGGGCGTGACGCTTCGCGGATTATTCCGCGGGGGCGTCGGTCGTGTCGGCGGCGTCCGTGTCGGCCTCGGGGGCGTCAGACGGGGCCTCAGACGGGGCCTCAGATTGAGCCTCGGCGTCGAGTTCGGCTTCGAGATCCGCGAGAGGCGTTTGCTCTTCTGTGGTCTCGGGAGCGCCCATGCCGGTGCTGGTGGTCTGTTCTTCGGCTGCGGCGCTGTTCTCGGTGGGGTTGATCGCCCAGGTCAGGCCCATGCCCAGCAGCAGGAAGGCCAAGAAGCAGCACACCGTGAGGATGGTGAGAAAGTCGCCGACCTTGGCTCCGACAAAGGATGTGTCGCTGCCGCCCGCGCCGCCAAAGGCGCCGCTGAGGCCGCCGCCCTTGGGCTTCTGGATCAGGATCACCAACATCATGAACACGCTGATGGCCACGAAGGCGATCGCCATGAGACGGATCGACCAGGTGATCTGAGCGAGCAGCGGGGCGAGTTGTAGGGGGGTTGCGAGCATGGCGGATCTTCTTTGTGGCCCAGGGGCACAGCGTTGGAGGTTGGGCCTTGGGAAAGGCGTTGCGGACGTGCGTGAGGCGCGTGTCGCAGGGAAGCAGGGTCAGGCCGTGGCGCGGGCCGCGGCGATGATGGCGGCGAAGTCGTCGGCCTTGAGGGCGGCGCCGCCGATCAGGCCGCCGTCGATGTCGGGCTGGCCCACCAGGTCCTTGGCGTTGCCGGGCTTCATCGAGCCGCCGTATTGGATGCGGACCGCGTCGGCGACCGCGTCGTTGAACAGGCCTGTTCGCAGAAACGCACGGATGGCGGCGTGGGCTTTTTGAGCGTCTTCGGGGGTGGCGGTTTTGCCGGTGCCGATGGCCCAGACGGGTTCGTAGGCGATGGTGACCTTGGCCATTTGCTGAGCGCTGACGCCCGCCAGGCCGTAGCCCATCTGGCCCCAGTTGATGGCGTCGGTTTGGCCCGCTTCGCGCTGCTCCAGGGTTTCGCCGATGGCCAGCACCACTTCAAAGCCCGCGTCGAGCGCGGCCAGGAGCTTGGCGTTGACCAGCGTGTCCCCTTCGCCCACCACGTGGCGGCGTTCGCTGTGGCCCACCAGCAAGGTGTTCACGCCCACGTCTTTGAGCATCGCCAGCGACACCTCCCCGGTGAATGCGCCGTTGGGCCCGGCCCAAGCGTCCTGGGCGCCCACGCGGATCTGTGAACCCGCGTCGCACAGGGCCCCGGCCACGGGCGCCAGATAAGGAAACGGAGGGAAGACCGTCACATCCACCGCTTCGGTGGTGGCGGCGTCCACGGCGTTCACCAAGTCCGCGGTCAGTTCTTTGACCCCCGCGGTGTCGAGGTTCATCTTCCAGTTACCACCGATGGACGGCTTGCGTGAGGGCACAGGGAGGCTCCGAGAGCGGTTGGGGGTCAAAAAGTGCCATAGGCACGGGCGTACACCGCCCTCGGCCCCTTGGGTGAGGGACGGGTCAGGCGGATCGCGGAGTATAGCGTTTCGCAGGCCCGGGCCGGCTTTAGCCCCGCAGCGGGGGGTTGGCCTGTGCCGCGGGGCGAGGGCCTGGGCCCCGTGAGGGGGACGCCGCTGCAGGTTTGCCCCCGGTCGAGGGGGGCTCAGCGGCGATATCGGGGATCGGCGTGGTCGAGGCCTCGGCCAGCAACTCGGCCGCTCCGCGGTTGAGAAGGTCTTGGGTGACCGATTTCACCAGCCGCCGCAGATCGCCGGTTTTGCAGCGTTCGTCGGCTTCAAGGCTGGTTTGGCCGTCGGCGGACAGGACACGGACCCGCAGGCGGAACCAGTGGGCGTCGGCATTGCGCCGGGCCACGGTCTCGGAGGCGGGCAGCTGCTCGGCCAGCACCGCGATGGGCGAGTAGCAGTCGGCCCCAAGCCGGGCGACCGCTTCGCGTTCGGCGTGCACCGCGGTGGACGCACGCGAGGAGTTCAGCGGCAGGCAGCGCTGCAGGGTCACGTGGTCCACGGCGCGGCAGCACAGGGCCAGGGCGCCTTGGCCCGCGGCGGGCAGCACGGTTTCTGCGCTCAGGGGGCGTTCGGCGTGCTCGGCCAGGCCCAGGCGGTGCAGCCCCGCGGCGGCCAAGATCGTGGCGTCAAACACCTGGCCGCCGGATTCGGCACTCGCGGCCATCACGCGGTTCAGGCGGGTGTCGACATTGCCACGCAGCACCGCCACCCGCACGTCGGGGCGTTGACGCTGAACCTGGGCTGCGCGGCGTGGGCTGGACGTTCCCAAAAGCGCCCCGGCGGGCAAGTCTTTGAGCCGCGCGTAACGCTCGCGGCTAATCAAGCAGTCGTGGGCCGGGGCCCGCTTGGGCACCGCGGCGAGCTGCATGCCCGGCACCGCCTCGTCGCGGCTGACCGGCAGGTCTTTCAGTGAGTGCACCGCCACGTCGGCCTGGCCGCTGAGCACCGCGTGGTCCACGGCGTTGGTGAACAGCCCCTTGCCGCCCACATCGGCCAGCAGGCCGGCGCTGCGTTGGTCGCCTTCGCTCTGCACCCAGTGGTGCAGCACCTCAATGTTGGGGTGCAGCTTCCGCAGCGCCGCAGCGACACGCTCGGCTTGGATGCGTGCCAGCCGGCTCTTGCGCGACGCGATCACAATGGGTTGACGGCTTCGTCTCAAAGGTGCAAACCTGGATCGTACGACATGCGGCAGACAAGAAACGGGAGGGTGGTGAAATACACAATTTCCGACCCTGAAGGGTCCACTATACCGCCACGCCGGGCGGCGCCTAGAGCCCCCCTGTGGGTGGCCCTGCGGGTATAAACAATGAGCCGCACAGGCGCGTTCCCATGCGCGGTTCAGCACGTGTTTTCATCTGGAGCATCCTTTTTATGAAGCAGACCCCGCCCCCCGACACGGCATCAGGTGTTTCCGCAGATGCTCCGTCGGGGCGTCCGCGGGTGCCCCTGCATCTGCAGATCATGGCCGGGCTGCTGCTGGGCGCAGTGGTCGGGTACCTGCTGGGGGCCTGGGGCCTGCGGTCCGCGGCGGCGGACCCTGCGGGGGGATCAGCGGCGGCGCGGGTGACCTCGGCTGGGCTGTTTATGGTGTTGGATCTTCTGGGCGATCTGTTTCTTCAGGGGCTCAAGCTCATCATCGTGCCGCTGGTGACCACCAGCATCGTGTTGGCGGTGGTCAACCTGGGCCGCGGCGCGGGCCTTGGCCGGCTGGGGGGCAAAACACTGCTGTACTACGCGGGCACCTCGCTGTGCGCGATCTTGATCGGGCTGGTGCTGATTAACGCCGTCGCGCCCGGCGTCGGGGCGGGGGGGGCTGGCCTGCTGGTGGACCAAGACCTCTCGGCCTTTGAATCCGACCAGGCCATGGTCGCCGAGAAAACCCAGGGCAAGAGCGTCAGCAGCTTTCTGAACGTGTTTCGGGCCATGGTGCCGGCCAACGTGCTGTCCGCCGCGTCGGACAACGGGCAACTGTTGGGGCTGATCGTGGTGGCTTTGGCGGTGGGCTATTTCTTGGTGCGCCTGGACACCGACGGCGGGCGGCGGCTGATTTCTCTGGTGCAGGCGGTCTACGACATCACCCTGAGCATCACCGAGTGCGTGCTCAAGCTCGCGCCGATCGGCATCATGGGCCTGATCGCGGCAACCGTGGCCCAGCAATACGCCACGCTGGCCCCAGACGCACGCTTTGGCGCCTTCGCCACGGGCATCGGCAAGTTCGCGCTGGTGGCCGTGGTGGCCCTGGGGGTGCATTTCTTGGTCACCATGCCGCTGATCCTGCTTTTTGTGGCCCGGGTCAACCCGATTGGGCACTACCGCGCCATGGCCCCGGCCCTGGCCACCGCCTTCAGCACCGCCAGCAGCAGCAGCACGCTGCCGGTCACCATGGAATGCGTGCAAGACCGCGCCGGGGTCAGCAAAAAAACCACCGGCTTCGTGCTGCCGCTGGGCGCGACGGTCAACATGGACGGCACCGCGCTCTACGAATGCGTGGCCGCGGTGTTCATCTGCCAGTGCTTCGGCGTCGAGCTCACCCTCGCCCAGCAGTTCTTGGTCGTGGTCACTGCGCTGCTCACCAGCATCGGCGTTGCGGGGGTGCCCAGCGCCAGCCTGGTGGCCATCGTGGTCATTCTTGAAGCGGTGCAAAACAACCTTCCCGCCGGCAGCCTGCCCGACGGGGTTCTGCTGGTCTCGGGCATGGGCCTGCTGCTGGTCTTTGATCGGCCCCTGGACATGTGCCGCACCGCCGTCAATGTGTTTAGCGACAGCGTGGGCGCGGTGGTGGTGGCCAAAAGCGAAGGCGAGTCGCCGCTGAGTGACGCCCGTCCACCCGTCCAGGGCTGATCGGCCCAGGCCAACTGCTCTAAACTGCGGGTTGACCCTCCCGCATACCCCTTCGCATCCCCACCGAGAATGACGACATGGCCCGACTGATCCCCAACTCTGCCACCGGCCCGATCAAAGTCGATCCACAAGAAAAAGCGGTGTACATCTGCGCCTGCGGCCTCTCGCAGAACGCCCCGTACTGCGACGGCAGCCACAGCATGGGCCGCAAGCAAGAGACCGACGACACGAAGGTCTACCAGTACGACACCGATCTCAAGACCGTCGTGAAAGAACACGACGCCTAAGCACGGGCTTGAGACGCGCCTGTCGCGTGCTGGAATGATGCGGCGCAGCATGGGGCTTCTTTGGAAAGCCCGTCTGGTCAACGCTAGTTGTCCAGGCGTGCCAGGCTGGCGCCGCCGTCGTCGTGCATGGCGAAGACCAACTCGCCCTCGCGTTTGGCTTCGCCGAATTTTTCGACGGATTTTTTGCGGTTGATCTTCGGCGCCCCGTGCAGCTCGCAGCGGGCGCTGCGGCCTGCCAGGTTGCCCATCACGGTCTGCACGCCTTCGATCATGAGTTCGTCGGCGGCCACGTGCAGGCCGTTGAGCCGCAGCTCCACCGCGGTGTTTTGTTGCCGCAGATCCAGCAGCACCTCGGCGGATGCCGCGCCCGAGGCCCGGCCGCGTTGGCCGGCTTGGCGCAGCACTTCGCGCAGCTGGTTCAGCTGCACGTTGCTTTGGCCGTTGAAGTCGGCGTCTGCTTGGTCTTCCACGATGATCCGCACCGTGCGGGTGAGCGCCGCGCGGGCCTGGGTCACGGGGATCACCCGGTCCACGATGATGTTGGGTTCTTCGCGGCGCCGGTCCACCTTGCCTTTGAGAAAGACCACCGCGTCGGTTTCTAGGAAATTCGCGTTGGTGGCGTAGGTGTCGGCGAAGCACACCGCGTCGACCTTGTTGCCGCTGGCGTCTTCCAGGGTCAGCATCGCCATCTTGCTGCCCGCCGAGCGGCCGTTTTTCACCAGCGTGGGCCGCACGCGGCTGAGCATGCCCCCGACCACCAGCTCTTGGCCCGCGGGCAGGCCGTACACGTCTTCGATGTTGCTCTGGCTGAAGTTCTCAAGCTCTCGGGCGTGGTCTTGCAGGGGGTGGCTGCTGGCATACAACCCCATCACCGCTTTCTCGAAATCCAGCGTTTGTTTTTTGGTCCACGGCGTGGTGGAAGGCAGTTCGGGTTCAGCCGACGCCGCTTCTTCGGCGGGCCCGTCGTCCGCGGCCAGGCCCATGCCGAACATGCCCATTTGCCCCGAGGCCTTGTCGGCCGCGGCCCGCTGGCCGCCCTTCATCGCGCCTTCCAGGGCGGCCAGCAGGGCGGCGCGTTGTTCAAGTGAATACATCCCGTCGAAAGCCCCGGCCTTGATGAGGGCTTCCAGGGTGCTCTTGTTGCAGGCCCGCAGGTCCACGCGCTCGCAGAAGTCGTGCAGGCCTTTGAACGGACCGTTCTTGGTGCGGTCGCCGATCACGCTCTTCATCGCTTTTTCGCCCACGCCCTTGATGGCCGAGAGCCCGAAGCGGATGTGCCCTGTGTCGGGGGTGTGTTTTTCGTCGGGTCCGTAGACCACGGTGAAGGCCACGTCCGAGAGGTTGATGTCCGGGGGCTTGACCTCGACGCCGCGTCCCCCGCCGGGCAGCCGCAGCTGCTTGCAGGCGTCGATGTACTCCACCACCTTGTCGGTGTTCACCGACTCGTAGGTCAGCACGCCAGCCATGTACTGGATGGGGAAGTGGGTCTTGAGGTAGGCCGTTTGGTAGGCGACGATCGCGTAGCCCGTCGAGTGGCTCTTGTTGAAGCCGTAGCCCGCGAATTTCAGGATCAGATCGAAGAGCTCGCCGGATTTCTTTTCATCCACCCCGCGGCTGTCGGCGCCTTTGACGAAGTCCGCCCGCGCGGCGTTGATGGTTTTTTCTTTCTTCTTGCTGATCGCCTTGATGATCGAGTACGCCTCGCGGAGCTGGATGCCGCCCAGCTCGTTGAGCACCTGCATGATCTGCTCTTGGTAGACCATGATGCCGTAGGTCTCGGCGGTGAGCCGGTCCACGATCTCGTGCACCTTGGGCGTGGCCTCGGTGCCGTGCTTGCGTGCGTTGTAGTTGGGGATCAGCTCCATGGGCCCGGGCCGGTACAACGCGTTGGCCGCGATGAGGTCTTCCAGCCGGTCGGGCTTCATGGCCATGAGCAGGTTGCGCATGCCGCCCGATTCAAACTGAAACACGCCCGCGGTTTCGCCGCGGGAGAACAGCTCCAGCACCCGCGGGTCGTCGTAGGTCAGGCGTTCGAGATCCAGTGGGTCTGCGGGCGGTTCTTTGCCTTCTTCCGCAACGGTGGCGGCGATGGTTTCTGCGTCGAGGCTTTGCTGGGTCAGCAGCTTGCCGCGCTCGATGATCGAGAGCGTGCGCAGGCCCAGGAAGTCCATCTTCAGCAGGCCGACTTTTTCGCACGTTGGCCCGTCCCACTGGGTGACGGTGATTTCTTCTTTTTTGCCGCCGCTGCTACTCACCGCGCGGTACAGCGGCACGATGTTGTCCAGCGGCTGGGTGGCCACGATCACGCCCGCCGCGTGAACGCCCGCGTGGCGGGCCAGGCCTTCGAGGCGCCGGGCGGTGTCGTAGGTGGATTGCAGCTGGGGCTGGCTGCCGCACAATTCGCGCAGCTCGCTGTTTTCATCCCATGCGCTGGTGAGCGTGGTCGAGAGACCGTCGCCGATCAGCTTGCAGAGCTTGTCCACGTCGGCCAAAGACACGTCGTGCACGCGGCCCACGTCGCGGATCGCGGCGCGGGCTTTGAGGGTGCCGAAGGTGATGATCTGGGCGACGTGGCCGTATTTTTCGCGCACGAACTTGATCAGGTCGCCCCGGCCGTCTTGGCACATATCGATATCGATATCGGGGTATTCGGTGCGGTCCGGGTCGGTGAAGCGTTCGAACAGCAGCCCGTAGTGCACCGGGCAGGCGTTGCTCAAGCCCAGGCAGAAGCCGGTCATGGTGCCCACGCCCGATCCACGGGCCAGCACCGGGATCTCGCGGTCGCGGGCTTCGTTGGTGAAGTCCCACACGATGATGAAGTAGGCGCTGATCAGCTTGTCTTTGAGCACCTTGAGCTCGCGCTCGATGCGCTTGCGGATCGCCTCGGTCTCGCCGTCGGGGCCGTAGCGCCAGATCGCGCCCGCCTCGGTCAGCAAGCGCAGGGCGCCGTCGCACTGCTCTTTGAGGTCGTCTTCGCTGTCGGTGTCTTTTTCGCTGTCAAATGGAAACACCCGCAGGGTGTTGCAGAACGTGCGGATCCACGCGGTGCTGCCTTCGGGGTGGTCGCAGCCGGCGGTGAAGTCGGCGATGACTTTTTTGGCGCCCTCGGCGTCGCTGGGAAGGCCCGGCAGGTCGGTTTCGATGCGCACCACCGGGGCGTGGTTGGCCGAAAAATCGATCTCGACGTTGCAGCGGTCTGCAATTTTGGCGGTGTTTTCGATGGCTTCGGGGCACTTGTCGCCGAAGTGGGCCCACATCTCGTCGGCGGATTTCACGTACAGGTCGCGCGGGTAGTGCAGCCGGCTTTCGTCGGTTTTGATCTTGCCCATCGAGATGCAGCACAGCGTGTCGTGCGCGTCCCAGTCGTCGGCGGTGAGGAAGTGCGCGTCGTTGTCGCACACCAAGGGCAGGTCCAACTCGCGGGCCAAGCGGATGGTGTGCTCGTTGAGTTCGACCTGCAGATTTTCGGCGTGGTGCTGAAGCTCGAGGTAGAAGCGTGGCTCGCCGTCGGGCCCAGGAGGGAAGACCTTGGCGTGCCACTGGGCCTCGGCTTTGGCCCGCTCGTAGTGGGCCTCGTCGCGGCTTTCGTGATACTTCTTGAGGTGAAAGGCGATCGAGGAGCCCAGGTGCCCGTTGATGGCGATCAGCCCGTCTGACCACTGCTCCAGCGTGCCTTTGTCCATCCGCGGTTTGAAGTAGAAGCCTTTGAGGTAGGCGTCGGACGACAGCTTGATCAGGTTTTTCCAGCCGGTCTGGTTTTCCGCCAGCAGCACCAGGTGGAAGCCCCCGTCGCTGACCCCGGTGTATTCCTTGTAGGTGCGGTCGCTGGGGCGGCCGTCGACGTCCGGGGCGACGTAGGCCTCGATGCCCAAGATGGGCTTGATGCCTTCGCTCTTGGCCAGTTTGTAGAACTCGGCGCAGTTGTGCAGGTTCCCGTGGTCGGTCACCGCCACCGCGTCCATGCCCAGTTCTTTCACGCGCTTCACCAGCCGGTCCAGGCGGTTGCCGCCGTCCAGCAGGCTGTACTGGCTGTGCAGGTGCAGGTGGACGAATCGCGGGGCTTTGGATTTCTTGACCATGAGGCCGATTGTACGTTGGGGCTTGAATGACTTTTGTTTGGCCACGCCGTCGCGGGGCGTACAATCCGCGACTTACCCCCGACGCTCTCATCCACGGATTCAAAATCATGTTTAAGCCCTTGTTGGTCGCGTTTTTCGGTCTTGGCTTCGGCCTGAGCCTCGGTGTGGTCGCGGGATGCGCCGATGCCCAACCCGCCCCGCAAGCCGATGCGGCCCCTAAGCCAGCCTCGTTTGAAGCTCAGGATTTGGACAAAGGCCCCTTTTCGGTGCTGGTGTTCAGCAAAACCGCGAAGTACCGCCACAAGTCGATCCCCGCGGGTAACACCATGCTGGTGGAGTTGGGGCAGGCCCACGGCTTCAGTGTCGAAGTCACCGAAGACGCCAAAGCCTTTACCGACGACAACCTCAAGCGCTTCGCGGTGGTGGTTTTTCACAACACCACCGGCGACGTGCTGGATGAAATGCAGGAAGACGTTTTTGAGCGCTTTATTCAGGCCGGCGGGGGCTTTGCGGGCGTGCACGCGGCGACGGACACCGAATACGACTGGCCTTGGTACAACCAATTGGTCGGGGCCTACTTCGCGGGTCACCCGAAGGTGCAGCCCGCCCGCCACGACGTGGTCGACGGAGACCACCCCTCGACCCAGCACTTGCCGCCAAGCTTCAATCGCACCGACGAGTGGTACGACTTCAAGAAGTACAACGACGAGGTCAACGTGCTGCTGACCCTCGACGAGACGTCTTACAACGCCAAGAAAAAGAGCGCGATGGGCGATTTTCACCCCATTGCCTGGTACCACGCGTTCGATGGCGGCCGGGCGTGGTACACCGGCGGGGGGCATACCAAGGCGGCGTTTTCTGAGCCGGCATTCCGTCAGCATGTGCTGGGTGGGATTTTTTGGGCCGCGGGGCGTGGTCTGCCTGAAACCAGTGAGATGAAAGCCGAAGGTGCGGAGGCCCCCTGATCGCCGGGGCCTGCGTCTGGTTCAAAGGCCGGAGGCTTTTGCTTTTGGGTTGCTTGGCTGCGTGCAGGGGCTGGGGTTGCCAATCGCCTTGCTTGGCGTTTTTGGCGTTCTTGGGGTCTTGGCGGTTTAATCTTTCCGATGACTGATCCGCAACGTGTTTTAAGCCAGACTTTCGGCCATGCCGCCTTCCGCGGGCGGCAGGCCCAGGTGATCGACCGCGTGCTGGGTGGCGGCCACGCCTTGGTGTTGGCGCCCACGGGCAGCGGCAAAAGCCTGTGCTATCAGGTGCCGGCTTTGTGTGGGGTGGGGCTTACGCTGGTGCTGTCGCCGTTGATCGCGTTGATGAAAGACCAGGTGGATGCGCTGACTCGCCGGGGGGTGGCGGCCACGTTCATCAATTCGTCGTTAAGCCGGGCTGAACGCGCGGACCGTTATACGGGCCTGGCCCGCGGCGATTTCAAGGTGGTTTACGTCACGCCCGAGCGTTTCCGCAAGGCCGAGTTTTGCCAGGCTGTGGAGGCGGTGGGGGTGGGGTTGTTGGCGGTTGATGAAGCCCATTGTGTGAGCCAGTGGGGCCACGATTTTCGACCGGACTACTCGCGCTTGGCCGAGATCCGCGAGCGGCTGGGCCAGCCCACCACGATCGCGTTGACCGCGACGGCCACCACCGAGGTGCAGGCGGACATCATCACCCAGCTTGGTTTGCAGCCCGGTGAGATCCAGACGTTTCATGAGGGGATCGATCGGCCGAATCTGACCTTGGAGGTGCAAGAGCCCTACGACATGGACGCCAAGCTGGCGGCGGTGCAGCAGTTGGCCCAGCCCGGAAGCATCGTGTACTTCACGCTGATCAAGACCCTACGGGCCTTTAGTGAGCCGCTGCGCGACGCGGGCTTCCCGCATTTGAATTATCACGGCGACCTGGACCGCCGCCAGCGCCGCGACGTGCAAGAGGCGTTCTTAGAAGAAGGCATGTCTGCCCAGGTGCCGGTGGTGCTGGCCACCAACGCCTTTGGCATGGGCATCGACAAACCGGACATCCGCGCGGTGATCCACGCCGAGCTGCCCGGTAGCCTGGAGAGCTACTACCAAGAGATCGGCCGCGCCGGCCGCGACGGCCAGCCCAGCACCTGCACGCTGCTGTACGACCAGCGCGACCTGGCCACGCAGATGGAGTTTTTGCGCTGGGCCAACCCCGATGCGGATTTTTACGTGCGGGTGAAGAACCTGATTGAGTCGGACCACGAAGAGATCCACGCCCAGGGCCTGGAGTATCTGCGTAAGAAGCTGCTGCACCGCCAGTGGAAGCACGACCGCCGGCTGGACACGGCCCTGGCGATGCTGGAGCGCTACGGGGTGCTGTCGCCCGATTCGGCGTGGCGTGAAGAGGACCACCCGCGTTTGGAGCTGGTGGGCGAGCTGCCCCAGGCGTTGCTGGACCCCGACCGGTTGGCCCAGAAGCTGCGCCGCGGTCAGGAGAAGCTTTTGGCGCTGGTGAACTTTGCGAAGCTGGAATCCAGCGCGGAGCGTAAGGCGTTTTTAAACGACTATTTCGGGGTTTGAGCGTGCGGCGTGGGGGGGGGTGGGATATTTTTCGGGGCTTGGGGCCGCAGTCCGTAGGATGGCGGCCCGATGGTTTTGGTTTTGACTTCCTTTTAAGCGCAGGCTCGTATGTCGATCCACTGGTTCCCTGGCCACATGAACAGCACGCGCAAGGCGCTGGAGCAGCTGATGCCCCAGTGCGATGTGGTGGTCGAGCTGCTGGACGCCCGCATTCCTGGTTCGAGCAGCAACCCGCTGCTGGACGAGCTTCGCCGCGATGTGGTGGGCAAGGGGCCTAACGGGCTCAACGGCGACGTGCCGTGTGTGACGCTGCTGACCAAGGTCGACTTGGCGGACCCGGGGGCGACCGCGGCCTGGCGCAACCACTTGCGTGACACCCGTGGGGTGAAGACGTTGGCGGTGAATTTGGGTGAGCCGCGAGACATTAAGAGCTTGCCCAAGCTCATTAAGCGCTGCGCGCCCAAGAAGATCTTGGAAAAGACCGGCGGCAAAGTCCGGGCGGTGGTGGTGGGCATCCCCAACGTGGGCAAGAGCACGCTGCTCAACGGGCTGCGGGGCAAGAAAATTCTGGGCGTGGGCGACGAGCCGGGCTTTACGAAGCAGGCCCGCGAGATTGATTTGAAAAACGGCTTGGTGCTTTGGGACACGCCGGGGATTTTGTGGCCGAAGTTTGACGATCCGTTGGCGGGCTACCGCGTGGCGGTCACCGGGGGCATCAAAGACACGGCGGTGGACTACGACGACCTGGCGATGTTCGCCGCGCGTTTTCTGCTGGACCGTTATGCCGGCCGGCTGCGCGAGCGCTACAAGCTCAAGGAATTGCCCGGCGAGCCCACGGCGCTGATCGAGGCGATCGGGGCGAAGCGCGGCTGCATCGTTTCGGGTGGTGAGATCGACTTCAACCGCGCGTGCGAGCTGTTGATCCGCGAGCTGCGGGCGGGCAAGCTGGGCAAGGTGAGCCTTGAATGGCCTGAAGAACAAGGCGCGTCAGAGGATGACGCTGTTCAAGGCCAGGCCGATACGTTTTAGGCCATCGTTTTGAATCGTTCGCGGTCGACTTCCCACCTCAGCGGCTTGCCCGCGAGGTAAAGATCCAACTCGTCGACCATGCACTGGCCCAGGCGTGCGGTCTCGCCGTCGATCGATCCGGCGATGTGGGGCAGCAGCACCACGTTGTCCAGATCCCACAGCGGGCTGTCGGGCACGGGGGGTTCGGGGTGGGTCACGTCAAGCACCGCCACCAGATCCGGGCGTTGTTGAAGCACCTTGATCATGGCCGGCTCGTCGACCACCGCGCCTCGGCTGGTGTTGATGAAGCTGCTGTGGGCGCACATGCTTGCGAGCAGCTCGCCGGTGATCATGTTTTCGGTTTCGGGAAGCCACGGGGTGTGCAGAGACACGACGTGGCTGCTTCGGAACACCTCGTCTAGCTCCACCAATCGCACGCCTAGGGCCGCAGCGTCTTCGGGGCTGCAGAACGGGTCGTAGGCGATCACGTTGACGTCCAGGGCTTTGAGCCGTTCGCACACCATGCGGCCGATCATGCCCAGGGACACCAAGCCCACCGTGGATCCGAAGGCTCCGGGGGTGCCTTCCAATCGGCCGCCGCTGCGGCGTCGCTTGGTCTCTTGCTGGTGTTGGTAGCCCCACTTCAGGCAGAAGATGATCTGAGAGAACGTGAATTCGGCCACGGGCACCGCGTTCATGGCGTAGGCGGTGGTGACCTGGATGCCGCGGTCCCACGCGGCGTCGGTCATGATTGTTTTGATTGATCCTGCGCCGTAAAACAGGGTCTTGAGGTTGGGCGCTGCGTCGAGCAGCTCGGCGTCGAGCGTCGGGGCTCCCCAGCCGCTGAAGAGCAGGTCGACATCGGCCAAGACCGAGAGGTCGCCGCGGAGCGCCTCGGCAGAGAGCGGTTCGGAGACGAAATCCAAGCGCTTTGCCAGCGCGGCCTGCTGGTCGGGGCCGTAGATGCGGGGAAGTTCAGCGGGGCGGAGGCAGTACAGGGCGCGGGGGCGGGGCATGGCAGAGAAGCTCGGTGGGGCCAGCGATCGAATTAGGTCGAGGGGGTGGTTTTCTTTTTGCGGCGTGCGCCGGCTTGTTTCCCCGCCTTGGTGACCACGCGGCGTGCGGCGCGTTCGTCGGGGTCGGCGTGGATGCGTTCGAGGGCTTTTTCGCGGTATTCGGGGCTCAGCTCGCAGCCCAGCCAGCGGCGGTCGAGCCGGTTGGCCACGGCCAGGGTGGTGCCGCTGCCGCTGAAGGGGTCAAACACCAGATCGTCGGGGTTGCTGCTGCACTTGATGATGCGTTCGAGCAAGGCTTCGGGCAGCTGGCAGGGGTGCCACTGCTCGCGCTCGCGGAAGGTGCCGCACAGGCGGCTGGGGTTCCACACGTCGCCGCCGTCGTCGAACAGGGTGTGGCCCATGGCGTCTTTGTCTTGGAGTGCTTCGGCGGGCCGCAGATACCAGGTGTCGTCGGGCATCTTGCCCTTGGGGTTGGCCCGGGTGTCGTTGTAGGTCGTTTGTCGCGCGCTCTTGACCGACACCGCGTCGTAGTTAAACGTGAAGGGGGTGTTTTTGGTCAGATTTGACCGGGGCTTGCCGGTGCGGGGGTTCAGCGCCGCGTTGCCCACGCAGTAAAACAGGTGGGCGTGGCTGCGGTTGAATTTGGTGCTGCAGCGCTGGCCGAAGGTGTAATGCCACACGATCCAGTTGCGAAACAGAAGCTGGCCTTGCTTCTGCAAGGTTTTGAGGTGCATCCGTGTTTCGGCGGCGTATTCGTCGCCGATGAGCACGTAGAGGCTGCCGCTGGGTTTCATCAGCCGCGTGGCGGCGCTGATCCAGTCGTTGGTCCACTGCACGTACTCGTCGTCGGGCCGGCGGTCGACGTAGTGCCCGTCGTATTCGAAGCCGATGTTGTACGGCGGGTCGGCGAAGACCAGGTCCACGCTGTCTTCGGGCCAGGCGTTCATGGTGGCGATACAGTCGCCGGTCACGATGTCGTCCACGGCGAGGGCGTCGGCGGGCGCAGCGGCGGGGGCGGGTGTGGATGGGCGTGTCCGGGGCATCGGGCCAGTGTATCGGGCGCGGGCCCGCGGCGCGAACGGCGGTACCATCGGTGGGATGAGCAAAACGCTTCCCAAAGTGGTGGTGACCGAGCGTCTGGACGCGGCCTGCGCCGAGTGGCTGGCCCAGCGGGCCGAGGTGGTGTGGGTGGACCACGCCGATGCGGCGGCCGTTGCGGCGGCCCTGGCCGACGCCCAAGGCGCGGTGGTGCGCACCTACACGCAGGTCAACGGGGCGTTCTTGGCTGCCGGGCCGGGATTGAAAGTGGTCGGCCGGGCCGGGGTGGGGCTGGACAACTTCGATCTGCCGGCCTGCCAAGACGCAGGGGTGCGTGTGGTGTACACGCCCGATGCCAACACCCAGGCGGTGGTCGAGTACGTCACCGGGTTGATGCTGGACCACGTGCGGCCGCGCACCCCGCTGCCCGCCGGGGCGGATGCCCAGCATTTTCACGCGATGCGGAGCACCGAGGTCGGCCGCCAGCTCGACGGGCTGAGCTTTGGCACGCTGGGTTTCGGCCGCATCGGCAAGCGGATGGGCGCGGTGGCCCACGCGATCGGCATGCGGGTGCTGGCCTGCGATGTGCTGCCCCACGGCCCGTTGCGTGCGGCGGTGGACTACCCCGTGGAGTTGGTGGACCACGCCACGCTGTACCGCGATTCGGATGTGTTGTCGGTGCACACCGACGGCCGGCCGACCAACCGCGGGCTGGTCGACGCCGCGGCCTTGGCCCACATGCGGCCCGAGGTGTTGCTGATCAACGCCGCCCGCGGCCCGCTGCTGGATCACGGGGCGCTGGTGCAGTGGGCCCGTGATCAACCCGGAGTGCGGGCCCTGCTCGACGTGCACGACCCCGAACCCCCGGCCAAGGATTCAGTCCTGCACGGCTTGCCCAACGTCACCTTGCTGCCACACCTGGCCTCGCGCACCGGCACGGCGCTGCAAAACATGAGTTGGGTCGTGCGGGACGTGGCGGCGGTGCTTGAAGGCCGCGAGCCGTTGCACCCGGCGCTGCCCGGCCCGGAGTAAGGCCGGCCGGTGCCCTCCCTCAAAAAAGCGGCTTTAAAGGTGCTTTTATGAGCGAACGCGGACGTTTTCGCGTTCGGGGGCGGGTGCAGGGGGGGGCGAGCCGGGGGTGGGCGTGATTTGAATGCCTATGGCGGCCAGCAGGCGGGTGATGGCGTTGGCCAAGACGTACACCAACGTGCCGGCGATCAGGGCCAGCAGCAGGGCGGCGAGCAGGGGCAGCACCCCCGCGATAAACGCGGCCAGCAGACCGGCTCGGGTGGGGCCCGAAGGGCGCTTGAAGCCCGGGTTCATGACCCGGATGGACTCAAATAAGGGGGGGACACGGCTCATGGGATGCCTGAGGATAGCCCTCTTGATGGGGGGGCTGTGCGGGTTGTATCGATAGGGGCTTCTCCCGATGCCGCGGGGGCGGGGTGGGGGATCAAGTCGGGCACTGGGGCCGACGATGTCGAGCGTGGCCCCGCTTGCGATCCACGGCGGATCGGGGGGGAGCCCCGGCCGGAAACCGAAAAGAGACTTTTTCATGACCACCAGCACGACCACCCCGGGACCTGCCGAGATCCAAAAGACCGTTGAAACCGCGGTCAAAGAGATCTCGCACATCGCCACGCTGCCCGAAGTGACGATGAAGATCATTAAGTTGGTGGAAGACCCTGAGTCCACCGCGCAGGATCTCAACCAGGTCATCAGCAGCGACCCGGCTTTGGGTGCTCGCATCCTCAAGGTGGTCAACAGCGCCTTCTACGGCCTGCCCGGGCAGATCGGCAGCATCAACCGCGCCGTGGTGCTGCTGGGCCTCAACGCGGTGAAGAACATCGCCATCGCCGCTTCGCTGTCCAAACTTTTCCGCGGCGGCAAGATCGCCGCGAACTTCGACGCCCGTGACCTGTGGAAGCACGCCATTGCCTGCGCTACCGCCACCAAGCTGCTGGCCGAGAAATCCGGCCTGGGTCTGCCCGACGAAGCCTTTCTTGCGGGCCTGATTCACGACATCGGCATCATGGTGGAGATCCAAGCCTGCCGCACCGACTTTGTCACCGCCCTCGAGAAAGCCGAGCAAAACGGCCAGCCCCTGCGGGCCGCCGAGTTCGCCTGCATCGGGGCCACCCACGAGCAGTTCGGGGCCGGGTTGTGCCGCATGTGGAAATTCCCGGTGGCCTTCCAGTTCGTCACCGGCTTCCACCACCACCCCATGGACGCCGCCGAGAAGCAGCGTCCGCTGGTGTGCATGGTGTTCCTGGCCGACTACATCGTCGCCAAGCTGGACATGGGCTTCGCCCACGAGTGCGACCCCACCCAGCCCCCGGCGGCCGATGTTCTGGCGGTGGTGGGGCTGGACGAGGCGGCCATCGACGAAATCTGCGCCGCCATGCCCAAGGCCGTCGAAGAGGCTCAGGGCGTTTTCAACGCGGCGGGCTGATCAAGCCACCCCTGCTTTCTGGCCACGCCCCTTGCAGGCGTGGCCACACCCGACTCTTTTCCCTCCGGGCGGCGACACTGTGATGGTGTTGTCGCCTTTTCTTTGGCTACGGAGGTCGGGCGGCTGGCGTACGCGGGGGCCTGCTACGCCACCCGGTCACGAATCCGTCTTCCTCCGAGGGCCTCAAGGGGCCCGCTCCGTCAGCCGGATCCGTGACCGGGCGTCTCGCTGACGGCTCCCGGCGTACGCCAGCCGCCCGACCTCCTTCGCGGGAAACACGGCCCAGCGGGGAAGAGGGCAGGGGTAAAGCAAAACGCATCTGCTATCTTTCGCGCTCCGTGTTTTGAATCCGACCATTCAATTGGAGCCCCCCATGGCCACCCCCGCTGATCCCAAAAAAATTGTCCTCGCGTATTCCGGGGGGCTTGATACCTCTGTGATCCTGCCCTGGCTCAAGGGCCGCTACCCCGGGGTCAAACTGGTGTGCTTCGCCGCCGAACTGGGCCAAGGCGACGAGCTTGAGGGCATCGAAAAGAAGGCCTACGCCAGCGGCGCCGACGAGGTCATCGTCAAAGACCTGCGTAAAGAGTTCGCCGAGCAGTACTGCTTCCCGATGATCCGCGCCCACGCGGTGTACGAAAGCGACTACCTGCTGGGCACCTCGATCGCCCGGCCCCTGATCGCCAAGCACCAGGTGCTGGTGGCCAAGCAAACCAAGGCCGACGCCGTGGGCCACGGCGCCACAGGCAAGGGCAACGACCAGGTGCGCTTTGAGCTTACCGCCCGGGCCCTGAACCCGAAGCTGAAGATCATCAGCCCATGGAAGGATCCGCAGTTCATCGCCGACGGCCTGACCGACCGCGAAACCGCGATCACCTACGCCAAAAAGCACAAGATCCCGATCGATCAAACCACCAAGAAGATCTACAGCCGCGACCGCAACCTGTGGCACATCAGCCACGAAGGTGCTGAGATCGAAGACCCCGCGCAGGAACCCAACTGGAAGAACTGCCTGGTCATGAACGTGCCGGTGGAAAAAGCCCCCAACAAGGCCGAGTACGTCACCGTGGGTTTTGAAAAGGGCAACCCCGTGTCAGTCAACGGCAAGAGCTTCAAAGGCGGTGGCCACGAGCTGATCGAACTGCTCAACAGCATCGGCGGCAAGCACGCGGTGGGCACCACGATTCTGACCGAGAACCGCCTGGTGGGCATGAAAAGCCGCGGCGTGTACGAAACCCCGGGTGGCACGATTTTGTATGAAGCCCACAAAGCCCTTGAGCAGCTTTGCCTTGAACGCGACCTGTGGCACGAGAAAATCCGCTTGGCCACACGCTACGCCGAGCTGACCTACAACGGCCAGTGGTTCCACCCGCTGCGTGAAGCGCTGCAAAGTTTCATGGATGAAGCCAACCGCGTGATCACCGGCACCGTGAAGGTGAAGCTGTACAAAGGCACCGCCATGGCCGTGGAAGCCGATTCGCCCCAGAGCCTCTACGACGAGAAGCTCGCGAGCTTCGCGATGGACGGCTATGACATCACCGCCGCCCGCGGCTTCATCGACCTCTACGGCCTGCCCATGCAGGTGCGTGGGATGAAGCAGAAGGTTCGCCGCTAAAGCGCTGTTCATCTTTGCCCTGGCCCAAGGCCGCTCCTGTTTGGGGGCGGCCTTTTTCGTGGGGTGTGGGCTTGGTTGGACGCGGGTTCGCGGCGTGGCCGCAAGCGCGGCTCAGCGGTGACCGCCGCGGCGGCTTCCTATACTCCGCCTCATGACCAAGACCATTGAACGTAATCTGCCGGTGCCTGCGCGCACCTTCGTGCCTGCGGATCTCAACCCCGCCCAGTGGGATCAGCTTCAGCCGCTTTACGACGCGCTGCTGGCCCGCGAGCTGGATAACGCCGACGCGCTGGAGGCCTGGCTGGCGGATTACAGCGAACTCTCGGCGGCAGTGGGCGAGTACGGCTCGCTGCGCAACATCGACTACGCCTGTCACACCGACGATGCCGACATCGAAAAGGCGTACATGCACTACGTCGAGAACATCGCACCCAAGTTGTCGCCGCTCTACAACCAGCTGCGCGAAAAATACCTCGCCGCCCCTGGCCTCAGCGGCCTGAACCCCGAGCGATACGACATCCTCACCCGCGAGTGGAAGGCGTCCTCCGAACTGTTCCGCGAAGCAAACGTTCCTTTAGGGACAAAGGTCACCAAACTCAACAGCGACTACGACAAGCTGATCGGTGAAATGCAGGTTGAGTTTGATGGCAAGACGCAGACCCTGCAGCAGATGGCGCGTTACCAAGAAGAGACCGACCGCTCGGTGCGCGAAGAAGCGTGGCGTTTGAGCGCCACCCGCCGCCTGGACGACCGGGCAGCGATCGACGGGATCTTCCAAAACATGTTCGAGATCCGCGAGCAGGTGGCCAAGAACGCCGACTGCCCCAACTATCTGGATTACAGCTGGAAGAGCTGGCAGCGATTCGACTACACCCCGAAAGACTGCACCGACTTCGCCGACACCATCGAGCGCGTCGTGATGCCCCGCGTCGCGGGGCTGGACCGTGCCCGTCGCGAGAAGCTGGGTGTGGACACGCTGCGTCCGTGGGACGGCAGCGTGGATCCCCAGGGCCGCTCGCCGCTGCGGCCGTTTAACCCGGATGACCCTCAGCGCATGGTCGAGCGGGCCACCGAAATCTTCCGCCGCATCGACCCGGCCTTGGCGACCGACTTTGCGACGATGACCTTTGGGCGCAACTTGGATCTGGACAGCCGCAAGGGCAAGCGTGCCGGCGGTTTTCAGGCCAGCCTGACCGAGAGCCAGCAGCCGTTCATCTTTATGAACGCCGCAGGCCTGCAGCGCGACGTCGACACCTTGCTGCACGAAGGCGGCCACGCCTTTCACTTCATGTGGGCGGCGAAGAACGAGCCGTTGTCTTTCATGCAGCACGCGCCCATCGAGTTTTGCGAGGTCGCGAGCATGAGCATGGAGCTCATGGGCTGCGACCACTACGGCGTGTACTACGACAAGCCCGAAGAAGCTGCCCGGGCCAAGCGCAAGCAGCTCGAAGGCATCATCCGTTTCTTCCCGTGGATGGCCACCATCGATATGTTCCAGCACTGGGTGTACACCCACCCCGGTCACAGCATCGAAGACCGCACCAAAGCCTGGCTGGACATCAGCGGTCGCTTCACCAGCCCCGAGACCGATTGGAGCGGGCTGGGCGACGTGCAGGCCGCCCGCTGGCACGCGCAGCTGCACCTGTTCCATATCCCGTTTTATTACGTGGAATACGGTATCGCGCAGCTTGGCGCTTTGCAGTTGTGGCTGAAGTACAAGCAAGACCCCAAGGCCGCGCTCGAAGGCTACCGGGCGGGTCTGAGCCTGGGCGGGACCAAGCCGCTGCCTGAGCTTTTCGAAGGCGCCGGCATCAAGTTCGACTTCAGTGCCGCCACCATGGAGCCGCTGATCGCGGCGGTGGAAGACGAATTGGCGTTGCTGCCGGACTGAACCAAGGCGTCTTGGCGGTTCACCCCCGCTTGCGTTATACGTCTCGACGAACCCTTGGAATTACCTCATGCCCATCGTCATTGGATACCAAGAGTTCGTCAGCCTTCCCGCGTGGGGCGTAGATCGGTTACTCATTAAATCCGATTCGGGCGCTCGGTCCAGTGCGCTGGACGCCAAGCACATCGAAGAACTTCCCGGCGACCGGGTGCGGTTCGAGCTGGTGCTTTCAAGGACCGACCGCATTCGCACGCTGACGATTGAGGCGCCGATCATCCGCCGCACCAAGATCCGCCCCAGCCACGGCGAGACTCAAAACCGGCTCATTGTCGCGGCCGAGCTGGTGGTGGGAGATGTTCACAAGACCATCGAGGTATCGCTGGTGTGTCGCAAACGGATGATCTGCCGCATGCTGTTGGGCCGCACGGCGTTGGCGGACGACTTTCTTGTGGACTGCGGCGGCCGCTTTCTGCTGAGCGAGCGGCGGCCCAAACGTAAATTGAATAAGAAGGATGCCCTCGAGGGGTAGCGCGGGCGCGGCCTCGTTATGCTGCGCGCCGCTCCGGCGTGCTCGCCGGACCATATTCTCACAACGAAAGACCGTCATGAAAATCGTGGTGCTCTCCCGGAACCCTAAGGGATATTCCGTCCGCCGGTTCCGCGAGGCGGCGGAGGCCCGCGGCCACACGCTCACGGTGCGCAGCCCGTTGAAGTTCAGCATGTACGTGGCCCAGGGCGACCCGGACCTGACTTATAACGGCAAAGAGTTCGCCGACTGCGACGCGGTGATTCCCCGCATCGGGGCGTCGATCACGCAGTTCGGCACCGCAGTGGTGCGGCAGTTCGAGCAGATGGGGGTCTTCTGCCTCAACACCTCCACCGCGATCAGCGTCAGCCGTGACAAGCTGCGCAGCATGCAGATCCTCAGCCGCCACGACATCGGCATCCCCGATTCCGCCTTCGTGCGCGGCAAAGAAGACGTGCTGCCGGCGATCGACGCGCTGGGCGGAGTCCCGGTCATCATCAAGCTGCTCGAAGGCAGCCAGGGCGTGGGGGTCATCCTGGCCGATAGCGTGAACATCGCCGAGGCGATCATCGAGACCCTGCAGAGTGCGCGGCAGAACGTACTGCTGCAAAAATTCGTGGCCGAAAGCAAGGGCAAAGACATCCGGGCCTTCGTGGTGGGCGGAAAAGTCGTCGCCGCCATGCGGCGCAAGGCAGCGGGCACCGAGTTCCGCAGCAACGTGCACCGCGGCGGCAGCACCGAGGCCGTGACCCTGGACGCTGAGTACGAACGCACCGCGGTGCAGGCGGCTCAGATCATGGGCCTGCGGGTGGCGGGCGTGGACATGCTTGAAGGCATCGACGGGCCGCAGGTCATGGAAGTCAATTCATCTCCTGGGCTCGAAGGTATCGAGGGCGCCAGCGGAGTGGACATCGCCGGGGCCATGATCGCCCACATCGAAGACCAGGTGCTGTTCCCCGACCTGGATTTGCGCCAAAAGATGACCAGCAAGTCCGGCTACGGCGTGGTTGAATTCACCCTGGGGCCGGACTCTCCCTTGGCCAACCAAACCGTGGAAGGCAGCAACATGCGCGACCAGCACGAAGTGCTGGTCATGAGCATCACCCGCGGGGGCAACGTGATCCCCACCCCACGCGGGGACCAGGCGATGCTGCCCGGCGACGTGCTGCTGTGTTACGGCAAGCTGCTGACGCTGCGGACGATCACCCCCGAGCCTGTGAAGCGGGTGAAGAAAAAAAAGAAGATCGAACTTTAAACCGCACCGCAGCACCCCATGCCCAAAACCACCCGAAACACTTGGACTTTCAACGGCACTTCGGTCAAAGCCGGTGAAACCACCGACCTGAAGCTCAAGGTCAGCGAGCGCTACACGGGAGACCCGATTCACCTGCCGGTTCAGGTGATCCGCGCGAAAAAGCCGGGCCCCGCGGTGTTCGTCTCCGCCGCGATCCACGGAGACGAGCTGAACGGGGTCGGCGTGATCCACGAACTGATGTTCGGCGAGCCGGTCGACCTGCACGCGGGAACGCTGATTCTGGTGCCGGTGGTCAATATCTTCGGCTTTGAGAACCAGCTGCGCTATATGCCCGACCGGCGTGACCTAAACCGCGGCTTCCCCGGGTCGTCGTCGGGAAGCCTCACCAGCCGCGTGGCCCGGGTGATCTTCGACACGCTGGTGAAGCGCTGCGACTACGGCATCGACCTGCACACCGCGGCGACGGGCCGCACCAACTTCCCCAACGTGCGGGGTGATCTGACCCGCCCCGAGGTCCGGCGCATCGCCAAGGCCTTCGGCTGCGAGCTACTGGTCAACGGCAAGGGGCCCGAGGGCTCGTTCCGCCGCGAAGCCGTGAAAGCCGACTGCAACACCATCATCCTCGAAGCCGGCGAGCCGCTGAAGATCGAGCCCGGCGTGTTGGAGGTCGGGCTGCGCGGGGTCAACAACGTGTTGATCGAGTTGGGCATGGTGCGCGGCGAGATCAAGCAGCCTGCTTACCAGACCCGCATCGACCAGAGCACGTGGGTGCGGGCCAACGTCGGTGGGCTGCTGCGCTTCCACGTCGGCCCCGGCGAGGTCGTGGCCCAGGGCCAGCCCATCGCCACCAACGCCAGCGTGATCGGCCGCGAGCGCGACGTGCTGACGGCGCCCTCGGCGGGCATCGTGCTGGGCATGACCACGATGCCGATGGTCAAGCCCGGCGAGCCGGTCTGCCACCTGGCCATCCCCAAGGCGTCGTCACTGAAGCGCATTGCCAAGACGGTGGGCTGCATGAAGTCGGCAAGCCTGGGTCAGCGGCTACGCGATCACCTGGCGACGAACATCTCGGTGAGCGAGCGCGAGGCTGACCCTGCCAGCGAAGCGGTCGATGAGGCGTAAGCATATGTAAGGCCCGCTGTATGGCGAGGGAGATAAGGCCCGAGGCGCGGGCAGAGCATTTTTTTGCGCACCCACGCGAAGCGTTGAGGCCCAGGCGGGTGTGCGTCTGGGCGTGTGTGGTGCGTGCTAAAAGAGCATAAAAAAACACCTCCAGAAGAGGTGCTTTCAGAAATCGTATTCACGTGACGGGTGTTAATGTGCCGGAGTCGAGGATGCGGCTCAGGCCTCGTCATCTTCTTCTGCTTCTTCCCACTCTTCCTCTTCCTCCTCGTCTTCCTCCTCGTCTTCCTCCTCGTCTTCCTCCTCGTCTTCCTCCTCGTCTTCCTCCTCGTCTTCCTCCTCGTCTTCCTCCTCGTCT
>JALZVY010000154.1 GCA_023300125.1 Phycisphaera sp.
GCGTTGTGGCCGTAGTAGTTGCCGTCGAGGTGGGTCCAGGCGCTGAAGCCGCTGTTGAAGACGCCGCCGTAGAGGCTGGCGGCGAATTGTTGGCTGCGGGCGAAGAAGCTGGTGCGGTTGACGGGTTGGGGGGGGACTTGGAGGATGCCGATGTGGGGGTCGGCGGCGCTGCGGTGGAGCATTTCGACGAGGGTTTCGCCGTCCATGACGCTGTCGGCGTCGAGGGTGAGCATGAAGGTGTAGGCGCTGCCGAAGCGTTCGCAGAAGTCTTCGATGTTGCCGCTTTTGCGGGCGGTGTTTTGGTGGCGGCGGCGGTAGTAGAGGCGGGTGTGGAGGGCGGGGTCGCGGTCGATTTCTTGGAGCAGGGATTGGTATTGGGTTTCTTCTTGCAGCCAGACGACGGGGTCGGTGGTGTCGCTGAGGATGTAGAAGTCGAAGCGGTTGCCGTAGCGCTCGGTGCTTTGGGGGCGGTCGGGTTGGTGGGGGCCGCGGCGGGGGCGGTTGACCGAGCGGATCATGGCTTCGACGCCGGCGAAGACGCGGGCGGGGTCTTCGTTGTAGACGGGCATGAGCACGGCGACGCGGGGCAGCTGGTCGGCGGGCTTGCGGGGCACGCCGGGGCTGGGGCGCTTGAAGATGGCGGTGGGTGAGTCGCGGAGGGTTTGCAGGACGCCGATGGTGGCGGTCCAAAAGCCTTGCGCGACCCAGATGAAGAGCAGGCAGAAGAGGAGCCACAGCGCGATGGTGGCGATGTTGATCGAGGCGGGGGTGGGCCAGATGACGCAGGCGAAGGCGTAGCCGGCGAGGTAGGTGCTGGCGAGGGTGCCGGTGATCATGCCCAGGCGGCTGATGAGGCTGGTGTTGTTGCGGCGCTCGCGCGGGCGGGCGACGGGGGGCACGTCGGGGCCGGGCGCGGCGTCGGGCTCAGGGCTGCCGGTGGGCTGGGGGCTGGGGGGTGGCGTGTGGCTCACGCGGGGCTTTCGGGCTTGTTGTCGGGCGGGGCGGGGTTGAGGTTGGGGGCTTGCGTGTTGGGGCGGGGGCTTTCGTCGGCGGCGGCGGAGTTGCGGCGGTTGCCGAAGGGGCCAAATCGGTAGGCGGAGCTCCAGAACTGGCTGCGGAGCACGGCGGGCAGGGCGCCCAGGGGTTGGCGGGGCATTTCTTGCTGGCGGTGGGCGGGCAGGACGCCGCCGGGGTGGGTGGTGTGGTGGGTGCGCAGGGCGTGGGTGAGGGCGTGGGCTTGGTCGGGGTCGATCGGGGCGCGGGGGTGGCTGCTGAGCAGGGCGGCGATGTGGCGGGTGAGGTTGAAGCGCACGGCGGCGGGGCTGGAGCGTGGGGTGTTGGCGTGGGGGTCGGCGAGGGCGCTGGCGTCGTCGTCGGTGAGGTTGGCGATGACGCGGGCGGCGGTGTCGTCGAGGAAGCTGTCGAGCGCGGCGATGGCGTCGGGGGTGGTGACGTCGTCGTTGCCGGCGCGGTGGCGCAGGGCGTGGGCGAGCTGCTGGGCGGCGTGGGGCGGGGCGATGCCCAGCGCGCTGAGGTAGGCGACGAGTGGGTCGTCTTGGGGCGCAAAAGAGACCGCAGGAGTGGCCGCCGAAGAGGCCGCCGAAGAGGCCGCGGGGGGATCAGTGCGGTCGCTCACGGGCGTTCCCAGCGGTGTTGGAGGGTTTCGCTGAGGGCGGGGCCGTCGATGATGCCCGGGCGGGGGGCGGCGGCGGCGCCTTGGGGGGGGGCTGGGGCGTTGGGGTTGAAGGTGGGGTCGGGGACGGGTTCGCCGGTTTGGGCGTCGCGGTCTTCGCCTTTGAGGGTGAGGGTGATGTCGAGTGGGCCGGGGCCGTCGGGCAGCACGTCGAAGAACACGCGGTAGGCGTGGTCGAATCGGTTGTATTGGGTGAAGGGCTTGGCCATGAGCTGGCCGTTTTTCACAGAGGCTTTGGCGAGGACGGGGGTGCCGCTGGGCAGGGTGTGGCCGGGGGTGGTGTCGATGATGAAGCGGACCGGTGCGCCGGGGCCGTCGTCGCCGACGTGGTCGCCGTGGGCGCGGGCCGGGGCGGTGCGGACGGCGCTGAAGCGGATGAGCGGCGCGGGGGCGGTGACGACCAGGCCTTCGTCGGCGTGTTGCTGGGGTTCGAATCCGATGCGGTGGTTGGGCCTGGGTTCTTGGGTGAATTCGACGGTGTAGCCGTAGGCGTAGTGGCCGCCGGTTTGGTTGAAGCCTTGGTCGTTGCTGGGGACCCAGTAGGCGCCGATGTTGTCGGTGGCTTCGAGTTTGCTGCCGAATTCGACGAGCTCGATGTGGCCTTGGCCCCAGTCGCCTTTGGGGGTGACCCAGATGCTGGGGCGCAGCTGCATTTCGGTTTCGAGGTCTTGGTAGCTGTCGAAGCTGCGGTCGCGTTGCAAGAGGCCGAAGCCGCGGGGGTTTTCGGCGTTGAAGCGGGTGACCGAGACGCCGAAGGGGTTGTGCAGGGGGCGCCAGGTTTGGCGGCCGTCGGCGTAGACGATGCCCAGTCCGTCGCTGTCGTGGACTTCGGGGCGGTAGTCGCCGAAGCGGGCGAGCTGGCCTTCGCCAAAGAGGAACATGCTGGTGATGGGGGCGAGGCCGAGCTTGGTGACGCCGTGGCGCATGAACAGCTGGGCGTCGATGTCGATGCTGAGGGTGGGGCCGGGGGTGACTTTGAGGCGGTAGGCGCCGGCGAGGCTGGGGCCTTCCATGAGGCCGTAGAGGGTGACGGTGGTGGCGCCGGGTGCGGGGCGCTGGGCCCAGAGCTGGGTCCAGCGGGGGAATTCTTCGGGGAGGTCTTGGATGGCGGTGTCGATGGCGGCGGCGCGGACCGAGGCGCCCCAGTGCTGGCCGGTGCCTACGGCGCGGAAGTAGCTGCCGCCTTGGATGCTGAGCACTTCGTTGTAGAACTCGCCGGCGGCGGCGCCGGTGCCTTGGGGGGCGGCGACGTGGTGCAGGCTGAGGCCGGCGTAGCCCAGGTCGTGGGGCAGTTGGCCGGGGTCGAGGGTTTGCCGGGCGACTTTGCCGTAGGTGAAGTGGCTGGGGTCGAAGGGCAGGGGGGTGATGGTTTGGGGGGCGCTGTCGGGGGCGACGTCAGGCGCGCCGTCGGGGTTGGCGTCTGGGTTGCCGTCTGGGTCGTCGCCGTTGGGGGCGACTTCGTTCAGGGCCACGGCGTCGGGGAAGAGCCAGCCCAGGTGTTTGAATTGGATGCGGAAGGGCAGGTCGGTGCCGGACCAGAGGAATTTCTCGGGCGGGCAGCGGATGTCGCGGTGGCCGTCGTATTTGAGTTCGCTTAGACCTGCGGGCAGGGGTTCGCGGGGTTCACCTGTGGCGGGGCCGGTGTAGGGTGCGGCGGCGGCGGCCCGGGCGGTGTCGACCAGGCGGTCGAAGGCGGCGTCGGGCTGATCGGCGTGGGCGGCGGGCAGGGCGGCGGCGAGCGCGAGGGCCAGGCCGAGGGTGCAGGGGGTGGTGAACGCCGGGCGCCGGCGGGGGCGACGGGACAGGGGGGTATTCATGCGGGGCGCCGAAAAAAAGAGTCGATGAGGGATGACCCTTGGCATTATAACCCGTGATGGGGGTTTGCCGCGCAAAGTGAGCGGGATTCAGTGGGGGTGGTGGGCGCGGTGGGGGGGCGGGCTTTGGGGGGCTGAACGCGGGCCGCGGGCTTTACGCCAGAGGAGGCTGGCCGCTGGCCGATAGCGGGCGGGTGCCGCGTCCTGCCCACCTGCTTATTGCATGCGCTGTTGCCCTTTTGGGGATCGGTGTGGTCATGGTGCAGTCGGCGGGCATGGATGTGACCCGCGGCTCGGCGGGGGCGCTGGGGGGGGATTACATGCCTGAGGATCTGTCGGCTTTGAGTGCGGCGGGGGTGCTGCTGGGGCAGTATGTGAACAAGAACCTGGTGTGTGCGCTGCTGGCGTTGGCGGCGATGCTGACCGGGGCGCGGGTGGATTTGATGGGGCTGTTTCGCAGTCGGTCATGGATCAGCCCGGTGTGGGTGGCGATGCTTTTGGCCCTGGGGTTGTGTGTGTTGACGCTGGTGCCGGGCATGGGGCGCTCGGCCAACGGGGCGAGCCGCTGGCTGACGCTGGGCCCGGCGGGCACGGGGCTGAGCTTTCAGCCCAGCGAGCTGATGAAGTGGACGCTGATCATTGCTTTGGCGTGGTATTGCACGCGGCGCCGCGGGGTGATGGGGCGTTTTTGGTGGGGGCTGCTGCCGGGCTTGGTGCTGACGGCGGTGGCGGCGGGGGTTGTGGTGATCGAGGATTTGGGCACGGGGGCGCTGATCGCGGCGGGTGCGGTGCTGGTGCTGATCGCGGGGGGCGCGAAGCTGTGGCATCTGGCGATGATGGTGCCCTTGGCGGTGGGCGGGCTGGTGTTTGCGATCATGCAAGAGCCCTACCGCGTGCGCCGGCTGACGGCGTTTATGGACCCTTGGGCCGACGCCGAGGGCACGGGCTATCACCCGATTCAGTCGATGCTGGCGTTTGCCCAGGGCGGGGTGGGGGGCAACGGGCTGGGGGGCAGCGTGCAGAAGTACCACATCCCTGAAGACACGACGGACTTTATTTTCCCGATTTTGTGCGAGGAATTGGGGCTGGGCGGCGCGGCGTTGGTGGTGGGCTTGTTTATCGCGATGCTGTGGATTGGTCTGGGCATCGTGCGCGACAGCGAGGACACTTTTGGCCGGTTGGTGGGGGTGGGGGTGCTGTTCACCATCGGCATGCAGGCGGTGATCAACATCGCGGTGGTGACGGTGGTGGTGCCGACCAAGGGCATCGCGCTGCCGTTTGTGAGCATGGGTGGAACGGGCTGGGTGTTCACGGGATTTGCGCTGGGGCTGGTGGCCAGCCTGGACAACGCCGCGGAGATCAAGGCTCAGCGGGCGGCGGACCGGGCTGAGGCGCTGGAGGAAAGCTTGGCCCCGGCGGATGACGATGAGGTGGGGGCCCCCCGCGTGGGGGCGGCGGGACCGGGGTTGCGGGCGGC
>JALZVY010000155.1 GCA_023300125.1 Phycisphaera sp.
GTTTAGGGTTTGTTTATGAGCCTTCCTCGATCGAGTCAGATCTGTTTGTCTGAGTGCACGTGCTATCACGTCATCTCTCGGTGTAACCGGCAGTTGCATCTGCTCGGGGGTGATCCCGACGCGCGGGCTGACCGTAAGGGACTGCTGCTGAAACAGTTGGAACGGCTGGCGACCCACACGGCGGTGGGGGTGGCGGGGTTCTCGATCATGGACAACCATGTGCATTTGCTGCTGAAGGTGGATGCTGAATCTGCCCGCAAGTGGTCGGCCCGCGAGGTGGCGCGGCGGTGGTTGGCCTTGCATCCGCCGCGGGATGGGTACTTCAAGCCGGTGGAGGTGGGCGATGAGCACTTGGCGGTGCTGGCCAGCGACGCAGACGCAATCGCGGCGGCGCGGGAGAAGCTGATGTCGATCTCGCAGTTCATGAAAGAGCTGAAGCAGGAAGTCACCCAGCGGATCAATCGGCTGGACGACACGGTGGGGTCGGTGTGGGCGGGGCGGTTTAAGAGCAAACGGGTGACCGACGAAGCGCAGCTGCTGACGACGCTGGCGTATATCGACCTGAACCCGTTTGCGGCGGGGGTGTGCAAGACGCCTGAGCAAGGGGAGCACACGTCGCTGGCGGCGCGGTTGTTTGGGGGGGCTTCGCAAGCAGACGGCGTCGAAGCGACGCTGAAAACAAGTGTTCGCAAAAAGAATAAGCAGTCTGGTCAGGTGCGCGAACGCCGGGGGTGGTGGATGACGGTGGGCGGTGGTCAACCCGGGATGGCGGGGCGGGCGCGGTCGCTGATGCCGGACACGGATCTGACCTTTGGGCGGTACTTGAAGTTGCTTGATGCGGTGTCGCGTCTGATGCGTAAGGGCAAGAATCGCATGCAGGACGACGCGCGGACGATCAGTCAGCGGTTGGGGGTGTCGCCGTTGAACGTGGCGGCGACGTTGACGAGCTGGTTTGAAGAGGGATTGCCGTGGGACCGGGCGCGGGTGGCGAGTGGGTAGTAGGGTAAGAGCCTGGGGCCTAGGCCCTGAGGTCGGTCCAGTGCATTCCGGATAGCCAGTAAGTTAGACCTCTTGATTCTCCGGAGGCTTGCAAACCAGATTGGATCACAAAATTTCAGAGTCACCGTTTAACCCTGTTACGCCACTTGGTGGACCGTAGTCAATACCCTCAGGAGGTCGAATGATTTCAGACGATATTTTAGAGGCGTTCGCAGACCCATTGATTCTCTTTAGTGACAATCAGACAGGCATACGCTTGGCAATAATCGACTCTTGGGATATAAAAAATGATGTTTATAAATATACAACCACATCTGCGGCAAAAAAATGGCTAGAAAAAGACGCTATGCAACGAAACCTTGCTGGCGTTAACAGTGACGGGGAAATAGTGTGGTTGGCCAGCAAGGCCAGTGGTGTAAATGAAAAACACTTAAAGTTATTCTTCACGCGGATTGCGGGGATCGAGTGCGACTGGGTGAAATGGCATTTGCATCGTGAAGATGCTAGGTCAAGAGTAATTAATGATGGCCTGTACAACGCATTCGGTGAAACATGGGATGGGCATATTTTTCAAATAAATACGCTTGCCGGTGATTTGAGGTGGATTGCTTGGCATAAAAGTTGATGGGAATCACTCCTATGAATCCGTGCGTGTCAAGTCTTACGGTATCAGCAGGGAATGTAATCACCCCGCGTATATAGCGCACCCAAAAGTAGAGGATTTCCTGGAACCCTCCTGTCCCCAGGAACCCTGACATGCGTATCCGCAAGTTCAGTGAGTCCCTGATCGTTGCCATCCTCAAAAGTAGTAGTAGGCCATACTTCTTGATTCTTGTCTCATGCGGGGGGCGGACGCCCGGCGAGCGAGGTGGCCTTGGGTTGTCCGGCCTTTTCTTTGCGGAACCTGCGGATCGCCGTGAAATGCAGTGGCGTGTCTTTTGACTTAAAACGCGTGCGAATCGTCGGTTTGGCTTCGCCGGGTCCGGCGCGAGAACACGTCGCCGGCACGGGGTGGGTGGTGGAGGCGATCGGGGTGTTGATGGCTTCGATCGCGGTGGACGCGACGCGCGGGCGGGTTTTAAACCCGCCCCTACGAAGATGGGCGTGGGGTGTTGTTCAGAGATCGGGTTGTTGCCTTGCCCTGCGTTCTCTGTGCCTGTGCGTGAGAACACGTTGTGGCGTGGCGGCCCTGTCTCTTGCACCGCGTGCGCTTCGCGTGGCCCCGTCTTCGCGTGAGACGGGCTCGGGGTTGGCGGGCCGCATACCTGCCGCGTGGTGGGGGGCAGTGGGTCAGGCTTCGGGGGTGGGTTTGCTTGGCCGCGATTTGGCGCGGCTGAGGATGACCAGGGCGAGGCCGGCGAAGGCGGTCCAGGTGCCGAGGTTCATGAGGTGGATGCTGGACTCTTCGAGGTCGGCTTCGTAGCCGGGGTAGATCAGCGGGTGGTTGGGTGGGCCGGTGGTTTGGGACCAGGCGAGGGCGAGGGGGTTGTTGCGGAGATAGGCGGCGGGGTAGGCGAAGGAGGCGGCGAAGAGGGCGGCGCCGGTGAGGAGCGTGGCGAGGCCGATGGATAGCAGGGCCACCCGTGTTTTGGTGTGGGCTGCGGCCATGGTGGGTGGGTTGGGTGTGGGGGGCGGGCTGGGGCGCGGGGCTTTGTGCGATCCGCGGGGTGGCTTACTTGCCGGCGTAGTCGATGATGATGGCGATTTCGCTGCGGAGGTCTTTGCGGTGGACGACGCGGTCGACGAAGCCTTTTTCGAGCAGGAATTCGGCGGTTTGGAAGCCTTCGGGGAGCTCTTGGCGGACGGTGTTGGCGATGACGCGGGCGCCGGTGAAGCCGATCATGGCTTTGTGTTCGGCGAGGATGACGTCGCCGAGCATGGCGAAGCTGGCGGCGGTGCCGCCGGTGGTGGGGTCGGTGAGCACGCTGATGTAGAGGCCGCCGGCGTCGCCGTGGCGGGCCAGGGCGGCGCTGGTTTTGATCATTTGGCTCACCGCGAGGGTGGCTTCTTGCATGCGGGCGCCGCCGCCGGCACACAGGATGATCATGGGGCGGTCGAGGTCGGTGGCGAGCTCGATGGCGCGGGTGATTTTTTCGCCTACGACGCTGCCCATGCTGGCCATCATGAAGTCGGTGTTCATGATGGCGATGACGACGCCGCGGCCTTTGATGAAGGCTTTGCCTGCCAAGAGGGCGTCGTTGTGGCCGGTTTGTTTCTGCGCTTTTTCGTAGCGTTCTTTGTAGGTGATGCGGTCGACGAACTTGAGGGGGTCCATCGGGGAGAGGTTGTCCCAGAGCGGCTCAAAGCTGCCGGGGTCGACGAGCTGGCTGACGCGGGTGTCGGCGCCCACGCGGTAGTGGTGGTCGCACTCGGTGCAGACGCTGAGGTTGTCTTCGACTTGTTTGCGGTAGGTGGTGGCTTCGCAGGTGGGGCATTTTTGCCACAGGCCTTCGGGCACCCCGGGGCGGGGGGATTCGCTGGGGTCTTTGACGTCTTTCCAGGTGCGCCGGCGATCTCCGGTGAGGGGAGGGGCGGGTTTGGGGTCGGCGGTGGTTTTGGCCAAGGCTGGGCTCCGAAGGGGGCCGCGGGGGACGCTGGGGTCCGGCGGTTCGGGGTTGATTTGGGCGGGGCGTGGCACGCCCGGTGGCGTGCGGGGGTCGGAAACGTGATTATACGGGCCCTGACTGGAACCGGAGCTTGCGATCATGATCTTGACCCGACTGCTTGGCCCCGAGGGGGTCCCGAATTTTGCCGAAGATCTGGGCGATGGGACGGCCCGGTGGCTGGCTCCGGGGCCTTGGCCGCTGCCGGGCACGGTTGGGGGGCCGGTGTTTGAGATCGGTGAGCGGCTGGCGCCCATCGATCCGCCGGATATTTTCTGCATTGGGCTGAATTACCGCCAGCATGCGGCGGAGATGGGCTCGGACCTGCCTGAGCACCCGGTGGTGTTTATGAAGCCGGGATCGGCGTTGAACCACCCCGGGGCGCCGATTGTGATTCCGGCGGGGCAGATGGATGGGCCTGAGACGGATAGTGAGGCGGAGCTGGCGGTGGTGATGGGGCTGAAGGACGGGCGGCCGGCGCGGGACGTGGGGGTGGATGAGGCGCTGGATTATGTGCTGGGCTACACCTGTGGCAATGATGTGTCGGCGCGGCGCTGGCAGAAGCAGGGCGGCGGGGGGCAGTGGACGCGGGGCAAGGGCTTTGATTCGTTTTGCCCGCTGGGGCCGGTGCTGGTGACGGCGGATGCGCTGCCGGACCCGCAGACGATGCGGATCACCGGGCGGCTGAACGGGGCGGTGATGCAGGACAGCCATACGTCGGACATGATTTTTTCGGTGGCTGAGATTGTGAGTTTTTTGAGCCGCGACACGACGCTGCGCCCGGGGACGGTGATTTTGACGGGCACGCCCCAGGGGGTGGGGGTGGCGCGGGACCCGCAGGTGTTTTTGAGCGCGGGCGATGTGGTGGAGGTTGAGGTTGAGGGCATTGGGGTGTTGAGCAACCCGGTGGTGCAGGCGTGAGCGGGCGTGACCTGGATTGTGTGGTGGCGGGGTCGTGCGTGGCGGATGTGTTGTGTCGGCCGGTGGATTTGTCGCGTGCGGTGGGGGCCGAGGCGCATGTGGACACCGAGCCGGCGGTGTTGGCGCCCGGGGGGCTGACGGCCAACGCGGGGCTGACGCTGGCGCGTTTGGGCTGTGCGGCGGGTGTGTTGAGCCGGGTGGGCGATGACCGGTGGGGTGGGCTTCTGCGTGCGGCGTTTGCGGATGAAGGGGTGGATACGTCGGGGCTGGTGACGGTGGCGGGGGCGGCGACGTCGACGACGGTGGTGTTGGTGGACGGCGCGGGGGAGCGGGCGTTTTTGCATCACGGCGGGGCGCACCGGGGGCTGCGGGCGGGTCAACACTTAGTTTGTCTCGTAGGCTTCCTACTGTATACAGTGGAAGATTGTCTTTAATCCTGGCTGCTTGTGTAGGATGAGAAAGGAGGCAGTGATCA
>JALZVY010000156.1 GCA_023300125.1 Phycisphaera sp.
GCAGAAAAGATGGCAATCACCGCGTGGGCCAGCAGCAGCGCCGCCACCGCCCACACGAAGATCACTGTGCGGCGGTCAAAGCCCCCACACACGGCCGCAGGGTTGGGGGACGGCGCGTCGTTCAACCGGCCGCCCCCCCGACGCGATACCATTGATGTTTCGCCCCGAACGCCGCCGCCCCGCCGTCCACGCCCCACCAGGGATGCTCACCAGTGCGAATCAGCGTCATCGTCCCAGTTTACAACGAGGCGGAAAACCTCGGGCCGCTGTACAAGCGTCTGACCGCCGTGCTGGAAGGCATCGATGACACCCCACACGAGCTGCTCTTTGTCGACGACGGCAGCACCGACGGGTCGGCTGACACCATTGCTGCGTTGGCCAAGACCGACCCGCGCGTCCGCCTGATCAAACTGAGCCGCAACTTCGGACACGAAGCCGCCAGCACCTGCGGCTTCGACCACGCCGACGGCGACGCGGTGGTGTTGATCGATGCCGACTTGCAAGACCCCCCCGAAGTCATCCCCCAGATGCTCGACCGCTGGCGCGACGGCGCCGCGGTGGTGTACGGGCGGCGGCGGCGGCGCGACGGCGAGTCATGGTTCAAACGCAGCAGCGCCAGCCTTTTTTACCGGCTGCTGCAGCGCGTCTCGGACGTGCCGATCCCCACCGATACCGGCGATTTTCGCCTGATCGACCGGCGCGTGGTGCAGGTGCTGCGGCGCTGCCGCGAAAACCCCCGATTTGTGCGCGGGCTCGTAAGCTGGGCGGGCTTCCGCCAAGAAGCCGTGGAATACGACCGCGATGCGCGGCACGCGGGCGAAACCAAGTACCGCCCGCTGGCGCTCATCAAGCTCTCGCTGGTGGCCATCTCGGCCTTCTCGCTGGTGCCTCTGCGCCTGGCAGGCTATTTGGGCAGCGCGGTGGTGGTGTTCAGCCTCGCCTTCACGGTGTACATCGGGCTCTCGCGGCTGCTCGCCGAAGAGCTCATGCCCTGGCAAGGCTACGCCCTGCTCACCTGCGCGGTGTTTTTCTTGGGCGGCATCCACCTCATCATGCTCAGCGTGGTGGCCTACTACATCGGGCTGATCTTCAACCACACCCGCCATCGCCCCATCTATGTGCTGGACGGCGTGGAACCTTTTGCGCCTGCTGAATCCGGGAACCCCACTTGAACGCTCCGAACCCCAGCGGCGCCTCCGCAGACGCACTGGTTGATCTGCAAGAGACCCTGTACGCCTCGCGCCAACCCACACGGCGATACCTTCACCTGGCCCGCCGAGATTGGATCACCGCGCAGATCCAACGCCTGGCTGCCACCACCCAAGCCGCGACAGCGATCGAAATCGGCCCCGGCAGCGGTGTATACCTGCCGCACCTGTTAAACGCCTTCCAACAAGTCACCGCCACGGACATCGAAGACGCCTACCTGGCTCATGCCCGCAACCAGTTCGCCGACGAGCCGCGACTCACGCTGCGCGCCGACGACATCACCGCCAGCCAGCTTCCCGCAGGCAGCTTCGACCTGGTGCTGTGCTCAGAAGTCATCGAACACATCCCCGCCGATCGCGCCCAAGACGCCATCCGAGGCATGGCCAGGCTTTTGCGGCCCGGCGGCGTACTGGTGCTCAGCACGCCCCAACCCCGAAGCCCGCTGGAAATCTGCTGCAAAGCCGCCCTCAAACGGCCGCTGATCTGGCTGGCCCGCGCGGTCTATCGCGAGCCGGTGCTGCCCACGGGCCACATCAATCTCATGCCCATCGGCCGGGTCCAAGCATTTCTACGCGACGCAGGGCTTGTCGAAGAAGACACCCACTGCAGCGGCGTGTACCTGCCGCTGCTGGCCGAGTTGCTGCCTGGCCCGGCGCTCAGCCTCGCCCGCTGGCTGGAGCCCCGCCTGCTGCGTGGCCCGGGCCGCGGCCTGCTCTGGACCCAGTACCACAGCTACCGCCAACCCCCGGCCAGCGCGACATCCCAAGCGGTGCCCCCGGCGACATCACCGGACTAACCCCCGGCAACCCGCGGCGTATTTCAGCCGAGCGCTAAGGCGCCGGCGACGCGTCAGTGGGTTCAGCCGATTCACGCAGCGGCATCGAAGACGCCGCTGCCGGCTCGGCACCGCGTGGCTGAGCCGCCCGGCCTTGTTTAAGCCCCTCCAATTTTTCGGCGATGTCGGCGGTGCGCGCGTTGTCTGGCTCAAGACGCAAAGCCACGGCCAAATGCCGGTCCGCCGCCTCAAGGTCTCCGGTGTGCCCCAACCACAGGGCATAGCGCTGGCGCGTATCCACATCACGTGGGTAGAGCGTCACCAGGCGAAGAAACACCCCCGCGGCGGCCTCGTCTTGGGCAGACTCCACAAGAATCTTCACGTAAAGCTTCAAAGGCGACAAGGCGTTGGGTTCTAGACTTACCCAGCGCTGGCAAAGATTGATCGCCGCGGGGTAGTTTTTGACGGAGGCTTCGAAGTTTGCAAAATTTCGGATCACTCCTACATTTTCCGCTTCGAGTCGAAGAGCCTCTTGGTAAGCAGCCCGCGCCGCGTCGAGGTCGCCAAGTTTGAACAAATGATGTGCTTGGTTGGCCCACACGGGGGTTTTTTCAGGAAACATCTCGAGCACGCGCCGCGTGTACGTCAGGGCCTCTTCATAACGCCCCCCGGCAGACAGCAACGAGCCCACAAAGTTCAGCGCCTCAGGGTTGTCGGGATCCAAACTTAAGGCCTCGCCCAACGCGCGTTGCCCCGCGTCGTTTTGACCGTCCCGCATCAACGAATAGCCCGCGTAGGCGTAGTCCCTGGGTTTGCCACGCGGCGAACGGGCTTGGGCCAGGTAAAACTCGGCCGCGGCGGCGAAGTCGCCTCGGCGAAAAGCGACCAAGCCCATTTGCACGTCAAGTTGCGGAAATCCAGGCTCCACCACTTTGATGTCCAAGAGCATCCGCTCGGCCTCGTCCAACCGTCGCTGAGCTATCATTTCCACGGCCAGGTTCGACTTCGCGTAGAGGCTTTCAGGCTCGACGCGCAGGGTCTGTCTCCAGATGGACTCCGTGCTGCGGAAATCCTGCACCCGCACCACCGTCACCGCCGCCCCCGCGCACACCGCACACAACACAAAACCCATTCCCGCCGCACCCGCCCGTTGACGAGACGCGGAATCCGACGCCATCACACGCCCCACGATCGCCGCGACGGCCACCGCAAGCAGCATCAACACCACCAGCAGCGGCAGATACATGCGCCGCTCGCCCGCCACCTCGCTCATGATGGGGATCACGCTGGAGGTGGGCGCCAAAAGCAGATAAAACGCCGCGCCCAAAAAACCCAGCATCGGACGGCGCACCAGCGCCCAGCACGTCAGCAGCAAGCCCACTCCCACGACTCCCGCCGCAAGCCAGCCGTCACGCAAGCCCTCCACCAGCGGCCACCCGTAGGTGATCGCCAGGGGATACGGCACCACACTCAAGCGCAGGTAGTGCAAGATCACACCGCCCTGGGTCAGCAGATAGCGCCAGGTGACGCTCGCATCGTCGGTCACCAAGCCCCCGCGGTGATCACCCGACGCGATCACCGCCGCCACCGCGATGATCGCCACCCCCCCAAGGTAAACCCCCTTGCGTTCCCGCCACGCCGCTGCAAACGATCCGCCGATGAACGCCCGGTCAAACAACAACAGCAGCACTGGCAGCACCGCCGCGGTTTCTTTGCACAGCACCGCCAGCAAACCCAGCACCACTGTCACCAGGGTGTAGATCGGCCCCGTTCCCTCACGCCCACCCCGCGGCAGTGTCACGAAGGCGGCCAAGAAAAACGCCGCCATCATCAGCTCGGTGCGCTGGGCGATGTACACCACCGTTTCACTGTTCAGCGGGTGTATGGCCCACAGGCCCGCCAGCAGCAACGCCCATGTGCGATGCGTGAAACGGCCCGCACTGCGCTGGGCAAACAAAGCCTGCCCCTGCACCCGCCGCGCAATGCCGTAAACCAGCAGCACGTTGACCAGGTGTACGAGGAGGTTGAACACGTGGTAGCTCCACACCTCAAGCCCGCTGATCGCGTAGTTCACCGCGAAGCTGTAGGCCACCAACGGACGCCCCGCCGCGGTGCTGCGCCAAGGCGCCTCCATCGCGGCCATCGGTGGCCACAGGCTCCGCATAAAACGATTGTTGTTGATGATTGTGAAGTCATCGAAAATAAACGGCACGCCGAACGAACCGGCATAGACCACCACCACGATGGCCACCATCACCACCACGCCCACCGGCCCCCACCAGGCAGGCCCCACATCCTGCGGTTTAGCCGGTTCAGCCGTGGATGCGGCTTGCGGCTTAGCTCCGCCCCCCATCCCTTCAGCGGCATCGCCCTCGGGCCATTCTGAACATGAGGCGAACGGGGCATCGCCCGGCGCCGGTACGGAGTTGGCGGGGTCTGTCATGCTTTCATCATCCCAAAAAAAAACCGGCCGCGTGCGTAAGCACACGGCCGGCTTGATTCTTGCATCCACACCAGCCAAAGCCGGGTAGAAACTTCGTTAATGAATTAACGTTGGCTGGTGTAAACGCCAGCGGCTGTGTTCTCCATGGCAGCATTCGCATCAGGAGTTTCTTCACCCGTAGTGGTACGCGTGAAGAGGTTGTCCGTGGTGCTGGCCACGCTGTTGCCGTACTTGGTCTGCGAAATTTCAGCCGAGGTTTCGAAGCTGGTGGAGTTGTCGTTGCGGACCACCCCGCCACGCCAGTCACCGCTGTCTTGCTCAGTC
>JALZVY010000157.1 GCA_023300125.1 Phycisphaera sp.
CGACGACACGGTGTCGCCCTCTTTCACGTTCCACTTGAGCAGCGTGCCCTCTTCCATGGTGTCGGACAAACGGGGCATGGTGATGGTGATGGGCATGGGCGGGGCCTTTCGGGGCGGGAACGGGGGCGAACCTGCCGGCAGTGCCGGGCAGGGCGTGAGCGTTGACGGGGTCACGCAGAAGAACAGAGATGATATCGCGGCGACGCGGGTCAGGCCGGGGCCTCGGGCGGGCCGGCGTCGAGGACGGTCTGCCAGTAGTTGCCAAGGGCTTTTTTGGCGTCGTCGCGACTGAAGCAATCGGGATCGAATCGAGCGAGGTGGTCGAGAAAGCGGGCGACGACGTACCGCTGGGCCACGTTCAAAAGCTCCAGGCGTTCACGGTGAAACCCAGTGCGTTTAGAGATGTTTTTGGTGGGGTGCATGTCGGCCCATTCCCAGAGGAACGAATCGAACACGGCTGACCCCGAAGATTCGGCGTGGCCATCCAGCCAGCACATCAGATAGGCCGGCAGGTGATAGCGATAGCCGATCGCATCGAAAAACGAGTGCGCAGCTTGTAACCGGCCGCTGCACAGGTCTTCGTGCTTCAGCTGGGTCCATTGACCGTCGGTATCGATAGCCCGAGCCTCAGCCCGGCCGGATTCGGAGTAATAACCGTCGATCGCATCGGTTTCGTGCAGGGAGACGCCACCTTCCCGCGACACGCCTTTGAATGCGTGGTGGATCAGGCGGCGTATCGCTTGGGCCGACACTTCTCGCCTCTCGGCAACGGTTTGCCAACCGGGCAACGGCGACTCGTCGTCACTAGCCGGACGGACGGCGTCAGCGAAATCGGGGTGACACACGCCGGTGGCCAAGAAATTTCGTTGGCCCGCGTCGAGATCAACCCCCGGGCCACCGAATCCCTCCCCTGTTAACTCAAGCCACCGGCTGTCCTCCCAAAAACAGACCGGGCAGATCTGCCCGGTGCGGCCCGATGGCTCGTCCAGCGTGCGGTGGCCGCAGCAGTCGCAAGGGTGTTTGGGGGGAGACACGGGCGGCCTCGCGGGTGCGGGCAATCCAACGGGAGGGCGAGGCTCCGACCGAGCCGCGCGTCGCATGTCACGCGCGGTTCGGCGGGAGCCTCGCCCTCCCAGCTATCACTGCGCCGTCCGTAGGCCGCGGAGCGGAACGCCTTAGGCGTTGTACGTCACCTGCCGCACGGCTTCGGCGATCTTCCGCGCGTTGGGGAGCATTTCTTGCTCCATCTCGCGGTTGTAGGGGGCGGGCACGTCGTCGTTGTGCACGCGCTTGACGCTGTTGTCCAGGTCGTCGAAGCAGCGTTCGTAGACCTGGCTGGCGACTTCGGCGCCGACGCTGGCAAACGGCCAGCTTTGGTCGGCGACCACGCAGTAGTTGGTTTTGCTGACGCTGCGGGCGATGGTCTCGATGTCGAGCGGGCGGTAGGTCCGCACGTTGATGACTTCGATGTCCAGGCCTTCTTTTTCGAGCGCTTCGGCGGCTTCGAGGGCGAAGTGCACCGGGCGGCCGGCGCTAACGACCGTGCAGTCGGTGCCTTCTTTGATGACTTCACACTGGCCCAGGGGGATGACGAAGTCGTCGTCGTTTTCCGGCGGGGCCCACAGGCCCCCGTGCAGGTAGCGGCTGAAGTCTTTGTCGCCGCGGGCGCCCATGCCCAGCATGCGTTCAGATTCGAGGTTGAAAAACGGGTCGGGGTCTTGGATGCCGGCTTTCAAAAGGCCCTTGGCATCGCGCGGGGTGGCGGGCACGGCGAGCTTGAGGCCCGGCACGCTGGAGAACATGCTTTCAACCGACCACGAGTGGGTGGAGCCCAGCTGGCCGCCGGCGCCGTTGTTGCCGCGAAAGACGATGGGGCAGCCAAACTGGCCGCCGGACATGTAGAGCATCTTGGGGGCGTTGTTGATGATCTGGTCGGCCGACACCAGGCAGAAGCTCCAGCTCATGAACTCGATGATGGGCTTGAGGCCGGTCATGGCGGCGCCGATGCCCAGGCCGGCAAAGCCGGTTTCGCTGATGGGGCTGTCGACGATGCGGCGGGGGCCGAACTCGTCGAGCATGCCTTCGGACACCTTGTAGGCGCCGTTGTATTCGGCGACTTCTTCACCCATGAGGAAGATGTCGTCGTCTTTGCGCATCTCCTCTTCCATGGCTTGACGGAGGGCTTCGCGGTATTGGATCTTGCGGGAATCGTCTTGGGCAACCATGGCGTGGACTTTCAGGGGAAGACGTTTTGGTAGGCGTGGGCCGTTGCGGGCGCGGGGAAGTGTCAGATGTACTGGCGGAGCAACCAGAAGGCGATCAGGGCGAGGATGGGCCCGCCGATGCCGGCAAGCCCGAAAATCACGGCGCCGACCACCCAAAGCGTGGCGCCGTCTTCGCCGCGCCCTTCGGGCACGGCATCAGGTTCGCGTTCAGGCGAAGTCTGGATTCGGTGCGCCCTTCACATAAGGACCAAACGGGTTGGCGTACACGTCGGTGTACAGCTCTTCGATGGGCATGGGGTCGCTGGATTCGGCGAAGGCGATGGCGGCTTTGGCCAGCTCTTGGGCTTTGGTGTCCATGGCTTCGCACTGGGCTTCGGTGGCCCGGCCGGCGTCTTGCAACTGCACGACCAAGCGGTTGATGCAGTCGATGTCTTGCTTGGTTTTGACTTCGTCTTTGCTGCGGTACTTCTGCGGGTCGCTCATCGAGTGGCCCCAGTAGCGGTAGGTCTTGACGTTGACGTAGGCGGGGCCTTGCGTGCGTCCGTCGCGGTCGTAGCTGGGCAGCGAATCGCGTTTGCCTGTCTTTTCGTTGTAATTAATGGGCCGGGCGCCGCGGGCGCCGTCAACGGCCTTCTTGAAAGTGCCGTAGGTGTCCAGCACGTCTTGGCCGTCGCACTCGAAGTAGCGCAGGCCGTAGGCCTCGGCGCGGGACTTCTGGTCATGGGCCATCGAGGTGCCGCGGGCGATGTCGGTGCCCATGGAGTAGCCGTTGTTTTCCAGCACGAAGACGATCGGCAGGTTGTAGATGCTCGCGAGGTTCATGGCTTCGTGGGTGGCGCCCTGGTTCAGGGCTCCGTCGCCCATGTAGCACAGCGCTACTTTGTCTTCGCCGCGGTACTGGGCAGCCCACGCCAGGCCGCAGCCCAGGGGGTTTTGCCCGCCGACGATGGCGTGGCCGCCGTACATGGCGTTGGGCTTGTCGAACATGTGCATCGACCCGCCCTTGCCTTTGGCGCAGCCGGTGACTTTGCCAAACATCTCGGCCATGCAGGCGTTGGGGTCCATGCCGCGGGCCAGGGCGTGGCCGTGGTCGCGGTAGGCGGTGACGATCGGGTCGTCGTTGTTCGTGGCCCCGACCGAACCCACGGCGGTGGCTTCTTGGCCGATGTAGATGTGGCAGAAGCCGCCGATCTTGGCTTGCTGGTAGGCCTGCATGGTCCGCTCTTCAAAGCGGCGGATCAGCATCATGTCGTACAGCATGCCGTGGAGGCGCTCGTCGCTGAGCCCCACAAAAGGGTCGGCGGCGACGGAGGGTTCGCCCTCTTTGACAGATGGGCTGGCGCTGCTCATGGATCGGTCCTGGAGAATGACGGGGCGGGCGGGGGCAACATCGGGCCGGGTCACGACCCCACGCCGAGGCGGGGGCCACCGCGGCGGGATCGTTCCGATGGACTGAGCAGTCTAGGGACGGCCCGGGGGAGGGACAAGGGGCCCTTTGCTGCCCCCCAACCCGCGGGGGCCCGCGGAGGCCACGCAGGCGGTCCAAGGGTTTCGATTAGACTCCTTCGCGCGCGTTCAACACGCGTTTTCGACCCCTTTTGGGGTCGCCCAAGATCCCAAGATCCCGGAGTACGCCGCTTGATCCGCCCCACGCACCCCGCTTGCACCGCCCGCCGGGCCCGAACATGGGCTGCCCAGGTTGTCTGGGTCGTGGCTGTCGTGGGCCTGGCGCTGACCGGCCCGGGCCCCACCCAGGCCGCCGCCCAGACCCAGGAAGACCCCCAGGGGGCGGTGATCCGCGAAATCCAGCTCTCTGGGCTGCGTGAAATCGACCCCAAACTGGTGGAGAACGCGGTGCGATCCCGCGTGGGCGAGACTTACGACGCGTCGGTGGTCGAGGCGGACATCGTGCGGATCAACGCCTTGGGACGCTTTGGAACCGTCACCGCGGAGGTGGCCCCCGACGGCCCGGGCCTGCGGCTGGTCTATCTGATGGACGAGCTGCCGATCTTGACCGGGGTGGAAATCCGCGGAAACCGGGCGATCGACGGGGTGGCCCTGCGGTCGGGGATCTTGCTGCGGGCCGG
>JALZVY010000158.1 GCA_023300125.1 Phycisphaera sp.
GCCTTTGAGCCTTTGTGCCTTCGTGTTCATTCAATTCGAGCGCGGCGAGGCCACGAACTTGGAATTTCAGCGATCAAGATCGCAAATCCACCAACGCGCTGTCGGGGCGTTCGAGGTAGGCGTGGGTGGCGCCGGGGCAGACGCAGACAAAGGCGCGGATCTGCGATTCGCTCATCAGCATGCAGGCGGTGGCGTAGGCATCGACGAGCGCGGCGTCGTGGCCCACGACCCAGACGTGCCGGTGCAGGCCGGTGAGGTGCTGAGGGTGGTCGGGGTGAACCAGGTGGCTGCCTTGGATCGCGGTGCCCGAGGCGCTGAGGGTGTTGTTGTTCAGGGCCAGGCTTTGACGCTGCTGGGCGCCGTGCAGCTCGACGGGCCAGTGGTCGGGCCCCGTAGCGCACAGGGTGCTGGCGCCACTGGAAACAAGCGATGACTCGATGCCCCAGTCGCTGAGCAGGCGGGCCATCTGCTGCACGGCAAAACCCTTGCCGATACCGCCCAGGTCGATGCCGCGGCCCGCTTCCAGACAGTCCACCGCGGGGCGGTCCGGGGCGATGCGCAGCGTGCCCGCGGGCGGGGCGGGGGTTCCTGGGGCCTTGGTTTTGAGGTGCTCGATGGGCACGCCCAGGGTGATGTCAAAGAGCCCCTCGGTGTCGGCTGCGGCTTGCATGGCCGCCAGCAAGCAGGCGTGGGTGTCGGCGGTGATCAGCAAGCTTTGGCCGGTGTGCATCGCGTTGATCTGGCTCACGTCGCTGCTGCTGCGGTAGCGGCTGAGCCGGTCTTCGAGTTCGTCGAGCCGGGCGAAGCAGGCGATCGCGGCGTCGGCAGCGCGCTCGCGGTCGACGTGGAGGGCCCGCACCGAAAACGTGGTGTTCATGGCCTGGTGATCGAAGCGGTGGACGTGGGGGTTGTCGCGCAGGTTGATCACGGCGTGCCCTCGGTGGTGAGGTAGTGCGACCAGAGGTCGTTGCGGATGTACACCCACACCGGGGTGTCGGTGCGCAGGCCGCGCGGCACGGCGGTGTGGGTGGTGTCGAGCGGGCCTGGGCTGTCGGCGGTGTGTTGAGCGTCTGGAACCACCAGCACCCGCGGAAGCTGGGCGACACCTTCGGGGTATTCGGTCCAGTAGCCCACGGGGCCTTGGTGGCGCAGGTACCAAGGCAGGGGCCAGATGTGCGTGCCCACCACCGCGAGGGGGGCTGCGTCAAAGGCTTCAGAGCTTTGGCCCAGGGTGTTCAGCCAGGGGGCGAGCGTCTCGATGGCGGGGGCGGTGGGCACGTAGACGTAAGGGTTGCGATCGTCTGCGGGGAACCGGTGGGCGGCGCGGATGGATTGCTGGGCTTGCCATGCGACGGCGGCGATCAGGGCTACGGCTACGGCTCCGCGGGCGGCGGGGTGGCGACGCGCGAGCATGGGCGCCGCGCCGTAGCCCGCGACCAGGCACACTTGAATCCACACGACCATGCCCAGCCAAGGGGTTTTGTAGGCAATCAGTGAATACGCCAGGGCCTCGGCCAGGGCGGCCAGGCCCAAGAAGCGAATAGCGCCGCCGCGCGGGTCGCGGAAGCTGGCGATCAGGCCGTAGGCCGCGGGCACCCACAGCGCGGCTTCGGTCCACCAAAACCCGCCGCGGAATTTGGGCCAGGCCATAAGCCAGGCGTAGTAGGTGAGGGGTTTGTGGTGCTCGGGGTGTGTTTCGTAAACAAAAAACGTGCGGAAAAAATCCAGGACCCCTGCGGGGTGGCGGCCGAAATCGGCGTAGAACAACACCGCCACGCCTGCGGCGGAGGCGATCGCGAGCCCGGCGTTTGTGCGGTGTGTTCGCGCGGCGCGTTGCAGATCTGCCTGGCCAAGCCGGTGAACGACCGCGTGGCCCAGCGCGAGGGCAAGGCCTGCGGCGGTCCACGCCGCGGCGGTGATGACCGCGGTTTCTTTGTTGCTGAGCATCAGCCCCGCGGCGGCGCCGGCCGTGACGGCCCAGGGCCAGGTGCGTCGGGGGCGTCCGCTGCGTCCGGTGCCCTGCGCGGCGTAGCGCAAGACCGTGACGATCAGCAGCGCCGCGGCCAGGGCTTGGATGGGTTCGTGGATATAGACGCGGCTGTAGACCACCAGCAGCGGGGAGGTGGCGGCGAAGACCGCGGCGAAAACCGCCCCGCGGCCCAGTGTGGGGGCGGTGGCCAAGATCAGCAGCAGGGTGAGCACGCCGGCGGTGGCGGGAACGCTGCGCAGCGTGGTCTTGGTCAGGTCGTCCCACTGGGTTTCACCGCGCAGCTGCGCCAGCGGCACCGTGACGGCGGTGAGCAGCGGGCCGTGGTGGTGGCGCGGGTCAAAGCGGTAGGGCTTGTCTTCGAGTCGGTCTGCCAGCACGCGGGCCCCGGTGGCGGCCTCGTCGGCGTGCAGCGGGGCGTCACTGAGATGTGCGGTGCGTAGCCACAGGCCGCCCACAACCGCCGCCACCGCCAGCAGCGCCACCAGCAGGCCAGTTCGGCGTGTGGTGGGTTCGGTCGCGGCGGGGGTGGGCGGCATCTAGGTTGTTGAACGCGGTACTACTCGATCGGCCGGCCGAAGACTTCGACCTCGGTGTAGTGGTTCAGCTCGTTGGACGTGTTGCCGTTTTGGTACAAGCGGACGTAGCGTCCTTGCTGTCCTTGGCCGTCGACCAGCTTGCCGAAGTGGTTTTCGACGTAGGGCGTGTCGCTGCCTTTGCCCAGCTGGGCCGACGCGTCGTAGTCGTTGTTGAACAGCGTGGTGACGCCTTCTGCAAAGTTGGGGTCGTCGGAGACCTGGATGATCACGTCGTTGTAGGAGCGGCGTTGGCTGTGGTAGTGCCAGACCCACACGGCGTCGATGAGGTGGCTGGCTTCCAG
>JALZVY010000159.1 GCA_023300125.1 Phycisphaera sp.
CTGGTCGCCTGGTCGCCTGGTCGCCTGGTGGGGCGGTCGTGGCGGCCTTGATAAACTCTCCGGGTGACCGACTCCGACCCCGAACTGGCTGTTGCATCCTCTGTCCGCGGCGCCTCTGCGGGCCAGCGGGTTCTTGTCGTGATGCCGACCTGGTTTGGCGACTGCCTGATGGCCACCCCGACGCTGCGGGCCCTGCGGGAGGCCTTCCAGGGGGCTCACATCGAAGCGCTGATCCGCGAGCCCCTGGCGCCGCTGCTTGAGGGCCTGCCGTATCTCGACGGCGTGCTGGCCCATGGTGGAGCGGTGAAGCGGTCCGGGGCCGGGCGTTCGTCCGGTGGGGGGCGGGGCAGTTCGCCCCTGGGGCTGGCCAAACGGCTGCGTGGCATGAAATTCGACACCGCGGTGCTGCTGCCCAACAGTTTTCGCAGCGCGGCGTTGGTGGCCATGGCGGGCATCAAGCGCCGGATCGGCTACGACCGCGACGGCCGGGGGATGCTGCTGACCGACCGGCTGGTGCCGCGACACGACGGCAAGAACTACGTGCCTGTGCCTGCGGTGGAGTACTACCTGAGTTTGGCCGCCTATTTGGGGGCTCCGCCGACCACCGAGGGCGCCGACGCCGCGTCCCCGTCCCAGGTGGCCGCGGTGATGGACCACCGCATTGAAGTGGCCACGCGGCCCGAAGACGACCGCCGCGCGGTGTCGATGCTTGAGCCGGCCAAAGGCCGGCCCGTGGCGCTGCTGAACCCCGGCGCGGCCAAAGCCCAGAAGCGGTGGTCCCCGCAGAGCTTCGCCCAGCTGGCGGGACGGATTCACGACGAACTGGGCATGGCCGTGGCGGTGACCGGGGCCCCGGACGAGCACGAGATCGTGGCCCGGGTGGCGGGGGCGGCGCCCTGCCGCGTGATCGACCTGCTCAAGGCCGGGGCCACCTTGGGGCAGCTCAAGAGCGTGGTGAAGCTCAGCCGCGTGATGGTGACCAACGACACCGGGCCCCGGCACCTCGCCGCGGCGTTGTCCACGCCGGTGGTCACGCTGTTTGGCCCCACGCTGCCGGCGTGGACCGAGATCGGCTTTGACCACGAGCGTAAAATCGTGGCCGCCGACCCCCAGGCGGTGGACGCGATGCGGCAGATCACCGTGGGCCAGGTGTTCGACACCACCGCCGAGCTGGTGGAAGCGACCCAGCCCGCTGCGGATCCGGCGTGAGCGGCGCGCTGCGGATCGCGGTGGTCACCGAGTCGTACGACCCGCTGGGCGGCGGCAGCGAGCGTTCCACCCGGCAAATGGTTCAGGGGCTGACCGAGCGTGGTCACGCGGTGACGGTGGTGGCGGGCGCCTGTACGCCCGCGGCGGCCGATGCCGCGCGTGAGACCGGCGTCCCGTTGCAAGCCATGGGGCAGCTGCGGCTCAAGAGCGCGCGGCGTCTGCGGGCGTTTTCAGCCTTCGCCCAAGAGGCTTTGGACGGCGGGGGCTTTGACACCAGCTTGTCGGTGACCACCGCCACGCCCGCGGCGGTGGTGCAGCCGCGCGGCGGCACGGTGGTCGAGACCCAGCGGCGCAACATTGCCCGCCGCCCGGGTGCCGCAGGGCGGGCGGGCAAGCGCTTGGCGTTGGCGTTCAACGCCAAGCAGCGGGCCCTGCTCGCGCTCGAACGGCGCACGCTGGCGGCCCCGCGCGTGCGCCGGGTGGTGGCCATCAGCGGTTACGTGGCCGATCAGCTGGTGCAGCACCACCGCGTGCCGGCATCGAAAATCGTGCAGATCCCCAACGCCGCGTGGTCGCCCGCGGACGGCTGTGCTGGGGGCCGGGCCGCGTGGCAGAGGCTGTGCCGCGACGAGCGGGCGCGGCTGAAGCTGGAAGACCAGGACGTGGCATTTCTCTTTGCCGCGTTGAACCCCGGGCTCAAGGGCTGGCCCACGCTTCATGCCGCGCTGCGCCGCTTGGCCAATGCCCCGGCCCAACCCGGGGGCGGCCGCGGGGTCGTGCTCTTGGCGGGGGGCTTTGCCGACCGCGACGCACGGGCGTTGGCGGCCCAGGGCCTTGGGCCTCACACACGGGTGCTGGGGCGTTGCGGCGACCTGTCGCCGGCCTACGCCGCGGCCGACGCGGTGGTGCTGCCCACCTGGTACGACCCGTGCAGCAAGGTGGTGCTGGAGGGGCTGATGGTGGGGCGGCCTGCGATCACCACCCGGTTCAACGGCGCTGCCGAGTGGCTGACGCCCCCGGACGGCCCGCCGCGGGGCATTGTGCTGGACGACCCGGGCGACGCCGCGGGCCTGGCTCGCGCCCTGAGCCAGTTGGTGGATCCCGCGGCCCGGGGCGCCATGGCCCAGGCCTGCGGGGGCCTGGAAGACGCGTTGGGCATGGACCACCACGTGGCGGCCTTGGAGCAGGTGCTCCGCGACAGCTCGGGGTAAAACCCCGTTTTTGGGCCCTTGGCGCAGGCCCGGTCGCCTCCGAAGGGGGGCGGAGCAGGGGCCACTGGAACCGTTACGCGGTCCCTGATACACTTCTCGGCCCGATATCGCCCCAATTTCCCCCTCGACGAAAACTGGCCCATGCCGACCATCAACCAGCTTGTCCGTAAACCCCGCCGCACCCCAAAGTTCAAGTCCAAGGTCAAAGACCTGGACCAGTGCCCACAGCGGCGCGGCGTGTGTCTTCAGGTCAAGACGGTGACCCCCAAGAAGCCCAACTCGGCGCTGCGTAAAGTCGCCCGTGTGCGGCTGAGCAACGGCAAAGAAGTCACCGCCTACATCGGCGGCGAAGGCCACAACCTGCAGGAGCACAGCATCGTGCTCGTGCGTGGCGGCCGTGTTCGCGACCTCCCCGGTGTGCGTTTCCACATCGTGCGTGGCGCTTTGGACACCCTGGGCGTCGAAGGCCGCAACCGCGGCCGTTCGAAGTACGGCGTCAAGAAGCCCAAGGGCTAAAGCGAAGCCGCTAGTGGCTAGCCGTTAGCCGCTAGCGGTTAGCAAGAAACAACTGAACTTTGACCTGGGCAGTGTTTGCCCGGGCTTTTTAAAAACCGGCAGTAATCGGTACGCAACGTACCGGTGAAAGCGTGGGACGACCCGCGGCTTCTTGCTAACGGCCAATAGCTAATCGCTAACGGCTAGAGACGAAGTCGACTTCCCCGCCAGCCGCCCGAAAGGAAGACTCCCCATGGGACGTGGATTTACCGCAGCAGAAGAACAACTCAAGCCCGACCCTCTGTACGGTGACAAGACGCTCGCGCGTTTTATCAACTGCATCATGAAGGACGGCAAGAAGACCCGTGCCCAGCGCGTGGTCTACATGGCCCTCGAAGAAATCAAGAAGCGTCTTCCTGAAGACAGCGAAGACACCGAGATCGATGTGTTCCGCAAGGCCATCGAAAACGTCCGCCCCAACGTCGAAGTCCGCAGCAAGCGCGTCGGTGGTGCGAACTACCAGGTGCCCATGCAGGTTAAGCCAAAGCGTAAGCAGAGCCTGGCCTTCCGTTGGATCATCAACGCCGCCCGCAGCGAAAAGGGCAAGCCCATGCACCTGCGTCTGGGCCGCGAGCTCATGGACGCCTACCACGGTGAAGGCCGGGCTTTGAACACCCGTGACCAAACCCACCGCATGGCCGAAGCCAACAAGGCCTTCGCCCACTTCGCTTGGTAAGCGAATCGTCAACCTTGCCATCACAACCGCCTCCGGATCGCAAACGATCCGGGGGCGGTTTTTTTTGCGCTGGGATGGTTGGGGCGATCGCGTCGTTTGGAATGCGGGCGTGGCGTGTGTCGCGTCGTATCGCTGAGATAGCCGCGTCACGCCACGCCAAAGCGCAAGCCAAGGAAAGCTGGCGGGATGGGCGGGATGCGTTGTGGCGCGGCGGCGCGGGTGGGCCGCGGCGACGCGAAGGCGTTGGCGGCGTGAACGGTTTTGCCAGACCACGACGGGTCAACCACGGCCAGGGATGGAGGCAGCCTGCTTTTGCCGCGTCGCCGGCGAGGGGGTCGCCTGGGTGCCATGAAGTGAAACTTCTTGGTGCACTCGCTTCGACCCCCGCTTCGACCCCGCTTGGCCACAGCTTGGCCACGCTTTGGATTCGCCTGTGGGTTTGCGTTTGTTTTTCGTGGTGGTCGCACGCAGATGCGGCGATGCGGAGTCGCCCAGCGGATGCAACGCGGGCGCTGGTGTGCCGCCCACCGGTCGATCCGTGGGCTGGGGTGATGAAGTCGGGTGGGGCACGCTCACTGTGAAGCCTTGAGGTATGCAGCGTGCGGCGTTTGACGGCGCGTTTCGTGTGGGGCCGCAGCGCTCTTGGTGGGATGTGTTCAGTGCGCCGCGTTACGGTGCATGACATATCACGCATCACGCGTCACGCCACGCGTGACCACGGCGAGACCACAGGCTTCGGGGTGTACCCCTTCACCCCGTCTCGCGAAGGCGGATGGATGTTGCGTTTTCTGCACCAGAGCTGTCTTCGGCGGTGAAGTAAAAAAACCGCCCCGTGCACGCAGAACGTGCACGGGGCGGTTTGGGGTATCGAAGTGATGTGGCTTAGTTGGTTTCCCAACCCAGCTCGTAGACGAAGCTGGTGGTGTTGCTCAGCAGCGGGGCACCCACGTTCAGGAAGTAGGTTCCCGAACGCTCGGCGGTGAAGCTGTGATCGATGCGGCTGGTGCTCTCGACGTACAGGTCGTTGAGGTTCTCCAAGGCACTGTTTTCGTTGGCCTTGAACAACACCTGGACAAAGAGCTGGGTGTCGGCATCGCCACCGCTGATGCGGTCCAGAGCCAAGCGGAGGTTGTCGCCGCTGCTCAGGTCGATCTGGAAGTAGTCGCGGTCGCCGGCGGTGCCTTGCAGGTCGATGTTGGTGCCGGTGACCAGACCCACGTTGTCGAAGGGGCTGAGATCACGCAGGTCGTGTGCGGCCAGCGCGGTGTTGTTGCCGCTGCGGCCTTCGAGGGTGTCAGCGGTGATCGCCGAACCATCTTGTTCGACGGCGGGTTGGTCGTCGACGGTCCATTCCAGCTTGTAGCGAATCGCGGCGGAAGAAGCCAGCGATGCGCTGTTGACGCTGATGTAGTAGAAGCCGTCGCTTGCGGCGACCTCGCTGTGGCCCACTTGCTGGCCCACGGCGAAGGCTTCAGGCACGTATTCCAGGCCGCCGTCTTCCACTGCGGAGTAGAAGAGCTGGACCTTGAGCGGGGCGGTGCCGCCGCCGGTCTTGGTCACTCCGAAGTCCAGCACGTCGCCGGCTTGCACCTCGATGCGGTAGAAGTCCGCGCCGTTGATGTTTTGGCTGGTGGCGATGGTGGCACCGGTCAGCACACCCGAACCCGCGTCATCGGTCTGCGTCTGCAGATCAAAGGCGCTCAAGAAGCCAAATTCTTCGTTGGGCTGCTGGGTTGGGGCAGCTTGTGGGGTGGTCTCTGGCGTGATGGCTGGAGTAGGGTCGTTCTGGGGCTCTGGGCCGACGATGGGCTGTGGCGTGGGCTCAGGCTGCGGCGTGGGCTCGGGCTGTGGCTCGGGCTGCGGCGTGGGCTCGGGCTGT
>JALZVY010000160.1 GCA_023300125.1 Phycisphaera sp.
TGGGCGAAACCTTCGACGCGGTCTTCATCCACGACGCGGTCGACTACCTGCTGACCGAAGACGACCTCAAACAAACCTTCGACACCGCCAAAGCCCACCTCCGCCCCGGCGGCCTGCTCTTTGTCGCGCCCACGTATCTCAAAGAAACCTTCGACGACAACGAAGTCGCCGACGACGGCACCACCGTCAACGACGACCAGGTCACCTACTTCACCTACGTGCACGACCCCGACCCCGACGACACCACCTTCGAGATGATCCTGCTCTATCTCATCCGCAACCTCACCACGCGGCAGGTCCAGGTCGTCGAAGACCGCCACACCCTGGGCCTGTTTGCCTACGAAACCTGGACCACCCTCATGGAGCAGTCCGGCTTCACCGTCCAGCCCATCGACCCCACCCAAGACGCCGCGTGGGAACTCTTTCTAGGCAAACGCCCCTAATCCCCCCCTCCCACAGCACTCACCGCGCTCACAGCGCTCACAGCGCTCACAGCGCTCACGCGAAGGGGGTTTGGGGAAATGAGCGCGGCCCGAGCCGGGCGAGCGTGCGTCGATTGCTAGGCGGCTGACGGAGGCGGCCCTTTATGGGCCTCCGGAGGAAGCCAACGACGCAAGCTACGTACGCTCGCCCGGCGAAGCCCGCTCAGATCCCCAAACCCCCGTAGCCATAGAAAAACCGCCCGGTCCGCTTCCATGCAGACCGAGCGGTTATTTTCTGTTCCCCATCCCTGGGCAAACAAAATCCACGTCGACCTCAGCATCCGTGCGTCGACGATCTTGGTGGAAGGAAGCAGATCCGTCTTGCTTCCTGCGGATGATTCTATAAGCCATCAACGTTTTGTCAACGAACTACGCCTCTTTTTCCCAAAAAAGTCATTTCCGCCTCAATTTTATCTAATTATCGGCCACATAACACCAAAACACTGGAAAAACGCCGTATTTCGTCGATACTCTTCAGCGTGAAACCCACCCCCCTCCCGCCGGTTGACCACCCCACGCCCGCCCCCGCGACGGATCCGGCCGCCCTACGCCTCACCCGCGGCCGGGCGCTGCGCGAAGCCCGCAACCTCGCGGGGCTGTCGGCCCCGAAACTGGCCGACCGGGTCAACGAACGCACCCGCGGGGGCAGCCCCGTCTCAAAAGACGCGATCTACGCCTACGAGTCGGGCAAGGTCTTGCTGCCCCACGAGGTGGGGGTGCGGCTCGCCACGGTGCTGAACCTGCACCCCGGCGAGCTCCTGGCCGGCGACCCGGACTTCCGCGACCCGACGCGCGACGCAGACCCCGCAACGGCGGGCACGACCCGGCCGGTCGCCGACACGCCCACCGCCCGCTGGCTGGCCCTCGCCGGGCAACCCGTGGGCGTGGCCCGGGTGATGGCCCGCGTGCTCGACGCCCGCCGCATGGGCGACACCAGCGCCCAGGGCTTCGTCAGCGTGTTCCATCTGCTTCAGGCCGACCTGCGAGCGGTCACCACGCACACCGTGGCCGACTCCGTGCGAAAAGCCGAGCGCCGCGAAGGCTGGGACAGCCTGGCCAACGTGCTCACCGCGGCCGACCAGGGCTTGAACAATGTCAACGAGCACTTCCGCACGCTGCTCAAAAAAGACCCCGATGTGCTCGACGCCGAGACACACGCCCAGCACGCCGCTGCCGCGCTCCGCGAGTTCGCGGTCGAGCTGGAAACCGCAGTGAACCAGGCCGGCCGGCGCTACGAACCCGCGGACTGACCCCACGGCTGCTTCACGCGTCCGGCGCTCTCTTAGAATCAAAACGCACAACAAGTTCGCGCCCGCGCCGACGTGCGGGAGCGCTGCACCCCGCCCGCCCGCTCACCACAAGACCAAGCATGAACAACCCCGCGACAACCCTGCGCCCTCAGCGCGCTCAGCACCCCCAGCGCGCCGCACACCTCCTCCTCCTGCTGTGCGCGGCCCTGGCATGGGCCAGCAGCCCAACCGCCGAAGCCGAAACAGCCCCCAGCCCCTCCGCCAAGCTCACCAAGGCTCAAGTGGAAGGCGAGGTCCTGCATTTGATCACCAACCGCTGGAGCGGCGGCTTCGAACCCATCCACTACCCCCAGCAGCGGCTGGACCATGTCGTCGACGTCGCCCCAGGCGAGTCCATTCAAGACGCCGTGGACAGCGCCCATCAAGCCGGCGGCGGGGTCGTCCGCCTGGCCGCCGGCACCCACGTGCTCGACGCCCCGATCACGCTGAAAAGCGGGATCACCGTCACCGGCCACGGCCAAGACCAAACCATTATCCAGCAAGGCAAACACGATCAAGGCGGTGCCTTTCAAGCCACCCCCGACGCCACCGTCCGCGACGTGGTGATCAGCCACCTCACCCTCGACGGCACCCGCAGCGGCCGGGCCAACGGCATCTACATGGCCGGACGCAACGAAGACCGCCACGCCCGCGTGACGCTTCAAGACATCACCATCACCAACTGGAACCACCACGGCGTCCACATCAAACGCGTCGACGACATCGTGATGAACCGGTGCACCATCCAGCACAACGGCGCCGAAGGCGGCTACCACCACAACGTCTATTTTCTTTACAACAAGCGCATCCTGCAGTCCGACTGCGACATGTCCCACCCCGTGCTAGGCAAAGGCTGCAAGTACACCTCCGTCCAGCACCTCATCGCCCAGCGGTGCACGATCAAAGGCAAACTCCTGGGCAACGGCATCCAAGCCGACAACAACGAAGCAGGCCACCTGTTTTTCCACAAGTACCACATCTCGGGCTGCGCCCGGGTGGCGATGTGGTTCCCCTGCGAGAACTACTACGACAAGTTCACCTACACCGAAGACCCCACCTACGCCCCGCAGAACGTGATCATCAACCGCTGCGAGATCGTCGACAACCAGTGGGGCGCGATGTGGCGCCGCGTCGGCAACGCCCACATCATCAACTCCACCTTCGACAACCACCGCATCGACGTGGGCGCCCTCAAATCACAGATCCGCTTCGTCAACAACACCCTCGGCACGATCGAGAGCTACCACGACGTCAGCCAGTGGCCCAAAGACGTCGAGTTGCTGTGGTGACGCCCCCGCCGCCAGCCCAGCCCCGCGCGTGCTAACCCACGACCGCGCCAAGCCGCCCGGCTCCAGGCGCAGGCACCCCGCCGCCCCTGAACGTCCAAGAACGTCCAAGAACGTCCACCACAAAACCTAGCCGGCCCGCCCGCAGCCTTAAGCCAGCGACCCGGTGCAGCTGCTGCCCGTGCCCGCGGTGCAGCCGTAGCAGTGGTCGCCAGTGGCAATCACGCGGTTGCCCAGCTCCGCGGCGGTGGTGTCCCACAAGAACTTGCCTTCGAAACCCGGGGTGTCCATCTCTAGGGCCCGGTTGAAGTCGCAGTCCGACATGCGGCCTTGGGCGTCGATGTGGATCTGGTGACGGCACATCAGGCCCTCGACCGTGCAGGCGTTGTACGCCCCCACCAACAGGTCCATGTAGGGGCCCAAGTTGCCGCTCTTCTCAAGGTCGTAGCGCCAGCGCTTGATCGGCATGTTGGTGATGGTCCACAGCTGGGTGAACTCAATACCAAAACGCTTGCGCAGCTCGCGCTTGTACTCGTCTTGCAGCGATTCCTGCGGCGGGGGCAGGTGGGCCCCACCGGGGTTAAAGACCAGGTTCAGCTGCAAGTCCGGGTTCTTGCCGTAGCCCACGTCGTTGAGCATCAGCAGGCCCTCGACACTCGCGTCGTAGCTGCCGCGGCCGCGCTGAGCGTCCACCACGTCCGAGGTGTAGCAAGGCAGCGACGCGGACACGATCACCTGGTTGTCGGCCAAAAACTGCGGCACCCAGCGATAGTCCACCCCGCCGTACTTCTTGGTGTCGGTGTAGGTCAAGATCGTGGGGTTGCAGCGGTCGATCACGTCCATGCCCAGCGACCGGGCGTGGCGGACGATCCGCTTGAAGTTGGGGTTCATCTCCGGCGAGCCGCCGGTGATGTCCACGGTCTTGATCGTGGGGTTGTCGGTAAGCCACTGCATCACCTTGTCGCCCACCTCCTGGGTCATGTTGTCTTCGTCGCTGATCCGCGACGGCGACGACTCCACGTGGCAGTGGGCACAAGCCAAGTTGCAGCGCAGGCCGATGTTGATCTGCAGCGTGGTGATCGCCGCGTCGGACCGCAGGTCGGTTTCGAACTTGCGGTAGAAAGCTTGGTCATCGACCACAGGAAGAGAAAGCGTGCTCATGGCAGAACGGTCACAGAGGAATAGGTCGATCCGGCGCGGAGCACCGGGCGTGCGGGGGTAAGAACCCAGACACACAGTCTATGATTCCCGCGGGCCTAAAAACGCCTCTGCGCCCTCATCCTCTCCACAGACCGCCAAGAACACCCCAATGCCCCTGTTTTTCCACCGCATTTCGGCCTCTTTACCCGCCCTGGCCGCCCTGATCGCCCTCACAACCGCCCTCACAGGCTGTCAGGGCACCCCCAAAATCGCTCCGGCCCTGCAGCAGCAGGCCTACAGCGACGCCCCCTACGCCCGTGTGCTCGCCGCCAGCGTCCGCGACGGGCTGGTGGACTACCCCGCGATCGGGCTTCACGCCGCCGCCGAGGCCCAAGAAGCCGAAGCGCTCGACGTGCAGCTGAACATCTACCTCGACGCGATCGCCCGCTTCGGGCCCCAGAGCACGCCCGAACAATTCCCCACCCGGGCCGACCGCTTCGCGTACCACCTCAATGCCTACAACGCCATCATGCTCCGCCGCTGGCTCAACGCAGGCGCCCGCGACGCCTCGCCCACCGACAAAGTCGGCGTGCTCACCTGGTTCACGCTCGACAAGTGGACCCTCGACGGCGGCAAGACCACGCTCAACGACCTCGAACAGAAGCTCATTCGCCCGGTCTACGACGACTACCGGGCCCACGCCGCGTTGATCTGCGGGGCCATCGCCTGCCCCCCCCTGCGCCACGAACCCTTTCGCGGCGCCCAGCTCGACGCTCAGCTCGACGACCAAATGGTCCAGTGGCTGAACAACCCCCAAGAGCAAGGCATCGCCCTGAATGCCGACGGCACCGCCACCCTGGCCACCATCTTTAAGTGGTACCGCGAAGACTTCGCCTCCACCGGCGGGCTCAAAGCCGCGGTGGACAAACACCTGGACAGCAACGACCCCCGCAAGCCCGCCATCCTTCAGGCGATCGACCAAGACCACATCGTCTTTCCTGCCTACGACTGGTCCATCAACCTCGCCCCGCCCATCAACCACTAACTCCGCCATGCAAACCCGCCCCCTGCCCAACCACCCCGACATCCACCTCTCCGCCGTGGGCTTCGGCGGCGTGGTGCTTTCCAAGCGTCCGCAAGCCCAGTGCGACGCCGACGTCGCCTGGGCCATCGACCAGGGCATCACCTACTTCGACGTCGCCCCGCAATACGCCAACGCCCAAGAGCTCATGGGCCCGGCCCTCAAGCCCTACCGCGACAACGTGTTCCTGGCCTGCAAAACCCTCGAACGCAGCGCCCCGGCCGCGGCAGCCCAGCTCGACGACTCGCTGCGCAAACTCCACACCAGCCACTTCGATCTCTACCAGCTCCACAGCCTGCAATCGGTCGACGACTTCCATGAAGCCCAGCGCGACGGCGGGGCCCTGCAAGTCCTGCTCGACGCCAAAGCCTCGGGCAAAACCCGGCTGATCGGCGTGAGCTGCCACGACGAAGACGCCGCGCTCGCCGCGGTCGCCAGCGGCCACTTCGACAGCGTCATGCTGCCAATCAACTACGCCAACCTCGAACACAGCGGCTTCGGCACCCGCCTCTTGCCCGCCGCCCACGCGGCCAACCTCACGCTCATCAGCCTCAAGGCGTTGGCCAAAGGCAAGCTCACCAACCCGGAAAACCGCAAGCACGACAAGTGCTGGTACGACGTCTGCGGCCCCGACGAACCCGAGCTCGCCCACCTGCAGCTGCGCTACGCCCTGAATCAGCCCGGCGTCGTCGCCGCCCTGCCGCCGGGCCAGCCAGAGATCTACAAAATGGCCGTCGCCCACGCCGCAGCCGATCTCTCGCCGCTGAGTGCCGAAGAACACGCCCGCCTCACCGCCGCTTACGCCCAGCCCGCCAGCGAACCGCTGTTTCCCCTGTAAAACCCAGCCCGCGGGGTCAGTATCGAGCTTCGGCTAAACTCGCCGCCCGGTTCTATCACCCCGCCCCCGCAGTCAAGGCCCCGCCATGCTCACCCCCGTGCCCCCCGCCGACAAGTCCATGGAAGAAATCGTGTCGCTGTGCAAGCGTCGCGGCTTCGTCTACCCCGCCAGCGAAATCTACGGCGGCATCCGCGGCTTCTGGGACTACGGCCCGCTGGGCACCGCGCTGAAAAACAACATCCGCGACTGGTGGTGGCACCAGATGGTCGACTGCCCGCCCATCGGCCCCGACGGCGATCCAGTCAACATCCTGGGCCTGGACTCGGCGATCATTCAAAACCCCAAGGCCTGGGAAGCCAGCGGCCACGTGGGCGGGTTCAACGACCCCATGGTCGACTGCAAAGAATCCAAAGGGCGCTACCGCGAAGACCACGTCAGCGTACTGGTGCCCACCGACGGCCAGGGCCTGTCGTACGCCTTTGTCGACGACCGCAGCGCGGCCGAAAAGAAGATCAAGCGCGACGCCAAGCGCAGCGTCGAGGAGTACACCCTCACCGAACTGCCGGCGATCGACGTCGCGGCCTACCCCAGCATCGTCGCCCCCGAGGTAAAGACCGCTGGCACCCTCACCGAGCCGCGGGCCTTCAACCTGATGCTCGACACCTACCCCGGGCCGATCCGCGACGAAGACGCCAAGGCCTACCTGCGGCCCGAAACCGCCCAGGGCATCTTCCTGAACTACAAAAACGTGCTGGACACCATGCGGGTGAAGCTGCCCTTCGGCATCGCCCAAATCGGCAAGAGCTTCCGCAACGAAGTCACCCCGCGCAACTTCATCTTCCGCTCGCGCGAGTTTGAGCAGATGGAAATGGAGTGGTTCTGCCCACCCGAAGAAGCACTCAAGTGGTACGACTTCTGGAAGCACGAGCGCATGAAGTGGTGGCGCAGCCTCGGCGTCGCGGAAAGCAACCTGATCTTCCGCGACCACGCCGACGACGAGCTGGCCCACTACTCCAAGGCCTGCGTCGACGTCGAATACCTCTACCCGTTCACCGCGCCCAACTACGGCGAACTCGAAGGCGTGGCCCACCGCGGCGAGTTCGACCTCACCCAGCACACCACCCACAGCAAGACCAAGCTGGACTATTTCGACCAAGACCTCCAGGTCCGGCTGCAAAAAGAAGGCGTGGACAAAGACGAGATCAAGAAGCGCTCGCGCTACACCCCCAACGTCATCGAGCCCGCCAGCGGCCTCACCCGGGCGGTGCTGGTGCTTTTGTGCGAAGCCTTCACCCCCACACCCGACCGCAAAGGCTCGGACTACGTCATGCAGTTCAAGCCCAAATTCGCCCCGGTCAAGGCCGGCATCTTCCCGGTGGTCAACAAAGACGGCATGCCCGAGATCGCCCAGAAGCTCTTCCGCGAGCTGCGTGAAACCATGCCCGTCGAGACCGACGTGAAGCAGAGCATCGGCAAGCGCTACGCCCGCATGGACGAAATCGGCACGCCCTTCTGCATCGCGGTCGACGGCGACAGCGTGACCCACCAAACCGTCACCGTGCGCGACCGCGACACCACCGAGCAGGTCACCATCGGCTTGGACAAGGTCAAGGCGTATCTCAACGAAAAACTCGACGCCTGATCCGGCCCGACCTCCCTCCCCGCGATTGCCCGAGCACGCCGTGACCACTCCTTCCGCTCCCGCCGGCTCTGACTTGCCCGAGCCTCCGCCCCACGCCGCGGACGCCACCCGGTACCCCCGCGGCGTGGCGCTGCCCTACCTGCTGGCCGCGGCCCCCGTCCAACTGGTGGGCACTTGGCTGGCCATGGTCGCCTTCCCCGAAGCGGGCTGGGCCAAGGCCGCCTTTGCCGCGGCCAAAGTCACGCTCATGCTCATTCCACTGGTCTGGCTGCTGCGGGTCGAGCGCCGCCGCCCGGCCATCCCGCGATGGAGTCACCGCGGCATGCTGGCCGCGCACCTCACCGGCATCCTGATTTTCATCATCATCGCCTTGGGCTACGCCCTGGTCGGCCGGCACTGGATCGACGCAGAAGCCATGCGCGCCCAAGTTGAATCCAACGGGCTGGCCACGCCCCTGCTGTTTCTCTTGGGCGCGCTGTACTGGTGCACCATCAACTCAATGCTGGAAGAGTATTTCTGGCGGTGGTTCATCGGCGAGCGGCTGCGCGACATTCTGCCCCGCAGCGCCGCGGGCGACCTGGCTTCGGCCCTGCTCTCGGCCCTGCTCTTCACCCTGCACCACATCGTCGCCATGTCCATGCTCGTGGACGCCCGCACCACCGCGGCCGCCTCGGCAGGGGTTTTTGTCGGCGGCTTCATCTGGTCGCTGCTGTACCTGCGCCACCGCAACATCTACGCGGGCTGGGTCAGCCACGTCTACGCAGACATCATCATTTTCTACTTGGGCTACCGCATCATCTTCGGGTGAGCCGCCCGCCCACAAAAACAGCCCGACCGCGTGATCGCGGGCGGGCTGCTCTTTGAATGGTCGTCTTCACCGGGCAAGCCCGGCGTGTGATCGCATCAGGCCTTGCGGCGACGGCGAGCACCCATCATGCCCATCAGGCCCAGGCCGGCGATCGCCGCCGAAGGGGTGGGAACCGCGGTAGGAGCCGCTTCTGCCTCGAAGTTGATGTTGCCCACCGCACCCGATCCGCCCAGGTTGATGGTCACTTCGCTAAACGATTCCAGGCCCAGCTGCTCGGCGGTGATCGGCTGGATGCGGTTGGCCGAGTTGTCACCAAACTCCACGGTGCTGTCGTAGAAGCTGCTGTTGGGGTCGATCAGGTCGCGGAACGCCACGCTGACGGTGGTGGTCAGGTCGGTGAAGGTTGCGAAGAAACCCGAGCCTTGGGTGAACTCAGAGGTGCCTTCCACATCGATCAGGTCGAAGCCGAAGCTGGTGATCGCATCGTCGAAGCTGAAGAACAGGTTGCCCGCGGGCCGACGGCCTTCGTCGTCGGCAATGTTCACCGCGGTGCCGTTGTTGATGATCTGGGTGTTGCGGTTCTGCTCTTGAATAATCAGAACGTTGCCCACGTTGGTCCGGCTATCTGCGAGGTTGCCGCCGTCCCAGGAGCCTTGGCCGTTGGCATCGATACCTTCGAGGTCGCGGTCGGCGGTGTAGCGGGCGGTGGTGTCAAACACCACTGCAAGGTCCAGGTCGTTGTGGAAGCTTTCGGCACCCACGGTCACACCGTTGACGCTGCGGCCGTTGGCGATGTCGGCATGGCTAAAGCCCGACAGGTCGAGCACTTCAACGTCGCCGGCCGAAGCAGGTCCGATGACCGCAATGGCCAGGGCAGCAGCGGAGAGAGTTGCGGTGGAAAATTTCATGACAGGGTCTTTCTAAGATCCAAAAATGGGGGTGAAAATGAGTATGGAATGTCCGGCCACACCGGCACGGGTCTAAACATGCCACACGTTTTGCCTAGGGAAAGCCCATGGCTTTGTTTTCTTTTTTTTTTTGCCCCATCACGCAAGCCGCGCCGGTCTGTAACGGCTGCTCCCACGGACAATCGCCGTTTACGGCGTTTAAGAGGCGATTAAACACCCATTCAGGCTCGCGTCACCGCTTCAAAAACCGACTTTTCCTGTGCATGAGTGACACGCCAAGCCCCCCAATACACTGAATAGGCTGTCACCACACCCGGCCTGCCCACCTCTCGGAGTCCGCCCCATGCCCCCACGTCGCCGCCAAAAACCTCAAACGGCCCATGCACGCGCCGCGTCCCACCGGGCCGCCCCCGATCCACAAAACCTCCTGCGCATCGCCGCCGCGCTGCTGCTGCTTGGGGTGTTGGCCGCAGCGGCCACCGCCCGCGCCACCCCCCCAACGTATGACGCGCGGTTCAACGCCCAATGGAACGACGGACAGGCCGAGTTGGCCAGCTACGACCTGACATACCCGCGTTACACCCAGACGCACACCGGCACCGCGGTCACCGTCATCGTCACCGAGCCCCACAACGATGCCAAGCGGGTGAAATCCGACCGCGGCGGCGCGGGCAGCTTCGCGGCCCTCAAGATGAACCTCGTCGAAGACTTCCCCACCGGTGTGTACGACTACAACCTCATGACAAGCGTCTTTGTCGCCACCGAACACGCCGGCGCCCTGGGCCCGGGCGACGTGGCCAAATACACCTTCAGCAGCCAAGAATGGTGCGGCCAGGTCTGGCAGCAAACCGCCTTCCGCCCCCAAGACGCCCCCGCCACCGTCCACACCCTGCATCACAGCTACTTCGAATCCGAAGGCGACGCCAAACAACACCTCCCCCACCCCGACCACGGCTTTGCCGAAGACGCCCTGATCCTCTGGGCCCGCGGCCTGGCAGGCCCCCAACCCGAACTGGGCCACAGCGTCACCGCTCCGCTGTTCCGAGCCGCCGCCATCCAGCGCCTGCGCCACGCCCCCGCCGCATGGGACACGGTCACCCTCACCCGTGACTCGGCCACCCAAGCCACCGCTCAGGTCCGCTCGGACGCGGGCGACCGCACTTACCACTTCACCCTCGATGCCCAGGGCATGCTGATCAAACTTGAGCGCAGCGACGGCTACACCCTCACCCTGCGCGGCGTCGACCGCATGCCCTACTGGGGCCAGCACCGCAACGCAGACCAACGCCGTCTGAAATCCATCGGCCTCGAACCCCGCGGCCCGGGCAAGATGTAAGCCCGCGACCAACCCCCGTAAAAGCGGCATCCGCCCGCCTCAAGTGAAGGAGGTTGCGGTGAATGACCGCGGCGGCTTCGGACGCAAGTGCGGCAGATGCAAGGAGTCGGGCGAAGGTCGGCCCTGAAAGGGCCCCCGCAGCCCGCCGACGCCGCAGATGCGGTGCCTGCGTCCGAAGCCGTCCCGCTCAGATACCTCAACCTCCGTAACGAGCACGACCCGGCAAGTAAACTTGCCGGGCCGCACTCGATCAGGGGCAGTATTGAGATAGCTGGGCCTTGATGCGGCCCGCCCTCCGGAGACCACACCCAATCAAGCAGGCCCGACCCTCCTCGGGTCCGCACTGACTGGGTGTGGTGTCCGGGTGGCGGACGCGGTCGCTGCGGTTTCCCTCCGGGCGACTGACAAAGAAATACCTCGCGTCTGCCGCAAGGCAAATGAACCGTGTATATTTTCCGTAGAGTCTTTGCTGCAAAAGCTTTGGCAACCACCGCCCCATAGGGTCTTCCCCACCCACCCCGATCCAGGGGCCCGATGACGGGGATTGGCGCCCGGCCGCCCCCTTGCTACGCTGTGCGGCTCGGCGCTCCGCGCCGGATCCTGTTCTCCCCTGTTCCCCGACCCCAAACCCCCGAGCGGCCATGTACGCCATCATCGAAGACTCCGGCACCCAGATCAAAGTCGCCCAAGGCGACGTCATCAAGATCGACCCGCGCGAGCTGGCCGAAGACGCCGCCACCGTCACCTTCGACCGCGTGATGATGATCGGGGATCCCGAAGGCGAAGCAAAGATCGGAGCCCCCCACCTCAAGGGCGCCACCGTCACCGCGGACATCCTTGAAGAAGGCCGCGGCGACAAGATCATGGTCGTGAAGTTCAAGCGTCGCAAGACCTACAAGCGTATGAACGGCCACCGCCAGAACTACGTCAAGGTTCAGGTCACCGCGATCAGCGCCTAGGCCTGCCCAGGGCATCCAGGCCCGCCGCCCACATCACCGACGATCCAGTGCAGCCCCGTGGTTTTCCGCGGGGCTGCTGTCGTACGGCCCCATCCCCTGGGGTGGTAAAAAAAAATGAACACAGCGCGAACCCCTGCGATCCCCCCGTCGTAGAAAAGGCGACCTCCCCAAAAATCTCCAGAACGACAAGGACCGGCGCTCTCTCCCGCCGGTTCTTGTCGTTTAGGGTTCGGGCCCACAGGCGTGGCCAACCCCGCAGAGAAACCAGCGCCGGCCTTGTCAGGCCCGATTCCGCGGGCCATCTGGCCGTGGGTGCGTCGGCGAGGCGTGGCGAGCTGTGGTTTGGCGTGCTGCGGCCAAGCGGTTGAAGCATGCAACGTCGCGGCGGCGTCGATGCGAACCAGCGCCGCCACGCCATGACGCGGCAAGCACACACACGCTCAGCGTCGACCCCATTTGCTTTAACTGTCGACCTTGAACTGCACAATCAGACCCTGCAACTGGCCGACCTGCGTGCTGAGGTGGGTGGCCGAATCAGCGATCTCCGCCGCGTTGCCCGCCGATTCGTGGGTGATCTCGCTAATGGTCCCGACGCTTTGGGCGATGTCCCGCGTGGCACACGTCTGCTCTTCCAACGACGCATCGATCCGCTTGATCTCCTCGCTGGTCTGACGAGCACCACTCACGATGCCTTTGAGCGCTTCCCCCGCCTCTTGGGCACACCGCACCCCGTGCCCAACGCGTTCGCTGCCCTCGCCCATCTGGCGCACGGCCGCATCTGTTTCTTTTTGGATCACGCGGATCGCCTCGGCCACCTCGTCGGTGGCCTGGGTGGTGCGTTCGGCCAGCTTCCGCACCTCGTCGGCCACCACGGCAAAGCCGCGGCCGTGCTCGCCGGCCCGGGCCGCCTCGATGGCCGCGTTAAGAGCCAAGAGATTGGTTTGATCCGCCACGCCGTTGATCACTTCGATGACCTGCCCGATCTCCTGCGCTCGAGCGCCCAGCGATTGCACCGAAGCAGCCGACGATTCGACCATCGACGCGATGCCCCCGATCGCCTCCACGGTCTGGTCAACCACGTTCCCGCCGTTGTCCGCCCGAAGCCCCGCCTCTTGGGCCGAACGGTGGGCCAAGGCGCTCTGCTCGGACACCTGGCCGACCGTGGCCGACATCTCTTCTACTCCGGAGGCCACCAACAGCGCTTGTTTGCCCTGGCGCCCCATGCTTCCGGCCATGTTTTGCGTCGTGGTCGCGATCTGCATCGCCCCGGCGGAGACTTCTTCGCTCACCCGCGCCGCCTCGGCGATCACGTCGTGGATACGGACCATAAAACGGTTGAACGCCGAACCCAGACGGCCCAGCTCATCGCGGCGGCTGCCGTCGACCCGGCGGGTCAGGTCCGCCTCGCCCTCGGCGATCTCTTCCATCCGCACAGTCAGCGCCTCAATCGGCTGGATCAGCAACCGCATCAGACCCCAGCCACCCGTGGCCAACATCAGCAGCACAACCGTCGTGCCGGTGATCAGCAGCCACATCGCCGAGACCGCAGCTGCCCGCTCGTCTCCGGCGGTGTCGCGAATGGACTGAGCCAGAGCGTCGTCCACCTGCTTCAAGGCGTTGATGCGTGCGGTGGCCGCGCCGAACCAAGTCCCCGCGTCGATGCCGAACCCCCCCACGTTCGCCTTCTCGTAGGCCGTCTTACGGAACGCAACCACTCCGGCGGTGGCCCCTTGCATTTTTGCGTTGTACATGCTGCGCGCCTCGGCGGACGCAAGGTGCTCAAACTCACGCATGTACGTGTCTTGCTCACTAATCAACTTCACCACCTTGGCGAAGCCTCCGGGGCCAAAGCTGTCGCGGACGAACGTGCTGCTTAGCACCGCACGCTCGATCCCCGCCCGCTCCTTGCCCAGTAAAAACACCGTATAGGCCGCCACATCGCGGCCCAAGGCGGCGCCGGTATCCATCCCACGGGCCCTACCCACCGTGTCAAGAAACGCCGCGTTCATCCCCGTGTAGTACCCCAGGGCCTCACCCAACGAGATCTGCTGCCCCACGACACCTCGACGGATCTGCCCGATGCGTTTCAGATCCGCTTGGGCCGAAGCCAGATACGTCCCCATCCCGCCCTCAAGCATCACCGCATCAACCCGCGCTACGGCTTCGGCCAACACCCCGGCCTTGGTATCCACCTCGGCGTGCTGACGCGAGAGCTCGGGACCAAATTTTTTCCCACCGCTGCCCAGGTAGCCCGCGGTCATCCCGCGTTCCTTCTGCGTCTCGTGCACCAGCGCGCTGATATCCGCGCACAGCCCGATCACCGCCTCCATACGACCCATCGACGCTTGACGGCTGCTGGCCTCGACCACCCCACGCACGCCGACGAAAGTCAACAGCAGCAACGGGACCGCCACCAGGAGGGCGATCTTGAAACGCATCGAACGGAAGTAAGAGCTGGATGAAAAGGAGGCTTGCGACATTTGATGGCTTCTTCACATGCAAAAGGAAAGTGCATCACAGCCAAAAGGCTGTGATGCACATACGTATCGCCCCATCAGGGCAAGCACTATGCCCAAAACCATTGATTTCCCATAAACCTTTTTATCGGGAGCCCCTTCACGCCTCCCTTTATGCCCACTCACCCACCCCACACCACCCCGCCACCACACTTCACCCGCCCCCGCGCCCACGCAAGTCCACCACCACCCCGCGGTGGTCGCTGCCCAGCCCCGGCCCCACCGTGCGATGGGCCACCACGAAGTGGCCGCTGGCCAGCACGTGGTCCAGGGTGATCATCCCCGTCCACCCCAGCGACACCCCCGCCGCCCACCATCGGCCGTTGAGAAAATCGGGCCAAGTCCCCCACAGCCCCCAGCCTTCAGCGGTATCCCGCAGCCCGCCGTGACGCATGAGCGCCCGCAACGGGGCCGACCACCGCGTGGCGTTTAGGTCACCCACCACCAGCGTGGGCCCGTCGAAGCGCGGGTCACGCGCCGCAGCCCAGCCCGTCAACTCGGCCAGTTGCTTGCCCCGCAGCCACGACCACGACGCCCGCACCGGGGCCCGGGTGTGCACCCCCTGCAAGGTGATCGGCGCCGCGAAGCCCGGCACGTTCAGTTCAAGCTCGACCATCGGCTTAAGCGGCTCGCCCCGCCCCCAATAGCGATGCCGCGTCACTTCCAAACCCGTCCGCACAAACACCCCCACCGCGTGGCGTTCGCTTTTGGCACGTTCGGGGGCAAAGGCGGCATAGCCCCCGCCCAGGGTCAAGGCCCCCAGCAGCTGAGCCCGCCATGGGTCGGACATCTCTTGGACCACGATCACGTCTGCGTCCTGTTCTTTCAGCCAGGCCAGGGTGTCTGCCAAGTCTTCGTTGGAATGCAGCAGGTTCTTCTGCACCACCCGCAAGGTGGCTTGCGGATCGCCCGCAGCCGGGTCGTCGCCCCCGATCAGCAGGGGAAGCACCAAAAAGACGTTCCACAACAACACCCCCACAAAAAAACCCGCCACCCGCCACGACCGCAGCAGAAGCAGAAGCAGCAGAACGGGCAGGCCCAACGCCAGGTACTGCATCGGGAAGTTCGCAAAGTAGTCCAGCCGCCAGTGCCAACCGCCCAGGGCCGCGGCCACGCTTGCAGCAGTGAGACCTGCGGCTGCCAGCAGCACCGCCGCGTACAGCAGCCAGCCACCTACCGAACCAACGCCCCGGCGGCGTGCAGAGGGCAGGCCTGGCCCACCAGAGTCTTCGGCGGGCGGCGACGGCGGTGTGAACGGCGTCTGAGACGCGTGCGTGTCGGTCGCCAGTGGGATCGGGGGCAGGTCAGCTTCCATCGCACCCTACATCGGCCGACGGGCCCCGCGACGCGCACGCAGTGGACTACTTCAGCAGGTCCGCGTACAGCAGGTGCGGCCAGCGCGGGGCGCCGTTGGGCTTCCGGGCCAGGGCCCGGGCGTCGTCGGCCAGCGGCGGGTGGTTCGCCGCAGCGATCAGCAGCAGCGGCACCATCACAACCACGAAGACTTCGTCGTGTCGTACGTGCGGAGCATGCCTGCCCGCCCACACTTCTCACACATGCCGCCGTGCTGATTCAGCTGGCTCTTGCCGTAGTCCCAGGCCCGCATCCGTTGATGAGTTGAGGCATTCAGAAATGTTAACGCTGACCCGCGGCCAACCATGAGCTTTCCGCCCAAAAGAAAAACAGGCCCAATAGGACCTGTCGATTTCCCACCGGTCCCGCCGCAGCCCCGCAAAGCAAGTCGGGTGGCCAGCGGGCGTTTGGGCCGTAAGCGAGACGTCCGCTCGCGGATTCGACTGACGGAGCAGGTCCGCCAATTCACGAAGAGCGGCCCTCGGAGGAAGACGGATCCGCGAGCGGGCGTCGCAGCAGGTCCAAGCGACCGCTGGACGCCCGACCTCCGTAGCTCAAAGATAGTCGTTGAGCATATTTTCCAACAGCTCTTGCCGACCGCTGGGCACGCGCTCGATGTTGGTCTTTTCCGCGTGGGCTGCCAGGCTCTCGAAGTCGGCCTTGCCGCTCTCGATATCGGCGCCGATACCGCTGTCGAAGCTGCTGTAGCGGTCCTTGACGACCTTGGCGAAGGCGCCGTCTTCGTGCATCTTCGCCGCGATCTTGAGGCCCCGGGCAAACGCGTCCATGCCGCCGATGTGGGCGTAGACCAGGTCGATGGGGTCGGTGCTCTGGCGACGCACCTTGGCGTCGAAGTTCAGCCCGCCGCCCTGGGTGAAGCCGCCGTTACGCAGCACCTCGTACATCACCAGTGCGGTGTCGTAGAGGTTCATGGGGAACTGGTCGGTGTCCCAGCCCAGCAGCAGGTCGCCGGCGTTGGCGTCGATGCTGCCCAGCAGGCCGTTGTCCACGCAGTACTTGATCTCATGGTGGAAGGTGTGGCCCGCCAAGGTGGCGTGGTTGGCTTCGATGTTCAGGCCAAAGTGCTCCATCAGGCCGTACTTCTGCAAGAAGGCGTGGCAGCTGCCCGCGTCGAAGTCGTACTGGTGCTTGGTGGGCTCTTTGGGCTTGGGCTCGATCCAGAACGGCCCCTTAAAGCCGATCTTCTTCTTGTAGTCCACCGCCAGGTTCAAAAACAGCCCCAGGTGATCCATCTCACGCTTCAGGTCGGTGTTCAGCAGGGTTTCGTAGCCCTCGCGGCCGCCCCAGAACACGTAGCCGCTGCCGCCGAGTTCCTGGGTGCATTCCATGGCTTTTTTGACCTGAGCCGCGGCGTGGGCGAACACGTCGGCGCTGGGGCTGGTCGAGGCGCCGCTCATGAAACGCGGGTTGCTAAAGGCGTTGGTGGTGCCCCACAGCAGCTCGATGCCGGTTTCGTCTTGCTTCTTCTTCGCCAGCGCAACGATCTGGTCCAGGTTTTTGTTGGTCTGGGTCAGCGTCTTGGCTTCGGGCGCGATGTCGCGGTCATGGAAGCACCAGTAAGGCAGCGTCAGCTTCGAGAGAAACTCGAACATCGCGTGCATGGTGTTCTCGGCGGCTTCCATCTCTGAGCCGTCTTCCCAGGGCATGATCCGCGTGCCCGGGCCAAAGGGGTCGGCCCCGGCCCCGCGCATGCTGTGCCAGTAGCACCCAGCAAAGCGCAGGTGTTCTTTCATGGTCTTGCCCATGACCACGGCGTTGGCGTCGTAATGTTTGAAAGAAAGAGGGTTTTTGCTGTCGGTGCCCTCGTAAGCGATGGGGCCTTTGACGTCGGGGAAGTAGGTGGCAGACATAAATCGAACTCGCAAGTGGATGAACCGATGCAGTGTATTTTGCCCAAAACGGCAAAACGCACGGTCAATATACCCCGTGCCTCCAAGCTTTGGCACCCGTTTGCGCGCTGTTCTTTACAAAGCCAGCCGCCCCCCCACAATCCTGCGGGTTAGGGAAAATGGGGAGAGTGCAGCACCCTCGCTAGACTCCCTGTCATGCGCTACGCCCTCATTATCGCCGGCGGGTCAGGAACCCGCCTCTGGCCCATGTCCGTCAAAACGCTGCCCAAGCAGTTGGTGCCCTTTCTGGAGGCAAAGGACGCTGGATCTGGCTCTGACAGCTCGGAGGGGCGTTCGCTGCTTCAAGAGGCCGTCGAACGCCTCGACGGCTTGCTGCCCGCCGAACAGGTGTACGTCTGCGCCGGAGCGGCAACCCGTGAAGTGATGCTCGAGAAGCTGCCCGGGCTCACCCCCGAGCGTTTCATCGCCGAGCCCACCGGCCGCGACACGCTCAATGCCGTGGGCCTGGGCTGCGCGGCCATCCACGCCCAAGACCCCGACGCGGTGGTGGCGGTCTTCACCGCCGACCACCTGATCGAGCCGCAGGACGAGCTGCGCAAGATCGTGGATCAGGGCTTCGCGCTGGCCGAATCGGGCCCCGGGCCCGACTCAAACCAGTCCGGGCCACGCACCTTGGTCACCTTCGGCATCGCCCCCACCCACCCCGCCACGGGCTACGGCTACCTGCAACTGGGCCAAGCCATCGACGGGCACGAGGCGTTCGTGGTCGATCAATTCAAAGAAAAACCCGCCGCCGACGTGGCCAGCACCTACCACGCCGCGGGCGCCGACAAGTATCTGTGGAACAGCGGCATGTTCGTGTGGCGGGCCTCGGCGGTCATGGAGGCCATCGCACGCTTCGCCCCGGAAAACCACGCCGGGCTCACCGAGATCGCCGCGGCCTGGGGCGGGCCCAACCAAGAGGCCACGCTCCACCGCGTCTTCCCCGAGCTCAAAAAAATCAGTGTGGATTTCGCCATCATGGAGCCCGCCAGCGCCGACGCGGACTTCACCGTCGCCGCGGTGCCCATGCCCCTGAACTGGCTGGACGTGGGCAGCTGGCCCAGCTTCGGCGAGACGCTCACGCCCGATCCCCACGGCCACCGGGCCTCGGGCGGCCAAGCGGTCCACCTGGAAAGCACCAACGTGCTGACGGTCAACGACCAACCGGGCCACCTGATCACCACCATCGGCTGCGACGACCTGATTGTGATCCACACAAAAAACGCCACTTTGGTTTGCAAAGCCGACCAAGCCGAAGCGATCAAGAAGCTGCACGGCCTGGTGGGTGATCAAGCCGGCCCAGACTATTTGTGACCCCGTTGCGGGCCTGTTCAGACCTTGCTGCGACCCCGCGCTCACGCGTAGCGCCCCCGGCCCCAACCGGTGCCCGCCTAAACCGCACAAACCCCCCAGCGCGGGGGACTAATCCGTTTGTGCGGCGTGTCTGCATCTGCCCCGCCCGCATCCAGCCAGATCACTCATGCGCAGCCGCCCAGGCGTCGATCCCTAGGCGTCAGCCGGCAATTGTCCGCCGCCCGAAGGGGGCCACGCGGAGCCGGTCCGACTCTGGAGCTCCGCGATGTCTACTTCTCCGAACCAACCCATACGCATCGGCCAACTGCTGATCGAAAACCGCGTCCTTAGCGAGCAGCAGGCCTTTGAAATCGCCGAGGCCCAGAAGCGTCTGCACCTGCCTTTCGGCGTGCTGGCTGAGCGCATGTTCGACGTCACCATCGAGTCGATCGAGTCGGCCTGGATCGAGCAGTACCACCGCTTCACCGGCACGCTAAACCTGGCCGAACGCCAGATCGACACCTCGGCGCTGCGGCTGATCAGCCGCCGCCAAGCCTGGCAGTTCGAAGTGCTGCCTTTGGGCTTTGAGCCCACCGGCGAGTTGCTGGTCGCCGCCAGCCGCGAGCGTTTGGCCCGGGCAGTCACCTTCGCCACCAACCGCATCGACCACGCGGTGTTTTTTCGAGTCGCCGAAAGCCACCAGCTCCGCGACTTCCTGCGCGACCACTACCCCATGCCCGAGGTCTCCCAGCACATCCTGGACCGGGCCCGCGCCCTGACCTCCTCCCCCTTCTCGGGCGCCGGGAACGACGAGGACGACGCGATGATCGACGCGGATGTGGACCGCTTCCTCGAATCCGCCTAAGGCTTTGCCTGCACGCCCCAGGCGCTACGGCGCCGCGTCAACGCGTTCTTTCCCCGCGGCAGGCGGCAGATCAATCGCCCAGGTCAGCGCCGCAGCCCACGGCTCGGCGGGCTCGGCCTCACCGGCCTGGCGCCGCAGCTCGATGCGGTAGGCGCCTTTTTTCAGCCCCTCAAGCACCAGCAACTCCACGTTGTCCACCCGGCTGGCGCTGACCGCCAGGTCTGTGGACGGGCCTTGGTCGTCCAGGGCCACCACCGCCAAATCAAAATCCGCAGAACGCGGCAGGTCAACCCAGTACGGCGCCGTCGCATCGGTGGCCTTGTTCTTGACCACCGCCTGCCGCCCATCAATGCGCCGGTGCCACACCGCCGTGAGCGTGACGGGCCCGGGCGTTCCGGGCAGCGTCAGATTCCAGCCCGCCACCGCCCCGGGTGAAAGCTCGGCAAGCGACCAACCAAAACGTCGCCGCAATGCGCCACCGGGCGCCAGCCCCGGCTCTTTCAATATCCGCAGCGATCGGTCGATGTTGACCACCCCCGCCCCGCTCCAAGCATCGAGTGAATGCCCGGCTTCGGGCGCCCAGCCCTTAGGCCGCGTGCATCCACCCAGCAGCGCGGCTTTGATGACTTCGCTGCGGGCCGCGTCCGCCGCGCCGCGGGCCACCAACGTGTCGGCCCGCTCGATCAATAGCCCCGCGCACGCGGCCACCACCGGCGTGGTGTAGCTGGTCTGCCCGCGCGGCGCCACCAGGTCGGGCTTGGTGCGGCCCGGGCCCTCCACCCGCGTGTACCCCCCCGAGTTTGACCCGCTTGTGCTGCCCACCGCGATCACGTTGTGGCCACTGCCCAAGAGCGCCGGCACCGGGGTCTGCCGGCCGTTGTTCACCCCCGCCACCACCACCACGTCGTGGGCGTCGATCAGGTAATCCAGCCGCCGCAGCACCCGGCCCGCCGCGGCCTCGGGCGGATTTCCCACCCACGAGTGGGTGTACACCCGCGGGCTCACCGCCTCGTGCGCGCCCAGCACCGCCGCCGGGGGCACCCCCGGGGTGTCAGACCGCAGCACCTTCGCGCCCATGAAATCGCCCGCGGTCAGGCACTGGACCACCTCCACCCCCGGGGCCAAGCCCTTGTCGCCGTAAATAAAGCGCGCCGTAGCGTTGGCATGCCCCGAGGGCGTGCTGGGGCCCGAGGCATAGGAAAACACCACCTGGCCAAACCCCGGGCCTTTCAACGACGGCGCGTAGCTGCCCCCCGCCCCCTCGACATGGCCAAAAGCCACCCCACGCCCGGTGGGCATCGCGTCGCGCAGCCGCCGGCGGGCCGTGGTGAAGCCGATCACATCACGCACCGAGGGCGTGCGCACCGCCGCGGGCTTGGCCACCGCGGTGGCGTTGTCGGGTTGCACCCGCTGGGCAGGCCGGGCGCTGCGGGGCGGGTTGGGGCGGACGCGCCGGTCCACGGGCTGTCCCACCGCGGGCACAGCCAACACGGCGGCCAGCATCGCCAGCACACAACGATTGAAAAAAAAGCTCGGCATCATGGCATTACGCGCTCGCGGGACGCAGGGTTCATGCCGCAGCCTACCGCCGCGGCAGCCGATTCACGCGTGGCCCGACCCGCGCAGCCTCGGGCCCCACCCAGAGCCCGCTATCATGACGACGTCCTCATTCTGCCCCGTATAACCCTTGTAAGGGAGCGCACCATGCCCCTCCGTGGCCCTGGTTATTTCTTCTGGCGTTTCACCGCCGCACTGATTGTGCTGGCCGGCATCACCGCCACCGCACCTCACGCCGCAGCCTATGAAGGCGTGATCACCACCGACGCGGTCGAGGTGCGCTCGGGCGCCGGCCGGGCGTACTACCCCGTGGGCACCCTGCAACGCGGCGACCGCGTGCAGGTCGAAACCGAGCTCTTTGGCTGGTACCAGATCCGCTGCCCCGAGGGCGTGTTTAGCTACGTCGAACAAAAGAACGTGAACGCCAAAGGCGACGGCAGCCGCGGCGAGATCAATACCGACCGCACCTCGGTCTACGCCGCCCACGCCGACGCGGACAAGTCCCCCGCCGAGAGCTACCGCAAGCTGCTGGATCTCGCACGCGGCGACGTGGTCCAGATCGTCGGCACCGTCGACAACTACTACAAAATCACCCCGCCGCAGACGGCCTTTGTCTTCCTGCCGCCCAAGTCCGTCGAAGCCGCCCAGGCGGTGGCCGCCGATGACCCCATCGCATCTCTGACCCCGCCCCCGGGCCAGCCCGCACCCGCCGCACCCGCGCCGCCCATCACCGATCCGGCGCCTGCCCCTGCCGGCGTCGACCAGCCCATCCCGGCCCCAACCCAACCCGACCCCGACGCTCCGCGCCTGGCCCCAATCATCACCCCCGACCTGCCGCCGGCTCAGCCCACGGCGCCAGCCGCCGTTGTCACCGACGTCGAAGTCGCCATCGACGAACCGATCGCCCCGGTGCAACCCGTCTTCGCCACGCCCGCGCCGCCAGCGCCCGCGCCGGTCATCCCCGCTGCGCCCGCCGCGGTAGACGACGTGCCGGCCGCCGAGCCCCTGGCCCCGCCCATTCCCGACCCCATTCCAGCCCCCATCCCAGCCCCCACCCCCGCGC
>JALZVY010000161.1 GCA_023300125.1 Phycisphaera sp.
GGCAGCGGCGGGCCGTTGAGCGATTTGAGGTTGGCCTCAAGGTGATCGACGTTGCCCGTGCCAAACAACACCACGTCAACGCCCGGTTCGTGAACGCAGAAGCGGTAGCCCGCTTCCACCACGTCGCCCAGGAAGGCCAGCGGGCCGCCTTCGGCGTTGTCGTCGAGAAGGGCAGGATCCACCTTGCCCTGGGCAATCAGATCGTCCAGAAGCTCACGCAGCGCTTCGGGGCGCGTGAGCGCCCGCCGCACGGCGAACATGCCCAGCGTGCCGATGTTCTTGGCTTGCGTGATCGGCAGCACGTCCCGCCGGGCCGAGGGGTTCAGCAGCAGGTGGCCGACCATGACCACATCGAAGTGGTCGTCGAGCAGGGCTCGTTTGAGCATCTCGTGGGTCGGGTCGCTGATGAACTCTTCACTGACCGCCAGGTGGCGGATTTTACCTTGCTCTTTGGCACGCTCCAGGGCGGGAACGATCTCTTGCACCGCGTGCTCGTAGTGCGGGCGTTTGAGGCCGTGCAGGTGGTACATGTCGATGTAGTCGGTGCCCAGACGCTTGAGGCTGGCTTCGAGTTTGGCGACGTATTCGTCGCCGCTGAGCAAGACCTTGTTGAACGTGACGCCGCACTTAGAGGAAATGACGATCGAATCCCGGTCAACTTCCGAGAGCGCCCGGCCCACATGCGGCTCGGTCTCATAGTTGGTGGCGGTGTCGATGAGATTCACCCCAAGCTCGAACGCGCGGCGCACGACCCCGACCGCGTGATCGAAGTCTTTGCCGTACAACGTGCCCAGACGCGAATGCCCGCCGCCACCGAGCCCGGCCACTGATACTTCAAGTCCTGTTCGTCCGAGGGTGGTGGTCTTCATCGTGTGTGGCTGAGGGGGAGTGAGGGGGAGAGATGGAACATACAAAAACGGCGACGGCGCCTCGGGGCGCCCCGCCTCTGCGGCGCTCAGGTCTGTTTGCCGCGCGGAAGCATAGCTTAGGAACCGATACCCCCCGCCGCGCGGACACGGTGCAGAAAAACCTACATGGGCGGCCCGGCCCCGTGGTTCACTCCGAACCAGGCACTGGCGTGAGCTGAAGTGATTCCCAGCTGCCTTGGCCCGATGCCGACGCGAATCGGACATCGCCTTGGGCATCCACTTGCAAACGGAACTGCTTTTTGTTGCTGTCGGGCAGGGTCAGGAAATAGGTGTCGGGAAGATCTCCGCCGCTCAAGCGGTAGTAGGTCAAAGGCCCTCTCGAAGTGGCGGATCGCATGCCCGCTTTTCCGTTGCTTCGCGAGCGGGCCCGCAGACGCGACTTGCTACCGCCTGCGGCGCGCTGGATGTACCAAGCGCCCTTGCCTTGATCCACGAAGACCCATTCAACATTCTCACCGGTCGTGGCCGTGGACGTGGTGAACACGTCTTCCGCTTCGCCGGTGGCGCCGATCCGCAAATCGTGGGCCGGCGCATCGATGTAGTATTTTTTGCTTGGGTCTGGAGCAAAGGGTGGGACGGCCACAAACGCGAATTGCCCCATGCCCGGGTGCGAGGTGTTCGAAAACTCCGGGAGGTAGTCGGGGTGGCTGATGACTTCATCGGTATAGGGGTGCGCTCGCCCGGCTTGCGTGAACAGCTTGTCGCACATGAAGTACATGGGCGAAACGAACCCGCGTCGGTCGGGGCTGATTCTGTCGGGGCTGCCCAGTATGTTGCGATCGCAGGGGTTGTAGATCTTCGACGTCCACGGCAGGTCGTCATGCCCGACGTTGTATTTGGCGTGGTATTCCACACCTGCAACCAGCCGGTAATCTGCGTACTTGACCAGATCAATGCCCTGATTCCATGCCGTGAACGCCGCCTCCACCAAGTGGGCAATGCCGCCTTGCACGTGCGCTTGGTCCCGGCCGCTCTCAAACGCCTGCCCCGTCGGGCTGAAGATGTACTGAGCAACACCTGCACAGCCGTCTCGCGTATCGCGATAACCGTGCTTGTATGCGTTGACTTGCTGGGCGAGCATTTTTTTGCTGTCGCAAAAAACCGCAATCGACATGTTTCCACCCACGCAAGACGTCCCCCAGTTGGATGAACGCATCGCCCCGGTGTTGGTCCACGGGCCGTAAATTTTGGTTTTGAACCAGCCCTGTGCCGCCTCGATTTTTTCTTCAGGCCAGCCTGCTTCTCCTTCAAAACCGTGCGCCAGGATCTCCGCCGCCTGAGCCATAAAACCCGAGCCCGTGCTGAGCGTCAGCGTGGGCCCCCACACGTCAAACACCTCGACGGTTTCAACCCAATGGTCGATCACCCCGATGGCCGCATCGGCATAGGCTTGATCACCCGTGGCCACCCATTTCATGGCCAACTGATACGCCGCATGCCCATTGCGTGACAAGGCGAATTTGTCGGTCATCACACGCTCAACATTGGCCTTGTACTTCGCGTCGGGCCTTTCATTGGCGACGGCTTTCCAACCGGTGATCCAGGGTTCTTGCTGGGCTTGGACGTTCGAGCGAATGGCATCCAAATCAGCTTGCGTGTGCCATCCGCCAGGGTGAACCAGCTGCGCATGCCCCAGCGCGGCCGGAGACCACAAAACCAAGAACATCAATGCTCTTGCCAGCCACAATTCCAAAGTGAATATTGGTTTCTGAGCGTTCATAGGTGGCCTTTGGCTGTCTCTGAAAATGTGACCCGTTGATCCGCAAGCTTCGAAAAAGCAGATGAGGCGAGCCGGGCCACGCTCTCCCACCCGTGCGGCAAGGCCGCATTCAACGCCATCTCAGTGTATTGAACCGGTTGCATAAAAGCCATACCTTTGTGCCATGGCCCGGCAAAGGTGCGGGCGAAACGCCTTTCACCCCTCGGCAAGGCATCACCTGATTGAAGCCCCTGCATGGGGGCGCGGCCAACCCCCGCATCCACTGTTGTAAAGCACCACGGCGGTCTCACGCCAGGCCCCCCGGGCTCCACGCACCGCGCGGGCCCAGGGATGCATAAAAAAAGCCCCCCCCAGAAAAAAGGGGGAGGCCGCAGAAAGGCAAGATGCCGTGACGACGGCGTTACGGTGTCCCGGCCACGGTCGTGGTCGGCGACGGCCCATCGACGGTCACGGGGATCCCACTGGATCCACCGATAACTTCATCACTTCGGGCTTGCGGTCGCTGTTAAAGCTCAGCACGTCCATGGGACGTATCGCGCAGCGCCGCGGGCGGCATGGGGGCGTGCGGCGCATCGCAGGCGCGCCGCCGGGCAGCTACCAATCCAGAGCCCCGCCCGACTGGTATTCCGTCACGCGGGTCTCAAAGAAGTTTTTCTCTTTTTGCAAGTCGATGGTCTCGCTGATCCAAGGAAACGGGTTCTGGGTCTCGTAGCGGCGCGGCAGGCCGATTTTTTCGAGCCGACGGTCAGCGATGTGCTTGACGTAGTCATCGAACAGCTCGGCGTTAAGCCCCAGCACGCCATTGGGCAAGCAGTCCTGGGCATAGCGAACTTCGTACTGCACGGCCTGGTCAATCAACTCCGAGATCTCTTGCTGGAACTCTGGGGTCCACACCCCAGGGTTCTCCGCCTTGATGCCGTTGATCAGGTCGATCCCAAAATTCATGTGGATCGATTCGTCGCGCAAGATGTACTGGAACTGCTCGCCAATCCCCGTTAGACGGTTGCGGCGGTGGAAGCTGAGGATCATCACAAAGCCGCTGTAGAAAAAGATCCCCTCCATGATCACGTAAAAACCGATCAGGTTTTTTAAGAACGTGCGGATGTTTTCGTCGCCATCGGTGGTGAATGTCGGGTCCATCACATCGGCGGTGAGCGACATGACGAAATCGTCTTTGCCCGCGATGCTGTCCACCTCGTGATACATGTTGAACACCTCGCGTTGATCCAGACTCAGCGACTCGCAGACGTACTGGAAGGTGTGGGTGTGGATCGCTTCTTCAAAGGCCTGACGCAACAAGTACTGACGGCATTCGGGATTGGTGACGTGACGAAAAATCGCCAGCACGATGTTGTTGCCCACCAATGACTCGCCGGTCGAAAAAAATCCGAGATTGCGCAACACCACGCGGCGTTCATCTTCGTTGAACGCGTCGCTGCGCCACTGGTCGATGTCTTTCTGCATCGACACTTCCGTGGGCATCCAGTGGTTGGCGCAGCCGTTGAGGTAATGCTCCCAGGCCCAGTGGTAGCGAATCGGGCAGAGCTGGTTCACGTCGACGGCTCGGCAGTTGATGAGCCGCTTGGCCGCGGGGTCGACCGCGTGCGTGAGGTCGTGGGGCTGAGAAGGGGTCGGGTCGCAGCAGGTCATGGGGTCTTTCGCAAAAAAAAGGTTGGGTTGCCGTGGCGCCGTCCCCGAATCCCGGGAGCCGCACCGCGGTTGGCCTTGCTAGGCATGTTCGGTGTCTTGAAATGGGCGGACTGGTCGTGCTTGTCGTGCTTGGCGTGTATGCCGGGTGAGGGCCGCTTACTGGCACGCCTCGCAGTCCGGTTCGAGAATGGAGCACGCCTTGCCCACCACACTGGCGGGCCCCACCGTGGCCGAAGCCGAGGCGGACTTCATCCACTTGGGCTGGGCCCCGTGGCGGTTGACATCAACCGAGGACTTCTCGATCTGCGTCGCGGCTTGCGAACGCAGGTAGTAAGTGGTCTTCAGACCTTTTTTCCAGCAGCGCAGGTACATCTCGCTGAGCGCTCGACCACTGGGCTTGGCCAGGTACAGGTTGAAGCTGATGCCCATGTCGATCCACTTCTGCCGCCGACTGGTCGCCTCGATCAGCGCGTCGGCGTCCAGCTCAAACGCTGTGCGGTAGAGCTGCTTCAAGTCATGGGGAACACGGTCGATCGGTCCCAGTTCCCCGTCGTGGTACTTGAGCGCTTCGATCATCGCTTCGTCCCACAGGTCGCGCTGTTTGAGATCGTTCACCAGGAACTCATTCACCACCGTAAAGTCTCCCGACAGGTTGCTCTTGGCGTACAGGTTGCGGTAAGTCGGCTCGATGGACTGAGTACAGCCGGCAATGTTGGAGATCGTGGCGGTGGGCGCGATGGCCATCACGTTGCTGTTGCGCAGCCCGTGGCGGGCAATGGCCTCACGCACCGGCGTCCAGTCCAAGCTCGCGGTGGTGTCCATCTCCAATTCCCCGCCGCGGGCTTCATTCAGAAGCTGCACGGTGTCGATCGGCAGCAGGCCGCGGTCCCACTTGGACCCGGGATACGAGCCGTAGTGGCCACGCTCGGCAGCCAGCCCCGCCGAGGCCTGCAGCGCGTGGAAGCTGATGGTTTCACCCAGCGTGTCGGCCAGCGCAATGGCTTCGGGCGCGTCATACGCCATCCGCAGGGCGTACAGCGCATCTTGGAACCCCATCAGCCCCAGGCCGATCGGGCGGTGCCGCAGGTTGGCTTGGCGGGCCTCGGCGGTGGGGTAAAAATTCAGCTCGATCACGTTGTCGAGCATCCGCACCGCGGTCCCCACGGTTTGGGCCAGCCGCGTGTGATCCACTCCTTTCGGGCCAAGGTGGGCCTTCAGATTGACCGACCCCAGGTTGCACACCGCCGTCTCGTCGTTGCTGGTGTTCAGCAAGATTTCGGTGCATAGGTTCGAGTTGTGGATCACCCCCGCGTGATCCTGCGGGCTGCGCAGATTGGCGGGGTCTTTAAAGGTCAGCCATGGGTGGCCGGTCTCATAGACCATCGTCAGCATCTTGCGCCACAGCTCCGCGGCGTCGAGCCGACGGTGCTGGCGCAGCTCCCCGCGGTCAGCCGCCGCTTCATAGGCTTCATAACGCTGCGCAAATGCCTCTCCGTACAGGTCGTGCAAGTCTGGCACTTCGTCGGGGCTAAACAGCGTCCACGCCTCGCCCCGCTGCACCCGCTGCATGAACAAGTCCGGGATCCAGTGGGCGGTGTGCATGTCATGGGTGCGCCGACGGTCGTCGCCGGTGTTCTTACGCAGGTCTAAAAAGGCTTCGAGATCCAGGTGCCAGGTTTCGAGATAAGCGCACACCGCCCCTTTGCGTTTACCGCCCTGGTTCACCGCCAGCGCGGTGTCGTTGGCCACTTTCAAAAATGGGACCACACCCTGGCTGGCCCCGTGGGTGCCCTGGATCTGGGCCCCGGTGGCCCGTACGCGGGTCCAGTCATTGCCTAGCCCCCCGGCCCACTTACTCAGCAGCGCGTTGTCCTGCACACACTTGAAAATATGCTCCAGATCGTCGTCCACCGTGGTCAGGTAGCACGAGGAAAGCTGAGGGTGCAGCGTGCCGGCGTTGAACAGCGTGGGCGTGGCGCTCACAAAGCGGAAGGTCGACAGCATGCCGTAGAACTCGACCGCCCGGGCCGTGGGGTCGTCTTCTTCCAAGGCCAGCCCCATGGCCACCCGCATCCAAAAATATTGAGGCGTTTCAAAACGCCGTTCTTCAATGTGCAGCAGATAGCGGTCGTAGAGCGTCTGCACCCCCAAATACGTGAAGTCTTCATCGCGGGCCGGATCAAGCGCCTGGGCCAAGGCGTCCAGGTCAAAGTCCAGCAAACGCGGGTCCAGACGCTCGGCCGCCACCCCCACTTCCAAGGCCGTCCGCAAGCCCGCGCGATAGCACGCGACAAATGGATCGGCTACACCCGGCGACGAATCAAACAGCGGCGCTCGGCCTTGGTCCCAGGCAAAGGGGGCAGAGTGGTCGGGATCGATGCCCAGGGCCTCGCGATACACCGTGTCCAGCACCAGGCGAACCGCGGCATGGCCGTAGGCCGGGTCGCGTTCGATGCGCTGCCGGGCCGCCAGCACCAAAGCGCGGTCCAGCTCGTCGCGGGTGATCCCGTCGTAAAGCCCCGCGGTCAAATCATCCAGCAGGCCCCCGGGGTCGCAGTCGGCCAGCCCCTGGCAAGCGCGGTACAGCCGGGCTTTGAGGGTGTGCCGATCCAGGGTCGTTCGCTCACCAGCGGGTCCCACAACGTGCAGTCGGGTGGCCGCTGGGGCAGCCCCCCCGTCGCGCACGGCCCGCGCCCGGGCCCGCTGCTCGCGGTAGACGATGTAGCGGCGAGCCACACGAAAGGCTCCCGCGGCCATCAGCGCCGTCTCAACCAGATCCTGCAACCGCTCGACATCCACCACGCCCTGGTCGCGCCGGGCGAGGAAGGCGGCCTCGCCGCGAACGCGCTGGGTCAAATGGGCGAGGTCTAGCGTTTCGGGCAACGAATCGCCGTACTCGGCGCGGACCGCAGCCGACAGCGCGGCGGTGATGCGTGCGGGGTCAAAGTCAACAACGCGGCCATGGCGGTCACGAACGTGGAAAGGCTCAGGGGTGGGCATGAGAGATCTCAAAAGATGGGGAAACACAAGGGGCAGCGCATTGCAGGCGCAGAACCCCTGCAGGCCACGTCGTGTCGACGCGGCGAGAAGAGCAAAAACAACGACCGCGCCCCGCGCAGGTCGGCGGGTCAACGCAGATTGAAAACACGGCGCAGCGTTAGCCCGACGAAAACGTCGGGACGCGCAGCGGTACGACAGGCGTAAGCATCACGGACCAGCCTTTCCTAAGAAGGTGGGCAGACGGAAACAAACCGCAAAGCAATCGGTGCGTTTAAAGCACCGCGTGCGCCGCGGGTGGCTGGCAGGTCTTCGGACTCGTGGGCGTTTCCGGCGTGGCCGGTTTTCCTAAAGGCCGCGGCTTCCCAACCTTCTTTCAATGAAGGTCAGTGCCTATGAATGCGACGCTCGTTCCCACATACCGCTGCTGGGACAGTCCCGGATTCACACCGGGTTCCCTCTTCGCGACCCCAACATGTTGGAGTCGACCAGTCGCAAGCCGCTATATAGCCGGCCCGCGGCCCGTCAACCGCAGTCACCGCAGCACCCCCCAACCGTTGCCCGTGGCGCGAACGCCCCCACTGCCGGCGGGTGAGCACCACCGTGTTCGGCGCGTCCCTGGGTGTGCCCCCACCGCCTCCCCGCCTCTGCGAGCCGGGACACTGCGCTCCGCTCAAACCTGAGCGCGGCCCAACCTCCGTGAGACATCAGCCCCCACCTGCACGGCGCAGTGGCCCACCGAAAAACGCAAAATCACCTCGTGGGCAATGTGTCTTCGGTCGCGCCCTGAGGCTTCACGAAGGCGTCTGCCGCGGGGGTCACAAAACGCACGTTCTTGAACTGGGTCCGGCCTTTGGGGGTGTCGGAGATGATGCCCGCGTCGGGCTTCCAAAACCAGGTTCGCCACGACGTGGGATAGGTCACCCCGTCTTGGGTTTCAAACGTGTCGTAGATGCAGATGCTGGGGCGCTTCTCCGCTTTGACGGCATCCTTGCTGTTGTAGGTCACGATGTACGCCAGCGCGTCCACACGGCCTTGGTCGTCTTGGAAGGCTTTGTACCAGTCGTCGGGTGCGTCGCCGATGCCCGGATCAAACGAAACCTTCACCGCAGGGCGCGTGTCGTCCAGGCTGCGGGCGGGCAGCATCTCGGGGCCGTGAAGGTGGGTGCCCGCGTCGTTGAGCTTGTGGGCCGCGGCAAAGAAGTAGGGCCAGGTGAGCAAGTGAAAGCGGGCACGCTTGGTCTGCGTGCTGCCCGCGGCCACCCAGGCTTGTTCGCCGTCGAAGACCCAGAGGCTTCCATCGTTGAGGGTGATTCGGCTTTTGCCCCCCGGGGTGTCGAACAGGATCGTGCCTTGCAGATCGACCCGGCCGGGATACAGCACGGTGAACTCAGCCTCGACCGCGGCGTGGGCGTGGTACGCGGCGCTGCCGTGGGCGGCTTCAATGGAAGCAACCATGGCCTGAGCCGGCTGAGATGCGGGCTCGGCTTGGGCAGCGCCCGGCACAGCAACCACGGCGGACAGACAGGCAACCAACGGTTTCAAAAAGCGCATGCGGATCTCCAAGTTGAGGGAACAAAACAGTAGGCGCGCCGGACACGGCCGGCGCCTGTCGCGATCGCCCGGGTTCAACCACCGCCCCGCACCAAGGCGTCGAGGATCTCCGAATCGCGACCTATTTTCGTGTACTCGGCGCTGAGTTTTTCACCGGCTTGACGCAGACGCTGGACGTATTTCATCCCGGGCTTTTTCGAACGCACCATCTTCGCCCCGGCCGCGACGTACCGCTTGGACGCTTCGTAAAACATACGCATGTCCTTGTCCAGCAGACGGCCCAACTTGATGAGGGCTTTTTCACCGCTGGCGATCGCTGAGACCTGGTCGCCGGTGGGCCGCACGCCAAACTTCAGCTCGCCGATCGATTCAAAGGCTGGACCGGCGGTCTGCAAGATCTGATCGAAGGACGCCCCCACCGACAACCGTCGCGGCGCCTCGCGCCGGATCTGCTTGAGCATGCCCTGGGCCGAGGCGTGGTGGGGTGCGAGTTCGAGAATGGCCACCAGCTGATCTTCGACGCCCGGGTCTTTGAAACCCTGAGAGCCCCGTTTTCCGTCGAGCTGCTTCTGCAAGTCGGCGAACAGGTCGATGGCGGTGGCCAGCGACTGGGCGCGGTCGCCGCGGGCCAAGGCCACCGCGTCGTCAAGGGTGTCGAGCACGAAGAGCTGCGCATCGACCAGCGCCCGCGGCGATTCCAAAATCACCAGGTCGTCCAGCGCCGCGGCGTTTTCCGAGGGGATGCCAATCAGCCGAGCCCCGTCGCGGGTGGCCCCGTCGATTTTGGCCACCACGCCGCCGATCTTCCGCACCCGACGGTCCACGGTGATGTCGCCGGTCATCGCAAAGGCCGGGTCGATGTCGAAGCCTTCGAGCATCGAGCGCAGGCACACGGCGTAAGCCGTTCCCGCCGAGCCGCCGTCCTTGTCGGTGTATTTGTTTTCAAAGCTGACCCGCAGGCCCTGCCCGTCCCAATCGGGGTGCTCAACCTGAACCGCCCGCACCGCTTCTTTGAGCGAGGTGGTCATCTGGTCGCCGACTTCACGTTCGAAGCGCGTTTCGCCTCCGTCGTTGGTGGCGGTGACGATGATGTCCACGGCCACACCGCGCAGGCCCGCTTTGCTCTCGAAGACCACGATGCCTTGAATCGCGGCCTGCCGCTTGGCCAGGGCCGCGACCTCCGCGCCGGGGGCGACCACAGCGGGGGCGTCCTTGCCGGCCATCGCCGCGGGCGTGGTGGCCAGCAGGGCCATCGCCAACAGGCGGGCCAAAAGCGCAGACGATCGCGCGAAACGGAAACGGTGAATTAAAACCAAAACAACCTCTGCTTTCACAACGCAACGAATAATCGACGCAAACCCAGCATACCCCACGCCGCGGGGATCTTGCCTCGCCGTGTGGCGCAGAACCTACCGCCCGGCCGCAGGTTCCGTAAGCGGAGCAGGCTCCGCCGGCTCGTTGGGGGGCAGCCGCTTGACCTTGAAGTGGCGCCACCGAATGGTCCCCCTGCCCTTGCCTTTGAGCTGCAGCCCCAGCCGGCCGCTGGGGAAACTCCCGTCGCCAATCCAGTGGGCCGCGGGCACGCCGTTGATCCAGGTCCGCACCACGTTGCCCCGGGCAAGCAGGGTCATGCGGTTCCATTCGCCACGCTTGAGCGCGGCACGGGCCGCGGCGTGCTCTTTTAACCACAAGGGGTAGAAGTAGCCGCCGCAGCCCTCGCCGTAGGCCGCCCCGGACCACCCGCGTCCCTTGGCAAATCCGTCAAAGCCTTCCATCTCGATCTGCGGTCCGTAGACCACGAGATCTTGCGGGGCGGGGTTTTCGCCGGCGCCCTCATGCGGGCGTGTGCGGGCTCGAAACATGATCCCGGTGTTGCCGTCGACCTCCCAGAACGTTTCGCAGGTCAGCAGCAGGTCCGACCAGGTGTCGTCGTCGGTGCACAAAAACGAGTCTCGGGTGGATGCGCGGCTCCGCCCCACCACCTCCTCGCCCTGGACCTCAAACAGGCCGTTGCCGCTGTAGACCGTCCACCCCGCCAAGTCGCGTCCGTTAAAGAGATTGACCATGCCCTCTTGGGTGAGGTCCGGCTCGGGGTCGGTGTTGAGCTGCATCGCCGCAGGGTCTGGCGCGTTGAGCTGCACCTTGTATTTCTCGTACCACTTCTGCTGCGCAGGATCGAGCTCGCCCGCCAGCGCAGTAACAGGGCCCACCGGCCCGCCCCCCAGCCCCACGGCGAGGAAGATGCACAAAAACGTCATCCGGTTCAAGTTCATCGCAAGGGCTCCTGTGGCATAACCTTCATGAAACAACGGCAAGATCTGCGGATGATCTTACGCCTGCCCCGCCGCATCGCCATCGGCCAGAAACGCGGCCACCGCGGTGTCGGGCAGGCCGATGTCGGCCACCAACACCCGGCCCAGCCAGGGCTCGACCAACGGGCCAAAGCAGGCCTTGGGGCCAACAAAACTGACCGTAACCTCGGCACGCACGACCGCCAGGTCGCCGCCCGAAGCCACGCCGCGGTCCGCGTCGAGCCCCGAAGGCAAGTCCGCCGCCACCACCACCGCCCCGGCATCGCCCGCGGCGTTGATCGCCGTGATCGCCTGAGTCACTTCGGCCCGTGGCGGCCCCTGCCGGGCGTCGAAGCCGCTGCCCAAGACCGCGTCGACCACCACGTCCGCCTGAGACAGGTCGTCCGGGCCGTTGAGCGGCGCGGCCACGAGGCCCA
>JALZVY010000162.1 GCA_023300125.1 Phycisphaera sp.
AGGCTGTGGCTCGGGCTCAGGCTGCGGCTCGGGCTCAGGGGTGGGCTCGGGCTGAGGCGCGGGGGCCGGCTCGGGTGTGGGCGTTGGCGTGGGAAGCGGCTGGGCTTCGTTGGCCGCGGTGACTTCAAAGACCACGCGACGGAAGGCGGTCAGGGTGGGCCCGTCGCCGACCTGTTCGTCGACGGCCAGGATCACGTGCAGGGTCTCGCCCACGCGGCCACCGTTGAGTGACAGGCCGGTGATGCCGGTGCTGTCGGAGCTGAAGGTGGCGGTGCCGCTGAAGCTCGAAGGCTCGTCGTAGACGAACCAGCGGAACTCGAGGTTTTCGCCGTTGGGGTCGAAGGACTGCGAGGCATCGAGGGTGAGGGTCTCACCCAGCGCGGCGTTTTCGTAGAGCACGTTGAGGGTGCTGTCGCCTTGCGATTCGTTGATGCTCAGGATCGCGTTGGGTCCCAAGTCACCGATGCCGCTTTGCTGGTTGGTGAGTTGACCCAGGAAGTCGTTCTGCACTTCGCTGCGGAAACGCGCGATGGTGTACTGCCGCTCGGCGAAGACGTCGCTGTTGCCGCTGGGCAGGAAGTCCCTGGCGGGCGTCCAGTAGTTGACGTTGGGGTCGAGCTGCTCGAAGCGGCCGCCGAAACCACCCAGCGAGGGGTCGTCGGGGTCGGACAGGCCGTTGGGCAAGAAGTACAGGAACGACGGGGTGTCGCCTTCTTTGACCAAGACCGTGCCGGTGTCGATGCCGGTGAAGATCGCTTCGCCGTTGTATCCCTGGGTGGGGTACAGGTCGCTGAGGTCGCCGTTGATCAGCGGGTTGCCCGCGTCACGCAGGTCGTCGACGAAGGACTGGGTGGTGAGGCCGAAGTCTGCGGGGTCGACCAGCGTGCCGCCGCCGTTGCTGCCGGGCAGGTTGTTGCGGTAGAAGCCGCGGAAGGCCTGGGACTGGGTACCGGCGCCTTCGTCGCCGACGTTGCCGGAGTTGATGACCAGCAGGTCCGGGTGGTTGGAGACGATCCAGCTCAGTGTGCCGCTGGCGGTGGGCCCGTTGCCGGTCGAGGTCAGGGAGTCTTGGTCTTCGACCGAGTAGACACGCAGCTTCGACTTGAAGACGTCGATGTCGATCGAGGGGTCACGCTCGGCGTCGAAGAGGGCTTGGGCCAGCTCGCGGGCGCCGCCGAAGATCGAGACGTTCACGGGGACCGTGGATTCGTTGACGATGCGGATCAGCGCGTCCGAGGCGGCGCTGTTGTTGCCCACGCGGATGGACGAGGCGTCGCGGGGCACGGTGCCGTCTGCGGCACGGCCCAGGCCTTCGGACACCACCGAGCGCAGCTGGTCGGGGGTGGGGTAGGTGCCTGCACCGCCGGTGGGGGCGTCGATCAGCTGGGCGTAGACGTTGGCGTAGGCATTGATGACTGCAAACGCACGCGTGGCGTCGGGGTCACCGGTTTGGCCGTCGCCTTCGTGGTCGACCAGGCGTCCCGCGGCGGCGTCGCCGGGTGTGCCTTGAGCGCCGACCAGAATGCCCCGCAGGTCGAACTCGTCCGCGTAGCTCAGCAAACGGATGAGCGACTGCTCGTCGTCCGCGTCGCCGCCGATGTCTGTGAGCACCACCAACGCGGGGCGGTTGTCGACCGTGTCCACGTCGCCAACTCCAAAGGGGTTGGCGGAGAAAAGGTTGCGTGGTTCAAGGGGCTGCAAGCCTTCAGACTTCATCGTGGTTTCTCCAGGGTCGCCGGTTGCGGCGCGGGTTTCGGTAATACAACGGTTGTGCGGGTGACAACCGTTGTGCAGGCAGGAGTCGAACTAACTTCGACCAATCCCGTCAACAGCGTGAAGCGTGTTCGGCATTGCGCCGCCACTCGCTTTATCGGGCTGGCTGATCCTAGGGCCTTTCATAGTCGTGTCAAACGCTTAGAAAAGCCACCAAAATCGGTTTGTTAAGCTGGGTGAACTGCGATCGCTTGCTAGGGTTAAACCTGATGCGATGGCCCGTCGCGGCCCTGTGGCGGGCTGGAGGGCGAGCGGGGGCAGCTTTTGTATTTAACGCGTTCGAAAAGTGGGTTTGGCTTCGTCCAGGCCGCAAGCGGCCGCATCCCGGCCGCCTGCTGGGGCCTGCTTGGCATGCCACCCGCGGGCCGGGGTCCATAACTCACGACCGACACACTTTTTTCAGACGTTGAGCCGGGACAAAGCCCCAAGGACGAGCCCGGCCCCCAGGCCCAGGGCCGCGGCGAGGGCCAGGGCCCGGCGGGCGTGGGGGCCCTCGCCGCGGCCTTGGGCTGTGAGGTTGTGGTGGCCGGCGTTCAGTGCGTCGATCAGGGCCGCCATGTCTGGATAACGGTCCGCGGGGTCAGTCTGCAGGCACGTCAGGCACACGGCTTCCAAATCCTCGGGCACAAAGCGCTCGGGCACAGCCTGGCGGGCCACGTCGCTGGGGCGGGGCACGGGGCGTTCAAGGATCTGCTGCAGCACCTCGTCGAGGTCTTGCCCGAAGATCAGCGGTTTGCCGGTGAGCATCTCGAAAAGGATCGCGCCCAGCCCGTACACGTCGGTGCGTTCGTCGGTGGTGCCGCCACGCGCCTGCTCGGGCGTCATATAGAGGGGGGTGCCAAAGCGCCGCCCGGGCTGGGTGAGCTCCAGGGCCAGCCCGGCCTGGCCGGTGATCTTTTCGGCCCCCGGGGGAGCGGCTTCGCCCCGCACCTTGGCCAAGCCCCAGTCCAGCACGGTCACTTCACCAAACGATCCCACCAGCAGATTGGCGGGCTTGAGGTCGCGGTGCACCACGCCCGCGTGGTGGGCGTATTTCAGGGTTTGGGCAGCGCTGATCAGGATCTCAACCCGCCGGGCCAGGGGGTAGGCGGCCTGGGTGGCACGCTCTTGGGCCGAGAGGGCACCCAAGATAGACCGCAGGTCGCGGCCTTCGAGCTTCTTCATGGTGAAGTAGACCCGGCCGGCTTTGTCGCGGCCGATCTCGTATACCGGCGCCGTGCCCGGGTGGGGGATGTTGGCGGTGACCCGGGCCTCGCGTAGGAACCGGGCGATCTCGGTCTCGTCGTCGGCCAGGTGCTCGTGCAGGGCCTTGTAGACCACCGTGCGGTTGAGGTTGATGTCGAAGCAGGTCTGGATCGTGGCCGTGCCGCCTTCGGTCATCGGCAAGAAGTGGGTGTACTTCAGCGAGCCGGACTTCCAGTAGCGGTCGAAGCGCGCGTCGGTCATCTCCGCCCGCAGGGGGTGCTCGGGAGGCACCACATCGGCGTGCGGCGGCAGCGGTTCGGGAATCGCGGGGTCAAATGACATGCCTTGAATTCTATCGGAGAGTTCAGGCATGCAACACAAACGGGATTTCACCCGCCGCGGGTCAGCACCTCGTCGGTGCTGGCGGGGTCGATGCTGCGGCAGGCCGCGGTCAGCTGTTCGCTGAGCTCGTTGAGGTCGGTCTGCCAGGCCAGCTCGGTCACGCCCGGCGGGGTCACCGCGGAAAACTCGTCGCACAGCAAGATCAGCCGCAGCACGTGGCGGAAAATCACGCCTTCTTGCAGCTGCAATTCCCGGGCGGTGATGTAGGCGTTGAAGTCGCCGTTGAACGTCAGCAGGTCGCCCGCGGCCCACACCGGGCTGATGCGGAAGGTGCCCGGGTGCGAGACGGTGTTTTGAAACAGCGTGTACAGCTTGTCGCCCAGGGGCACGGGGAACTTGGGCGGCTCGCCAAAGGGCCGGTCCTGCTCGTGCGGCGGCGGGGGGTACATCTCGTCGTGGGTGAACAGCCCGGCCTGCAGCAGGGCGGGGTCGACCATGTTCAGGGTCATCTCGCCCGGGGGCAGGTCTTGGGGGAAGGGCACCCGCACGTAGCGGGCCACGCTGCCGGGCATCTCCATCAGGCTTTCAAAAATCTGCAGCCGCTCGATCTTGTCGGCCTGGCCCAGATACGTCAGCAGCCACGCGCCGTAGAGCGGCTGGGCGGCGCGGAACTTCAGCAGGGTTTGAAGCTGATCGGTTTTCGTGGCCGTGCGCGGGGCATAGGCCGGCGGCGCGGGGGTGGATTCGGGCTTGGCGGTTGGCGATTCGGATTTGGAATGGGAGGCCGCGGGGGTCTTGGCCTTTTTGCGTTCGGGCGTTTTCTTGCCGGTGGGTCCGCCCAGCGCGCCGCCCAAACCGCCGCCCAGCGTCAGGCCGGCCAGCGGGTTGTCGTCGGCGGGGGTGGCCGCGGTGTCGGCGTCGTCGGCTTTTTCCTCTTCGCTCGCTTCCTTGTCCCCGGGCTTGGGCTTGGCCGGTGGCGCCGGGTCCAGCGCCACGTAGCCTTCTTCGTGCAGGGTCACCAGCTGCTGGGTCAGGTGCCGCTGGGCCGCGACGATGTCGGGCTCGGGCATCAGTCGCTTGTCGGCGGCCTCGCGCAGGCGCGGCACGTTGGCGTCGGAGTCCAGCAAAAAGGCCAGCAGCCGCCAGGGCAGGTGCCCCTTGCTGATCAGCTTGCCCGGCTCGGCGGTTTGCAGGGCGTCAAACTGCGTCTGCGACCAGTACTGGAAGCCCTCGCGGCGCTTGGGCGTTTTCTTGATCAGCTTCTTGCGCGCGGCCATCAGCTTGGGGTCTTTGCTGTTTTCGTCGATCTGCGCGATCTTGTCTTTGTGGCGCAAGATCTTCACGTCGTCTTCGTGGGCCACGGCAAACACGTGGCCCTGGGTGTCGAACTGCGGACGCCCGGCGCGGCCGAACATCTGGTGGGCATTGCTGGCGGCGATCACCTTCTTCTTGCCGCGCGGGCCTTTGAGAAGCTCGGTCAGCACCACGCTGCGTGCCGGCAGGTTCATGCCCGCGGCCAGGGTTTCGGTGCACACACAAAAGCTCAGCAGCTTTTCCTGGAACAGCTCTTCAACCACCCGCCGGTATTTGGGCAGCAGGCCTGCGTGGTGCACCCCCACGCCACGCATGAGGATGCGCTTGAGCTTGGGCCCGGCGCCGTGCTTGAAGAAGTTTTCGCTGTCCAGCGCGTCGATCCGCTCGGCCAGTTTGGCCTGCTGGCCGTCGATCAGCATGTCCCGGCCGCGCAGCAGGTCGGCGGTGCTCCAGCAGCGTGCGCGGTCAAAGCAAAACACCAACGCCGGGGTTTTGCGGGTGTCGTCGTCGCCCTTGACCATGTTGACCAATTGGTCGGGCAGCAGCTCGTCGCCGATCCAGTGGTATTCCAAGGGGATGCGGCGCTCGGTGCCTTGCACCAGCGTGAGGTCGCGGCCGTGCTGGGTGCGCAGCCAGCTTAAAAACAGGCTGGCGTTGCCCACCGTGGCCGAAAGCAGCAGCAGCCGCACGTGTTCGGGCAGCAGGCTCAGCGACAACTCCCACACAATGCCGCGCTCGGGCTCGGCGAAGCTGTGGAACTCGTCCATCACCACCGACGACACGTTTGAAAAGTCGAACGCGCCCTCGTCGGGCCCGGCGTGCAGCAGGCGGTTGAGCAAGACCTCGGCCACCACCACCAGCACGTTGGCGCGGGGGTTTTCGGATCGGTTGCCGGTCACCAGGCCCACCTGGTCACGCGAAAAGCCCCAGCGCTCGGCGCTGTCTTGCAGCTCGGCAAACTTCTGCTCGGTCAGGGCGATCAGCGGCGTGGTGTAGTAGGCCGTGGTGCCCGTGGCCAGCGCCTCGTACATCGCGCTTTCACCGATCACCGTCTTGCCCGTGCCGGTGGGGGCGCACACCAACACCCCGCCGCCGGGCTCTTCGCGCTCAAAAAAGCGCATCAGCGCGTCTTCTTGCACCGGGTAAGGGTCAAAAGGCAGGCCGTCGAGGTAGTCAAGCAGGATGTCGTCGCGTGAGGGCATGCTCACACCCTACCCGCCGAGCGTTCGGCAGACCGGTCAATCAGCGGGGGCTGGGGGCGGGGCTGCGACAGGCTTGGCGACAGGGTTGGCGACAGTTTCCGGCGTGAAGGCAGCGATCCGCTCCATCACCAAGCGGCGGTCGTCGGTCACGCTCAGCAGTTGGCCGTAGTCGTGGCCTGTGGCCAGCTGCTTCAGCAGCGGGAACACCGGCTTGTCTTGGGTCCAAAACCGTTCGCCCAAGAAAACCATCGGGCTGATGGTGCCGAAGCTGCGGTAGTGGTTTTGCGTGGCGTCTTGGAAGATTTCTTGAATGGTGCCCGCGCTGCCCGGGGCAAACACCACGCCGTAGGTGGCGATGGCCAGCAAACCTTCTTCGCGCACGCTGTTGGCGAAATACTTGGCGATGTCCGTGGCAAAGCCCGTGGGCGGCTCGTGGCCGTACAGCCAGGTGGGGATGCCCAGGCTGCGGCCGTCGTCGGGGTTGATCAAGGGGTAGCGCTGCTTCACCGCGGCGGCGGTGTCCAGCCACGGGCCCATGGGGTCGTACAGCGGGGCCTTGGAAAGCATCGCCACCGCTTCGACCAGCTCGGCGTCGTCGCGGGCGGCAAACCATGCGCCCAGGTGCGTGGCCTCCATGCCGCCGGGCCCGCCGCCGCTGGCCGGCAGATAGCCCGCCTGCACCAGGTCGCGCGACAGCCGGGCCACCTTTAAATAGTCGGGCGCGTCGCGGCGCATGGCGTGGCCGCCCATGATCGCCACCACCTTGCGGCCCACCAAAAACTCGTGCAGGGCATCGGTCATCGCGTGGTCGTGCAGGCGCCGGGCCAGCATCGTCACCACGTCTTGGGTGCCGGCCTTGCCCGTGTTCACGTAGTGGCGGTACACCTGGCCGTCCAGGGTGCGTTCATAGCTTTCGGGTTGCCCGGGCTGGTAGCCGCCCAGCAGCTCGTCGGGGCCGTACAACGCGCCGCGATACATCTGGAAAGGCACGTCGGGCAGCGTGGGAAACACCGCGGGCTGGTCAAAGCGCTGCAGCAAGGCCTCGCTTACCTCGCAGCCCAGCAGCACGTTGTGTTGCAGGCTGGTGGTGGCCAACCGATCGGCCACCGCGTTGAGGTCCAGCGACTGGAACACCGCGTGGTTCAGGTCGGTCGACACGTCCAGGTGCCGGTTGAGTTTGTCCAGGGTTTCGAATTCAAGTCGCGGCATGGTGTTTTTTCAGAAAGGGGGGCGAAGCAAGATGCACAGATCCGCAGG
>JALZVY010000163.1 GCA_023300125.1 Phycisphaera sp.
GAACAGGTTGTCCAGCCGCTTGCGGTCGTTGAGCGCGATGGCGTCTTGCATCTTGCGGATCAATTCCAGGCTGGTTGCAGAGATGGACGACAGCTCGGCGACTTCGGCGCGGCGTAGGGTGAGCTGTGCGTCGACGCCGCGCAGGCGCGCGGTGTCCAGCGGGCCGGGCACCGCCGGCAGATTGGGCGTGGGGGCCTGGGCGTGATCCGCCAGGGCCTGGGCCAAGGGGACCGCGGTGGTGTGGGCTTTGGGCAGGCCGCCTTGGGTGGCGTCGAGGGTGGTGAGTCCCAGCTCGGCGTCGCGGGCGAAGTCGCGTTCAAACTGCTGCAGGTACGCGGTCATCTGCTCGTCGGTGAACACCGGCCGTCCGTGGATGTCTTGGGTGCGGCGCAGGTGGCCGCGCATGCGCACGATGCGCTGCCACTCCATGTTTTCCAGGGTGTTGAAGGCGCCCAGTTCGCAGCCCCACACCCGGTGCACCGCGGTGCCCGGGGCGTAATAGAGCCCGTCGCTAAAGCCCAGGTCTTGGCCCACCAGCACCACCGGGTCGCAGCCCAAATGCCGGGCCAGGTAGTACGAGAGGTGGGCGACCGTGGCCCCGCCGGGGATCGCGCGGCGCGGGGTGGCCATGCCCCCCGACGACGGGTTGCCCAGCAGCATGTCGCAGAAGTTGTTGGAGAGCGTGCGCACCGGTCCGGGGTAGGCGTCGAAGACCGCGGCATGGGCTTTGGGTTCGGCCACCAGGGTGACGTCGGGCAGGTCAGGCAGCGCTTCGTAAAAGCGGGTGCAGATCGGCGAGTAGTCCAACGCGGTGACGAAGTCGGGCCGGATGCCGCGGTCCAGCAATGGCTGCAGCGCGGTTTGTACGGCGATGAGCACCACGCGCTGGCGCAGCTGCGGGTCGCACAGCAGGTCGATGTTTTTCACCAGGCTGGGCCCGGCGCCCACACACACCGCCACGCAGCCCTGGGCGGCGTTGTACAGCTCGTCGGTGGTGGCGCCCGCGGCGTACACGCCCAGGTTCGCCGACAGGTTGCGGCAGGTGCGCGAGGCGTTGACCAGCGCGGTGGCCACGTGCGTGCGGTAGCCGCCCAAGGCCTCGGCCAGGTGGGCGCCGAAGGCCTGAATGGCGTGGGCGGCCCGCCGGCGCGAGGCGGGCGGGGTGACCAGCTGCGTGCCCTGGGTCATCAGCGCGGCGAAGGGCTCGGTGACGCTCAAGATCGCGGTGCGGTCCACGGCGTCTTCGTCGCCACATAAAACAGAGACCGCAGGGTTGGCCAGCAGGTCGCGCAGGTCGCGTTGTTCCAGCACCGCCCGCAGCACCGCGGGGTCGGGTTCGTAGAGCAGCATGCGGCCGCTTTGGCCCACGCACACGCTGGCCTGGGCCAGCTCGGCGACGTGGCCCAGGCCCAGGCCCAAGACCACCAGGCAGGCGGCTTTGTCCAGGTCGATCGTGTCCAAGAGGGTGCGGGCTTCGCCCTCGGGGTCGTAGCGGCTGGCCAGGGCCACCGGGCCCGTGGGCGTGTTCAGGGTGGCGGTGCGGCCGCCGGCTTTGGCATCGGCCCAGGTCAAGGGGGCTGGACTTTGTTCGCGCAGCTGCGCGGCCAGCGGGGCGTGGCGCAGGCCCAGGGCCGCGAGATTGCCTTCCAGCAGGTCGGGGCCTTGGGCCGCGGGCTTGGAAGGCGAAGACGGGGGTGTGGCGGGGCGAGGGGTGCGCAAGGGGCCGTACTATCGGAAGGTGGGCCCGTCGCTCGACACCGGGCCGGGCATCCAAGTGATGCTTTGGGTGTGCTCGCTTTGTTTTCTCACGCTCGGGGCCGATTGCCATGACGTATTTCTTTGAAGATCCCTGGGTGCTGGTGGTGGGGCTGGTGGTGGTGGGGGCTTTGCTGCGGAGCGTTGGCCGGCGGCGCGGCCACGCCCGCACGGTGATGGCCTCGTGGCTGGCCTACGCCTTGGCGGTGGGCTGCGTGGGTTTGGCCGCGGCGGTGAACACGGATCGTGAACAGATCGAGGCCCAGACCAAAGCGATGCTTGTGTCTGCCGAGTCGGCGGGCTCGGGCGGGGCGACCAACGCCCGGGCCCAGCGGTTTGACGCGTTTTTCACCCCGCGTGTGGGGGTTGAAGGGCCCGGGGGCAGCGTGTGGGAGATCACCGATGCCGCGGGCCTGACCCAAAAGCTGCAACAGCGCCGGGTCCGCGGCACGGCGCTGCGGCGTTTCGAAATCACCGCCCCACCCGCAGGATCCGACCGGGCCACCACGCAGATGCGCGTGTCCAGCCGGGTGGGCGAGGGATACCGCGAACCCACGACCTGGGAACTGGGCTGGACGCGGACGGCCCAGGGCTGGCGCATCGATCGCCTGCGCTGGCTGGAGCTGCGTGACCACGCCCCGAGCCCTGGGCTGTATCACTAGATCAAGCGCCTGGCTGCGGCACCTGGCCGCGGCGCTGGAGCGTGAAGCGGGTGCGGTGGGCTTGGTGACCGATGAAGCCCCGTAAGATCGCAGTGTCCCCCCCCTCTTGTCCGCTTGTCCCCTTGCCCTCACGCCCGCGCGTTTGGGTGAAGTGTTGAAACCTTCCCTGCCTGCACCGAGACCCCGACCATGCCCACACGCCTGCGCACCTCTTTCGCTTGCCGGTTTCTGGGATGGGCCGCCGCATGCCTGCTGACCGTGGCCGCGAGCCCGGCCCGGGGCCAAGACCAAGACAGCATCGACCTGGCCCCGCGCTGGGTGGAGGGCCAGACGTCGCGCTTTGCCTTCACCACGCAGCTGGAAAAGCGTGTGGAGATCACCCTGGGGGACAACCAGCGCGAGCACACCGTCGTCACGGACATCGAAGGCGAGGCGACGTGGAAGGTGCAGCGTGTGACCGCTGACGGCGGGGCCCGCTGCGTCATGACCTTGGACTGGATGGGCGTGGTGACCCAAGCCAATGGAAAAGAAACGGGCGTGGACACGCGCAAGTCCGCGCCGTCAGACAGCAAGGTGATGCACGGGGTGATCAGCACGATGGTGGCCCATCCGCTGGACGTTGTCGTGGGCCCCGACGGGCGTGTGACCCAGCTCAAGGGCGTGAAAGCGATGAAGGCCAAAAGCGATCGGCCCGACCTGATCCCCGATGTGCTGGACTTTGAAGAGACCGCTTCGGGCATGGCCCAGTTTGCTGCCGCCCCCCCGCCGCTTGCGGTGGGCGAATCGTGGGTGGCGTCGTTTCGCTGGAACCACGACCTGGGGCACGTGGACGAAGACTGGCGTTACCGCTTGGAGAGTGTGGAAGACGTGGCGGGGGTTCAGCTGGCCACGGTCACCGGCACCGCGAAAAGCCGCCTGGACGTCGACCCCGAGCAGACGCAGACGCCCGAGGGAACACCGCCGCTGCGGATCCGTCTTGAGGACCGTCAGGCCCAGACACGTGTGCTGATGGATTTGTCGCGTGGCGAGGCGGTGGGCCGCTACAGCTTGGTGGACGAGCGCGTGGTGGCCGAACTGAAGCTGCCCCAGGGCGTGTTTCGCCGGGTGATGAACGAAACGGCGACCAGCGAACTGATCCGCGTGGCGCCCTAGCCGTGTCTTGTTAACCACCGTTGAAGAACCCCGCGGGGCGGCGTGGGGCGAGCATCCCGCCGCGCGGGGTTGTGGGAACTTTCCGAAGTGCACATTTAAAACAGGGGCGCGAAAACCGTCGGGCTTTGCCTGATCCGCGGCGGCGGGTCGTAGGCCGTTTGCGGGTTGTGACGGGGCGGCCCCGCGTTCAGGCGGGGCTTTGGGGTTTTTGGGCTGGCGTTTGGGTGCGGTTGCCGCAGGGTTGCTTGGTGGGGCAGGTCTGTTGTGAGGGCCGCGCCACTTTGTTGTTCATTTTTTTATGAGGTTTGCACCATGTTTTCTTCGTTTTCCGGGTTTGTGCGTCGGGGTCTTGCGTCGCTGAGTGTGATGGGTTTGCTGGTGCTTTCGACCGGTTGCCAGACCGGCGGCCGCGAGGTGGCCCCCGGGATCAGCCGCGGGGCGGGCCACACCTTCACCACCCTGGCCGCCGACGTGGCGACGGCGACCTCGGCGGCTGAAACCGCCATGCGCAGCCGCGGCCTGGTGGGTGTTCAGGCGATTACGTCGGACAAGCTTGGCGAGGTGACGGGGCTTTGGCTTGATCACACCGTGAAGGCCACCGTGCGCCAGGCCGGCACGCGGACGGCGCGCATCACCGTGCCTCACACCGCGGGCCATTTGCTGGCCCAGAAACTGGTGGAAGACGTGGAGACGTTGGTGTACGGCGACGCGGCATCTCCCGCGGACACCAGCGCGAAGTCGGCCCGGCGCAGAAACCCGCTGGTGCCCCAAGACACCGCGGGGTTTTAGAGCAGATTGCATGAAAAGTGGCGGCGTATGCTGGCTGCGCCACGACGTGGCAGCGTTGGCCTGCATCGCTGACCCTACGGGGTCAGCTGCTTCGACCGCCTTGCCACGTCACGGCTCGCTGGCGTGTACCCCGGCCATTTTTTACGCCATTTGCTCTACGGCCGAGGGTGGAACTTGGTGAGCACTTCTTTGAGCCGCGACCGGTCCACGTGGGTATAGATCTGGGTGGTTTCCAGGTTGCTGTGACCCAGAAGCTCTTGCACCACGCGCAAGTCGGCCCCGCCTGCCAAGAGGTGGGTGGCGAAGCTGTGCCGCAGGGTGTGGGGGTGGACGTTGTCCAGGCCCGCCTTCTCGGCGTGGCGCTTGACGATCTGCCACACCACCACCCGGGTGATCGGCTGGCCGGTGCGCGATAGAAACACGCGGTCGGTTGGGGCGTGTTCACGCACCAGGTCTTCGCGTAGCTCTTCGCAGTAACGCCGAAGCGCACGCATGGCCGGCAGGCCGATGGGCATGACGCGTTCTTTTTGGCCCTTGCCCATCACGCGCACCACGCTCAGGTCAAAGTGAACGCCCGACATGTCCAGCTCGGCCAGCTCGCTGGCCCGCAGGCCCCCGGCGTAGAGAAGCTCCATCAACCCCACGTCGCGCAGGTACAGCAGCGTGTCGGGGTCGGGGGCTTGAAGCAGTTTTTCGACCTGCTCTTCGCCCAGCACCGTGGGCAGGCGCTTCCACGTCTGGGGCTGGGTCAGCTGGTCGGCGGGGTCTTCGTCGTGGTGTTCGCGGGTTTTCAAAAAGCGGCAGAACACGCGGATCGTCGCGACGTGGCGTGCGATCGTCGAGGTGGCCATGCCACGTTTTTCCAACGACTTGAGGTGCTCGGCGATGAGGTCGGCGGTGAGCTCGGACCAGGCGCGGTGCTTGCGTTCGACCATCCACACCCACAGGTCGCGTAGGTCGCCGCCGTAGGCCGCGAGGGTCGCCGAAGAGAACCCGCATTCGACACGGATGTAGCTCAGAAACTCGCGAACCGGTCCTTCAAACCGCGAAACGGGTTTGGGGCGGGGCGCTTGGGCCACGGCTTGGCCCGCTGAGTCTGCCGAGTGGTTGGCGATCGAGGGTAAGAGCGACCGCAACGGCACGGCGGGACGCCGGGTGCCCGAGGGCGACGCGACGCGGGTGTTGGGGTTGGTTCGGGCTTTGGCTTTCACGGTCCTGCTGCTCCCAGGAGAGTTGCTGATAAGCGGGACACAGGTGGTACGTCCCGAGGCAATACGAGAACGCCTCGTCCAGACGCCGTAGCGTCAGACGACCATCGCACCGGTGATCCTCACCGTTGATGTGCGGGCATTCAGATGGGTGACGATGACCGTTGCGACCCATAAACACTGCCTCCATGCAGGTGCTGAGGTATCGGATGTCACTCGCTTGATTCGTTAATCGGCGGGGCGTACGGCGGTTTTTGGGGCCCGGTGCCCGTGTGACCCGTGATTGCGACGCCCTTGGCCACTTCGACCGGTCCGCGAGTGCGGCGGAGCCTCAAAAACTCACTTGCTGTCCACAGGGCCCCCACCGCACCCCGGCGGGTTGCCCTGTGGGCGGGGGGGATTACAATGCCTCGACTCGGCGATGTAGCTCAGTTGGTAGAGCTAGGGATTCATAAGCCCTCGGTCACAGGTTCAAGTCCTGTCATCGCCATTTGCCCGGAACGCTCAACCCAAAAGAGGGTTAAGCTCTCCGGGCATCATGCCCAGGACGTGTCGGATTTCGCTTGCGAATTCCGGCCCGTCTCACCTTTGGAGAGGTGGCCGAGTGGCTGAAGGCAACGGTTTGCTAAATCGTCGTACGGGTATTACCCGTACCGCGGGTTCGAATCCCGCCCTCTCCGCCTAAAGAAACGCCTCGGCTTCCCATCACCGGAAGCTGAGGCGTTTTTTTTAGTGGTTCAACGGCGGGATTTGAACCCGCGGGTGGACGCGCAGCGTCCATGAGCGGGTTCGACGCCCGTAGGGCGCCGCGAGCATGGGCGCAGCCCACGCGCAGCGAATCCCGCCCGGGGGTCGCAAAGGGCGCGAGACAGACAGCGGCGTCGAACCCCCTCTCCGCC
>JALZVY010000164.1 GCA_023300125.1 Phycisphaera sp.
TCTGGCTACGCAGGCTTTCGCTGGCGATCAGGCCCGCGGGGTCGTCGGCACCGCGGTTGATGCGGAGGCCGGTGGACAGCCGCTCAAGCGAGGTGTTCAGGGCCTGGTTTTGTTGTCCCAGCACACGCTGGCCAAGCAGGGAGTTCACGTTGGTGTTGATGCGACTCATATAGGGGCGATTCTGTGGAGGGAGAGAGGGGGCGTGTGCGAAGGCGCAATCGTGCGGCCGACGTTGGATCGGCCGCAGCACAGGCGGCGCAACCGTTACGACCGGTGTAATCGGTTGTTGTTGGTGTGGCGGCGGTGAAGACGCGGGGCTGTTCCGATAGCGCGGGTCGTTATCGGGGCGGCGTGCACTTCGGGGTTGTGGGGAGGGTTTTTAGCCCAAGCCGACGATGCGGTGGGCGTCGTCGTAGCTGCACTGGCCCGCGAGCACGCGCTGGGCGGCGTGGTCGCTGAGGGTTTTGAAGCCGCGCTCGATAAGGCTGTTGCGCAGGTCGACCAGGCTGGGCTTGCTGAGGATCAGGTCGCGCAGGCTGTCGTCGGTGGCCAAGAGCTCGAAGACACCCACCCGCCCGGCGTAGCCGGTGCCGAAGCAGGCTTCGCAGCCGATGGGCTGGTGGATGAGCGCGTGGTCGTCGCCCGAGAGCTTGAGGCCTTGGCGCTGCGCGTCGGTGGGCTCGACGGGCTCTTTGCAGCTTTCGCACAGCTTGCGTAGCAGGCGCTGGGCGAGCACGACGTTGAGCGTGCTGCTGATGAGATAGGGCTCGACGCCCAGGTCGAGCAGGCGCAGGACGGTGCTGACCGTGTCGGTGGCGTGCAGGGTGCTGAGCACCAGGTGGCCGGTGGTGGCGGCTTGCATGGCGGTGACGGCGGTGTCTTGGTCGCGGACTTCGCCCAGGACGATGACGTCGGGGTCTTGCCGTAGGCAGGTACGCAGCAGCACGCTGAAGGTGTGGCCTTCGCCCGCGTCGACGGGGATCTGGGTGACGCCGTGAATTTCGTATTCGATCGGGTCTTCGATGGTGATGACGTTGCGGGTGGTCGCGTCGATGCCGCGCAGCGCGGCGTAGAGGGTGGTGGTTTTGCCGCTGCCGGTGGGCCCGCAGACCAGCAGCATGCCCGTGGCGGCGTCGGCAGTGTTTTTGAGGGCCTGCATGACGTCGGCGGGCATGTCCATGTCGCGCAGCTGCTGGGGGCTGGACATGGGGTCGAGCACGCGGACGACCATTTTTTGGCCGTACATCGCCGGGGCGAAGCTCACGCGGTAGTCGATGTTGCGGCCCGGGGCTTCCAGGGAGAAGTGGCCTTCTTGAATGACGCTTTTGCGGGAGATGTCGATGTTGCAGAGCACTTTGATCATGCTCATGAGCCGGCGGGCGGAATCGGCGTCGACCGAGCAGACTTCGAGCATGGCGCCGTCGACCCGCAGCCGCACGCCGGCGGTGTGCTGGCGGGGTTCGAGGTGGATGTCTGAGGCGCTGCAGCGCACGGCGCCCAGGGTGAGCAGTTGCAGATGGGCCAGGGCTTCGTTGGTGTCCGAGAGCTCGGCGCCTGCGGCGTGGACGGTTTGCCCGCGTGAATCCAGCAGCGAGAGGCTTTCGATGCCGAAGCCCGGGTCGACGCCGATGCGGCCGAGCGCGCCCATGTTGCTGGCGCCGCCGCCCATGCTGACCGCGGGGGCGGGGGCGGAAGCGGGGGTGGAACTAACGTTGGAACTGAGGGCGGAGGGGGTGGCGTGTTTGGGCGATGGGGTGTCGTCGCCGACCAAGGGGATCGCTTCGGGCTCGTCGTCGTCGACCAACTCGGCGACGTCGTAGATCTCGTCGTCGTCTTGGGCCACCGACGCGGCGGATTGGCCCAGTAGGTTTTCCATGGAAGGCGGGTCGCCGGTGGCGGTGCGGGCGCGGGGGGCTGCGGGCCGGGCGGAGGTGGTGCCCGGGTGGCGGCCGGGTTCGGCGGCGTCGGCCGCGGCCTGGGTGAAGAAGAAGCGCACGTAGGTGTTGCCCAGCTGAAACACGCCGCTGTCGATGAGCTTCACCGCGTCGATGGGCTTGCCCAGCACGCGGGTGCCGTTGCGGCTTTTGAGGTCTTGCAGGACGTAACGGCCTTTGTGCTTGACCACCTGGCAGTGGTGGCGGCTGATGAGCGTGTCGTCGGTGATGACCGCGGCGCAGTCGGGGCCGCGCCCGAGCACGAAGGTCGTGCCCGAAAAGGGATATCGCTTGGTCTGTGTTCGTGAAATTACCTCGACAACGGCCATGGGCTCAGTTTACCGGGGCATCGCGGACCCAGTCTGTGGGTGGGCCGCGGATTCTGGGGGTTTGAGGCTTGAGGTATGGGTTGGCACGCGCGGGCCTTACACTCGGCAGTGATGCAGCGGATTTACCTCGACAACAACGCGACGACCCGACCCGACGACGCGGTGGCCTCGGCCGTGGACGCGGCGCAGCGCGAACTGTGGGCCAATCCTTCGAGTGTGCACCGTTTTGGACAGGAGGTGCGGCAGCAGGTGGAACTGGCCCGCCGGGCGGTGGCGGGCTTGATCGGCGCGCCGGCGCGGGGGCTGGTGTGGACCTCGGGCGGCACCGAGGCGAATAATCTGGCCTTGCGCGGGGCGCTGGCCGGGGGCGGGGCGCTGATCACCACGGCGATCGAGCACGCGGCGGTGCGCGAGCCCGCCGAGGACCTGGCCCGGGCCGGGGTGCAGGTGGTCGATTTGCCCTTGGCTTCTGGGGGGCAGGTGGAGCCTGCGACTTTGGCCCAGGCGTTGGCGGCGTGCGATGCTGACGCGGGGCCGGTGCTGGTGAGTGTGATGTGGGCCAACAACGAGACGGGGGTGGTTCAGCCCGTCGCCGAGCTGGCGGCGGTGGTGGCCGGGGCGCGGCAGGACGCGGCGGCCCAGGGGGTGCGGCGGGCGATCTGGCTGCACACCGATGCGACCCAGGCGGTGGGCAAGCTACCGGTGGATGTGGGCGCTGCGGGGGTGGATCTGCTGACCCTGGCGGCCCACAAGCTGCACGGGCCCAAAGGCGTGGGGGGGCTGTATGTGGGGCCTGGGGTACGGCTGCGGCCGGTGCAGCGCGGCGGCCCGCAAGAGCGTGAGCGCCGCGGGGGCACCGAAAACGTGCCTGGGGTGATTGGTTTTGGGGTGGCGGCCGGGCAGGCGGCCGATTTTGTGAACGACGCGGCCCGCGTGGCGGAGCTTGAGGGGCTGCGCGACCAGCTGGAGCAGCGGGTGCGGGCGGCCTGCCCGGCGGTGGTGGTGAACGGCGCTGGGGCGCCGCGGCTGTGGAATACCGCGAACCTGGGGTTCCGCGGCCTGCTGGCGGAGGCGATCTTGCTGGGTCTTAGCGAGCGGGGGGTGTGTGCCTCGGCCGGGGCGGCGTGCAGCAGCGGCAGCCTGGAACCCAGCCCGGTGCTGCGGGCGATGCAGATCGATGAGGCGGTGGCCCACGGCAGTGTGCGGTTGAGCCTGTCTCGCCAGACCACCGGCCAGGAGGTGGAGGCGGCGGCGGATGCGCTGATCGCGGTGGTGCAGCGGCTGGGGAAGGTGATGCCGGTTTAGGTTCCGGCGGCGCTTTACCGCGGCGGTGGGGCGGGGCACAATGAAGGCGCGGCATGAGGCACTAGGCATGAGGCACTAGGCTGAGGCCACGGATTTTTCTCCTTATGCCTAGTGCACTAGTGCCTAGTGCCTGCCCGAAGGGCGCTTCCCATGCAATTGATGACTTGGAATCTTGGCCGTTTGGGAAGCCGGTTTGGTCTTCAGTTCGAGCCCTACAACCGCCGGGTGATGCACTCGGGCCTGGGGCGCTTTCTGGACAAGCCGCTGGACCTTGCGGTGGGGTTGGTCGAGCCCGACGGCCAGCAGCGGGTGCTGCCGTTTACGATGGATAGCGATCACATGGGGGTGGAGCAGTTCAGTAACTGCGAGCAGTTTGATCGGATGAACTCGATCACTTTTCGTGGATACAGCGAGCGCTACCGGCTGCGCTTCGAGATGAACGTGCACAGCGTGTTCTATCCGCAGAACGAGCTGCTGAGCACGATGCCTGCGTTTTACTTGGAGCTGCGGGTCAGCCCTGAGAAGAACTTTCGCAACCTTGAACCGGTGGGGCCCACGCCCAAAGAAGTCGAGCTTTTTATCCGGGTGCGCCGCGGGGATACCCAGATCACCGCGGCCGACGGGGGCTTGCGGCTGGACTACACCGTGCCTTTGGCGCCGCTGGACCCTTGGGAGCGGCCCGGGGAATCTGCAGACCGTGTGGCCCAGGCGCCGGTGGCTCAGGTGCACGACCGGTTGGTCTCGCTGAACCCCGAGGCAGTGCCGGTGCCCACCGGCAACGGGTTAACACTGAAGCTGCCGGTGACCGAGTCCAGCTCGGGGGTGAAGTGGCGGCTGGTGTGGGCCTCGCACTGCGCTGATCCGGTGCTTGACATCCGTCACCGTGGCGCGGTGCGGCCCGCTTGGCTGCGCTACACCGAGCACTGGGCGGATGTCGATCAGGTGGTCGACGAAGCGCTGCGCACCCGCGATGAACGCCTGGCGCTTTCACGGCGTTTCGAGAAGCTGTTGGAGCAGGCGCCTTTGGATGCGGCCGAGCGGCACCTGGGGCATTTCTCGTACCAGAACTTTTTGTGCAACACCTTTTGGTGCACCACCGCCGAGCCGGTGAGTGGGCTGACGCCTGAGGGCGATGCGCCGCCGCGTGGGCCCGACCGCGAGTGGTTTAGTACCTGGGACGGTTCGTGTTTCTATCACGGCGTAGTGGACGTGGAATACAACGCGAGTATGTTTTACTTCGCGCTGTGGCCGCGGCTGCTGCGGCTGCTGATCGACCAGTGGGCCGACCGCATCGCCCCGCACACCGAATCGGGCGGGGCGGTGGTGCCCCACGACCTGGGTTTTGCGTGCAGTGCCACCGACCAGGCCTGCGTGAACGACATGCCGGTGGAAGAAAACTCGAATTTCTTGCTGTTGCTTGAGACCTACGCCCACTGGACCGGCGACGTGTCGCGGGTGACCGCGCTGGCGGACACCGTCGAGGCGCTGGCGGAGTATTTGTTGTGGGCCGACGGCAACCGCTCGGGCTTCCCTTCGCGGGGGCTGGCCAGCGCGGTGCGCAGCGAGAGTGCGGCGCTGAAGATTGCCCGTAAGCAAACTTACTATGCGATTAAACGTGTGGCCGCGCTGCGGGCCGCGGCGAGTTTGCTGGCCCGTAACCACCGGGCGGAGGCGGCGCGGCGCATCGAAGACCGGGTCGAAGAGGATCTGCAAAAAATCGAGGAGGCAGCGTGGCTGGGCGACCACTACGCGGTGGCGGCAGACAAGTCGGCGCTGGATTTGTTCAACCTGGGCGCCGGCGAGATGCCGGGGTGGGACGCGTACAGCATCTTCACGGGTAACGCGATGCTGCTGCCCGAGATGATCGGCCGCCCGCCGCTGCTGGACCGCGACCGGCTGATGCTGGATTGCTACCGGGCCAACGTGGAATGCAAGGGCCGCTACGGCGATGGCCACACCAGCCACGAGCCGCAAAACTGCCGGATCAGCCAGAACCTGTGGCGCGACATGCTTGCGCGTTATCTGGGGATCGGTGGCCCCGGGTCGGCCCAGGATTACTGGGACTTGCAGGTAATGAGCAACACGCATGCTCAGAACCTGGGATACACCGACACCTATATCCACAACCGGCTGCACAACTATCCACGGGGCATGGTGACGCTGGGTTATTTTTTAAGCACGCCCAAGCTGATGATCGACCGCCTGACGCCCGGGGGCACGGGCACCTACATCACCGTGGACCCGGACAGGCACAGCCAGCAGCGCTGGCCGCTGCTGCCTTTGGCCGACTGGCAGGCGGGCAAGATCCCCGTGTGTGTGGTGCACGACGACGGCCGGGTGACCCTCGAAGCCACCACCGACCCGGTGGTGGTGCGGCGGTCGGAAGAAGACCCCGATTCGTCGGTGTCGGGGATTGAGTTTATTGGGTAGCAACGCGCGTTAGCAGGACACTGCAAAACGCTTGGCAGGCTGCGGATCGGCAAGAATCACGTCGCGCGACGTTGGCTTCAGTGCCCGTAGCGAAGGCTGGGGCTCCTTCAGCCGCCTCGCGAGACGCGATGCTTGCTCGACCTCGCCTGCGCCAGAGTTTTGCAGCATCCTGTTAAGGGCTTGCCTGAACTTCGCTGACCAGCCGGGTGATCAGCCGCACGCGGCAGGGCTGGCCGTAGTGGGCGGTGAGCTCGCGCGCCAGTGCGGCGCTCAGCCGCGGCCCGGGCGGCGCGGCGGCCTCGCGTGTGAGCTCGAAGACCAGCGCGTCGCCGTCGGGTGTCGGCGGCGAGACGTCGGCGAGCGTGGCCCCTTGCTGGGCCTGGACCCAGCGGGCCAGCGCGTCGTGTACCGCGGCGGGCACGGGGCGGTGGGGCAAGGAGGTGTAGAGCCACATCGACAAGGGGATGGCCAGGATCAGGGTGATGGCGGTGAGGCCCGCGGCGGCGGGGCGGCGCCAGGCTTTGCCTTTGCGGCCGGTGTCGGCGGGTTCCATGCCCACAGCCCACAGGGCCAGGGCGGCGCCCAGCACGATGGCCACGATGTTGACGCCAAACAGCGTGGCGGCGCCCAGGCCCGTGTCGACGTTGCCTTGGGCCAGCGACACGCCGGCGGTGGAGATGGGCGGTACGAGCGCCGCGGCGATGGCCACGCCCGGGAGGGCGCCCGAGAGGTTGGGCCTGGCGGTGGCATAGGCCGCGGCCAGGCCGCTGGCGAAGGCCACACCCAGGTCCAGGAGGTTGGGGGCCCCGCGTGCGAGCAGCTGGGGGGTGGCCCCGGCGTGGGGGATGACCAAGCCCATGAGCAGCCCGATGCCGAAGGCCAGCAAAAAGCCCAGGACCACGGCCTTGACCGCGTGCCGCACCAGGTGGGCGTTGCCTTGCACCAGCGCCAGCCCGCAGCCGATCAACGGGGTCATCAGCGGGGCGACGAGCATGGCGCCGATGACCACCGCCGCGGAGTTTTGCATGAGCCCGAAGGTGGCGATGACCGTGGAGAGGCTGATGAGGGCGACGAAATCCACATCCCAGCGGCTGGCGCCTTGGATGCGTTCGACCAGATCGATGCGGTCGTCGCGGGTGAGCTGGGGCACGAAGCGCTCGAAGAACCCGCGCACCGCGTGGGCGGCGTGTTCGCTGAGCGCGGGAGCCGGACGCACCACGCCGATGGACAGGCCCCCTTCGGCGCAGGCTTTCATGAGCTTGTCGGGCACGGCGCCAAAGAGCGCGCGGCGGGCGTGGTGGCGGTCCGGGGCTCCCATGAGCACCAGCCCGTAAGAGCTGTTCTCGGCGGCCCGCAAGATGCCCGCCCGGTAGTCGTCGGCGATCTCGACGACGGGTCGCACCGGTGGCGGCCCGGCGTGCTCGGCCTTGACGCCCAGGGCGCTGCGGATCGATTTGTGAATACGGCGCAGGCCCACCTCGCGGGCCTCGGGGCCCAGCTCGGGTTCGACGTAGAGGGCGTCGACCACGGGGTCGGTCGTGCCCGGGGCATCGTTCGCGCCTGCGGTGTCCGGGCTGACGTAGGTTCTGGCGAGCTGCACCGCGAGCTTGAGGGCCTCGGCCGCGTGGGGCCCGCCGGCGGTGGGCACGAGGATGCGGTGGGCGGTGCCCGGGCCTTGGGTGTCGGTGGGGTCTGGGGTGTGGGTGCCCGGGCGCACCGCCAACACCGCGCAGCGGGCGCGGCGAAACAAAGCGGCGTCGAGGGTTTCGTCGCCCGGGCGCGGGGCCTGGTGCTTGCCCAGGATCAGCAAGGCGGTGTTGTGTTCTTGCACCGCGGCCAGGGCCGCGTCGACCGGGGCCTCGCCGGGCCGCACGGTGTGGACCAAGACCTGGGCCTGGGGGTTGGAGCTCTGCGCTGCTGCGGCGGCCTCGTCGGCGGCGGTGGCCAGGCGCTGGCCCGCGGCGCTTTTTTCGCCCGGCACCACCACCAACACATGGATGGTCGCCTGACGGGCCACGCCCAAACGGGCGGCGATGGCCACCAGCGGGGCGGCTTCGGTGGCAACATCGACCAGGACGGTGATAGACATGGGGTGAGGTTACCCGGCCTTGAGCCGGTCCCAAGCGTTAAGAAAGTCGGTCGTCGTGGTTTCGTCGCCCGTGGTGATGTGGGCCCGCAATACACCGTTCTCGAAAAAACACAGGCGGGCGGCGTCTTGCGGGCGGGTGGAACGATTGACGTCACGCCGCCCACGAACGGCCATGAGCAGCCACCCCAGCGGACCCAGAAGTAGACCCACGATTACCAGGGCCACGTGGAACAGGCTTTCCTTGGTCGGGGGGTGGTAGCCCGCGACATCGACGTGCCAGTCCGCGTGTCGAAGATCCACCGTGACGCGTCGGCGGGTGAAACCCAGCAGGCGTGAGCGGACGACGCAGAGGCGTCGCTCGCGATCCACCCGTACGCGCAGGCGGCGGTGACAACCCATCGCGGCCACTAGGCCCGCCCACAGGGCGGGGCCGCCGACAAGCATTGCGCCCAGACCGAGGAAGAGGTCGCTGGCGTTGGACGGTGCGTGGCCCGGCTGGGGCGGCTGCATAGCCTCGTAGATCAGCAGTGGCGAGATCAGCACCATCGGAAGAAGAAAGAGCAAACAGAAACCGGTGACCACCCCAAAACCCAGCCGGCGGCGCCACGACCAGTCGTCGAGTTGCACGACTGAATCTTGCGCGTGGAGCCAGAGCCGGGGGCACCAGCCCGCGGGCGGAAACACGAGGGGGGCAGGCGGGCCGGGCCTACTCATCGATGCCCAGATCGGCCTTGGTAAACAGGGCGGCGAATTCGAAGCCGGCGGCTTCGATGGCTTCGCGCGCACCCTCTTGGCGGTCGATGACCACGACGATCTTGGCGACGTCGCATTTCATTTCGTCGCGCAGCAGCTTGGCGGCCTCGATGCTTTGCCCGCCGCTGGTGGCGATGTCTTCGGTGATGAGCACGCGGTCGCCGGCTTCGATCTTGCCTTCAAACTGCTTGGCGGTGCCGTAGTCCTTCTTGGCGTTGCGGATGAGCACCATGGGCTTGCCGGTGGCCAAAGCCGCGGCGGTGACCAGGGGGATGCCGCCCAGCTCGGGGCCCGCCAGGCGGGTGATCGAGTCGTCGACGTGGGCGGCAAACAGCTTGCCCAGTTCCGCGAGGATCGCCGGCTGGGTCGCGAAGAGGTACTTGTCGAGGTAGTACTTGCTTTTGCGGCCCGAACGGAGGGTGAAGTCGCCGTGGAGCAGGGCGGCGTCGGCGATGACAGTGGCGAGTTGGGAGTGGGTCATTTTGTAGCGGTTAGGGGTTAGCAGTTAGGAGTTAGCAAGACTCCCGAGGCGCGGTGGTGGATGGGCGGGGCCAGTTTATGGGGTGGGCGTGTTCGCGGGGTAGAGGGTGGTGGGTAGGGGGCTTGGCGGGATGCAAGCGGGGTATCGGGTTGGTGAGGGGGCGATGTGCCTGTGGTTTCTGAGGCTTGCCTCCACAAAAAGCGTGGGCACATGTCGCTGAGGTTTGGCCATGCTTGTGTTTGGCTCAGACCTCCACCCTCTACCCTCCACCCTCGCCAGAAGCGATCTGGCACGCGGGCGGCCTAGCTATGCTGAGCGTCGCATGAAACGAAACCTGAAAGACAAAACGATTCTGATCAGCGGCGCCAGTTCGGGCATTGGCCGGGCGACGGCGATGGCCTGTGCCCGGGCGGGCATGCACGTGTCGATGATGGCGCGGCGCGAAACCAAGCTGCGCGAGGCGGCGGCGGCGGTGAGCGCGCTGGGCACCAAGGCGCACTATTTCGTGGGCAATGTGGCAGATCCGGGTGCGGTGAAGGCCTGGATTGAGGAGGCCGACGCGGCCTTGGGCCGCACGGATGTGGTGCTGGCCAATGCGGGCTACGGGGCGTCAATTCCGGCGCTGGACATGACCGACGCGGACGTCCGCAGCATGTTCGAGGTGAACGTGCACGGCACGCTGAACGTGCTGCGGGCGGCGCTGCCCTACGCCATGACGACCCAAGGGGGCCTTAAGCACCTGTTGGTGACCAGCAGCTGCTTGAGCGAGATGGGCCCGCCCGGAGCCGGTGTGTATTCCGCGACCAAGGCGGCGCAAGATTCGATGGCCCAGGCCATGCGGGCCGAGTTGGCCAGCGAGGGCGTGAGCGTGAGCAGCATCCACCCGGTGGGTACTAAGACTGAATTTTTCGAGGTGGCCGGCGAGCTGGGCACGCCCGGAGCGCGGTTGGATCCGCCGAAGATTTTGATGCAGTCGCCCGACCGGGTGGCCAAGCGGATCGTGGCGTGTTTGCGGCGGCCCCGGCCCGAGGTGTGGCCCATGCGCACGGCGCGGCTGGCCGCGGGGCTGGCGACGGTGTTTCCGCGGGTGACGGCTTGGGGCCTGCAGCGGGGGTGGGACAAGCAGCAGGCCAAGCACAAGGCGCGGTGACCCGCGGCGGGGTCATTCCGCAAATGATGAGCGGGGGCTGGGGCGTCTTCTCCACCTTGGCGCACCCGCGGGACAGCCTTTTGCCGCGGGTGCAGAGCATCCGGAGCTAATCATGCGGTTTGACCCCTGACCAGCGGGGCGGGGCTTTGGACCTGTTGGTTGGCCGTGGCTTTGGCGTACGGCATTTGTCGAAAGCGAAGCCGTGTTCCGGGCCGCGGCTTTCGTGCGGGATGCACGAGAATCGGAAGTTGTCGGGAGTCGGACGATGAGAACGCCAGCCCGCGGCCCCACGCCATCCGCGGCGTAGGCCGCGCGCCGCGGGTGCCCGCCCGACGAGATTCCCGCCACCCCTGGCGCTCGCGGAGTGGGTTTCCGGATGAGGTGCGGGTTTGGGGTGCGCCGCGGCGTGTAACACGCGTCGCAGCCGCGGTGGATCCGCAGATGAAGGGCTTGGCAATGGCTTTACAAGTCCAAAGTCTCACTGCGTGGGGTCAGGGGTCAAACCTCCACCAGGTGTTTGCTTGAGAGGTGTCGGCCGCCGCGGCACGGCTCGGGTTCAAACAGAGCCGACCGCCGCGGCTCGGCTCACGACCGCAAAGCATCCTGCTGGAGGAATGACCCCGCTGAAACTGAGCTTGGCCCGAGCCGCGGCGGGGTCTGTCGCCGCGGGCGCTCGTGTCGCCGCATGCCCCGTCCCGTTAGGCTTTGTCGATGGATGTCGCCGCGACCCTGAATACAAACCTGACGGCCTTGTCTGCTGCCGCGGACGCGGCGCGGTCGTTGGCCAGCCCGCTGGCGGCGGCAGGAGATCTGCTGCGTGACGCGCTGGTGGGCGGCCGCAAGCTTTTGTGCTGCGGCAACGGCGGCAGCGCGTGCGACGCGGCCCACTTCACCGCCGAGATTGCGGGGCGCTACGCGCTGGAGCGGCGCGGGTTCCCGGCGATTGATCTGACCGCAGACCACTCGATTGTGACGGCGCTGATCAACGATTACCCGCCCGAAGAATTGTTTGCCCGGCAGGTGGTGGCCCAGGGCGCGGCGGGCGATGTGTTGTGCGTGTTTTCAACCAGCGGCACGTCGGCCAACGTGGTGCGTGCGCTGCAGGAGGCCCGGGCGCAGGGCTTGAAAACCGTGGCTTTTTTAGGGGCGGGCGGCGGCGTGTGCGCAGGGCTGGCGGACGTGGAGTTGGTGGTGGACAGCGACGTGACGGCGCGGGTGCAGGAAGTGCACCTGGTGCTGTATCACACGCTGTGTGAGGCGCTGGATCCGGTGTTGGCCGCGGCGCGGTGAGCGGCGGGCTCGCGCAGCGCCCGCCAGCCCAGGAGCAAGCCCAGGGTGGCGCCGAAGTGGAGGGTGGCCCGGGCGTAGAAGTTGACCCGGCGCCCGATGCGCAGGGTGTCGAGGTGGGTTTGTGTGGTGTCGTGGTGCAGGTCCAGGGCTTCGGGTGACGCGCCCGAAGCGAGCAGGCGTTGGCGTTGGTCGGTGTGCTGGGCTTGGGCGGCCTGGATCGCGGCGTCGTGGGGGGTGGGTTGAAACAGCGTGGGGGTGGCGATGAGCGCGGCGAGGCACGCGAAGAGGCAGGCCCGCGCGAGGATGCGGCGGACGGGGCGGTGGGGGGGATGAGCGCGGGGCGCGGCGGGGGGTTGGGCGGCCGACATCGCTCCAGCGTACGGGTGTTGGTCGGGCGGCAGGAGGGGCCCTCGCTTACGATGGCCGCCATGGCCAAGGAACGGATCGTGCAAGGCGGCAGCGGGGGCGTGGAGGAAGAGCAGTTCAATCTGTCGCTGCGCCCGCAGACGCTGGACGATTATGTGGGCCAGCCGACGCTGGTGGAGAAGCTGCGGATCACCTTGGAAGCGGTGAAGCAGCGCGGCGAGCCGATGGAGCACGTGCTGCTGCACGGGCCCCCGGGGCTGGGCAAGACCACGCTGTCGCACATCATCGCCAACGAGATGGGCACCCACGTGACGGTGACCGCGGGCCCGGCGCTGACCAAGGGCGGGGATCTGGTGGGCACGCTGACCAAATTGCAGCGCGGCGACGTGCTGTTTATCGATGAGATCCACCGCCTGCCCGCGGCGGTGGAGGAGTTCATTTATCCGGCGATGGAAGACTTCAAAATCGATTTCACGATCGACACGGGCATGCACGCCAAGACGATCCCGATTGATCTGAAGCCGTTTACGTTGATCGGGGCGACGACGCGGGCGGGGCTGCTAAGCGGGCCGATGCGCTCGCGTTTTGGCATTGCGCACAACCTGGAGTTTTACAACCAGGCGGATCTGCTTTCGATCTTGCGGCGCTCGGCGGACCTGCTGCAGATCGACGTGGAGCGGGCCGAGGACGCGCTGCACGCCATTGCCCGGCGCAGCCGCGGCACGCCGCGGATCGCCAACCGGCTGCTGCGGCGGGTGCGGGATTATGCCCAGGTCAAGGCCCACAACCGTTTTGATGACCGCGTGGTGGACGCCGCGTTGAAGCTTGAAGGCGTGGACGACGCGGGGCTGGATGAGATCGACCGCAAGTACCTGAAGGTGATCGGCACGACCTATGAAGGCGGGCCGGTGGGCCTGGAGGCGGTGGCGGCGACCCTGGGCGAGGACGCGGGCACGCTGGAGAGCATGGTGGAGCCGTACCTGCTGCAGATGGGCTTGCTGGCACGCACACGCAAGGGCCGGATGCTGACCCGCGACGGGGCGTCGTATGTGGGCGTGGCGTGGGCGGGCTCGGACGACGCGCTGTCGGCCGGGGGGTGATCTAGCGCGCGGGTGTGGGGTCGCGCCATTCGGCCCACACATCGAATGGCTTGGCTAAGCCGAGTGTTTCGAGGTGGCCGCCGAGGCCGTCGTCGATGTGCAGGGCGTGGCGAGGGCCCCGCAGGAAGCTCTTGAGGTTGGGCACCTTGAAGTTTTGGGCGTGGGGGTCGCCGTATTTCCGAAAAAGCTCGTCGTAGGTGGGCCACTTCCAGAGGAATTCAGCCCGCCAGCGGAGGGTGGTGGTGCCGTTGTCGTGGTGCTGGGGCCAGGCGGTGAGGGTGCCGAAGTAGAGGGCTGCGACGGTGTCGAGGGTGATGGGGTCGCCCATGTAGAACACCTCGGTGCGGTATTGGGCTTGCATTCCGCCCGGGTTGGCGGCGTCGCGGGCAATCTTTTTCCGCAGCGTGTCCATGCGGTCTTGGACGCGGCGGCTTGTGCGGAAGAGTTGTCCGGGCACCTGCAGTTCTTCGCCCGTGGCGTCGAGCCAGCGTTTTAAGAGTCGGGAGGTTTGAGGGGCCATCCGGGTGAGGGCCCCGATTTTGCGGCCAGTGGTGTAAAGCCGTGTGAGAAAACGCTGGTCGATGGGGTCTAGGGCGTCGCCGCGGATGGCCTGGTCTTCGAGGGCGTCGATGCGGGCCTGGAGCTGCGGCATGTTCCAGCCGGTGCTGAGCGTGAGGGCCAGGGGTGCTTGGCGTCCGGGGAAGTAGATGAGCAGGAAGCCGACGAAAAGGGCTGCCGCCAGCGCGGCCCCGATGAGGGTTTTGCGTCCGATCATGGTTTTGAGCTTTCTAAGGAGCTGAAGCATGGGGCTCGCGTTTGAAGAAGGCCGGTGAACCAAGTTTAGGGTCGTTCGCGGCGTGGGCGGGTCCGCGGAGGCTCTGCGCGGGCTACAATCTCGGCCCGAACCCTTGGCTACATTTTCCCCTCCGCGCCGCAGCGCCCCGCCCGCAAGGAAGTCCACGATGAGCACCCTGATCCCGATGGTGATCGAGAAAACCGGCCGCGGCGAGCGGTCGTACGACATCTACTCGCGTCTGTTGAAGGACCGGATCATCTTTTTGGGTGGCGCGGTGACCGACGACTCGGCGAACCTGCTGATCGCTCAGCTGCTTTTCTTGAGCAACGAGGACAGCGACGCGGACATCCACTTCTACATCAACAGCCCCGGCGGCAGCGTGAGCGCGGGCCTGGCGGTCTACGACACGATGCAGTTCATCAAGCCCAAGGTGGCGACGTACTGCATCGGCATGGCGGCGTCGATGGGCAGCCTGCTGCTGATGGCCGGCGAGAAGGGCAAGCGTTTTTGCCTGCCCAACGGCCGGGTGCTGCTGCACCAGCCGCTGATGGGCGGGGTGATGCAGGGCCAGGCGACGGACCTGGGCATCCAGGCCAAGGAGATGCTCAAGACCCGCACGCGGCTCTACGACATCATGAGCAAGCACACGGGCCAGAACACCGAGAAGGTGGCCGCGGACTGTGAGCGGGACTACTGGATCGATTCGAAGGAGTCGGTGGAGTACGGCGTGGTGGACTCGGTGCTGGAGCACCTGCCTGAAGACCAGGGTTCGAAGTCGGACGACGACTGATGCCCGCGTCGCCCGTGATGTCGCGCTGTGTTCGTGTGGCGGCGGCGGGGCTTGTTGCGCTGACGGTGTTCGGCGCGGCGGGCTGTCGTGTGGGCGGAAGCGGCAAAAGCTTTGACAACGTGAACGATGAGCTGCGGGCCGACAACCTGAAGCTTTCGCGCGACATCGAGGCCTTTGAAGACCGCGTGCGGCTGTTGGACGCCGAGCTCTTGACCCTGCGCCAAGACCGTCAGGGGGCGGCGCCCTTGCCCGGGGCGATCCCGCCGGTGCTGGCGGGGTTGAAGTTTGCCCGCTACACCGGGCCGATCGATACCGACGGCGATACGGTGGACGACCAGGTGGCGATGTACATCCAGCCTGTGGACCAGTTGGGCCGCATGCGGGTGACCGCCGGGCGGCTGAACGTGCAGGCGGTGGCTTTGAAGGCCGACACGCCGCCGCGGGTGGTGGCCGACCGCACCTATGAGCCGCGGGAGTTTGACGGCTGCTGGCGCACCGGGCTGACGGGCGATCACTACAGCATCGTGCTGGATCTGCCTGCGGATCTTGCGGGGGATGTGACGTCGGTGACGGTGCAGCTGACGCTGACCGAGGCGGGCACGGGCGTGATGGTGGAGGTTCAGCAGAGCTTCACGCTGCGGCGCTGAGGCGGCGCGGTGGGGGAGGGCCTTTGGATTATTTCTTTTTGAGCCAGCCCAGTTCGGGCATGCGCATGGCCCAGGCCCCGGCGGCGATGAAGGCGACCGACCCGGCAATGGCCGCGGCCACCAGGCCGGCGCACGCGGTGCGGCTGAGGGTCAAAGGATCGATACCCCGCAGCGCCAGCACGAGGCCGGTGGTCATGGCCACGACAAGCAGGGTGGTGCGGCCCCACGAGGTGAGCACGGCGCGGTCGATGGGTTGCTGCACCCGCCGACGCAGCAGCGCCAGCAGCAGGGCGACTTGCAGGCTGGCGCTGATCGCGGTGCTCCACGCCAGGCCCGCAACGCCCAGGGGCCACACGAGCGTGAGGTTGAGCGCGAGGTTGAAGCCCACCAGCGCGAGGCTGACCCGCAGCGGGGTCTTGGCGTCGTCGAGGGCGTAGAAGGCCCGGGTAAGCACGTGGGTGAGGGTGTAAGCCCATAGGCCCGCGGCATAGCCGGTGAGCACCGCGGCGGTGCGGGCCGCGTCGTGGGTGGTGAACGCGCCGGCTTCAAACACCACGCGGCACACGGGGGTGGCCAGCACCGCCAGCCCGGCGGTGGATGGCAGGCCGATGAGCAGCGACAAGCGCAGCCCGCGGCGCAGGGTGTCGGCGAATGCCGAGTCGCTTGGGGCGGTGGTCTTGGCGGGGAAAGACGCGGCGGCCCGGGCCAGGGCCGGGAAGATGGCGGTGGCCAGGGCGATGCCGAAGACGCCCAGGGGGAACTGGTACAGCCGCTGGGCGAAGTTCAAGGGCACCACGGCGGCGGTTTGAATGGGGTAGGCCTCAGGGGCCCAGCCGGTCCAGGCCGGAAAGTGCATGAGGGCGGCCGGGCTTGCGTCGGCGGGCGCGGCGAGGCTGTAGGCGATGAGCTGGTCCAAGAGCGTGTTGATCTGAAACACGCCCAGGCCGATGACCATGGGCACCATGGTGCGCAGCATGGCGCGGGTGGGCGCCGATGTGGCGGGGTCGCGCAGCGCTACGCCAGCACGGCCCAGCGGGGCGGTGCGGCGCACGGCCAAGCCAAGCCACACCAACTGCACCACACCGGCCACCAACACCGCGGCGGCGACCAGGGTGACCCCGCGCGGCTGGCCGGTGGGGTCGGGCAAGAACCCGGCGCCCAGGGCCGCGGCGATCATGGCCAGGTTCAGCACCACCGGTGCGGCGGCGGCGGGCCCGAAGCGGCGGTGGACCTGCAAGACGGCGCCCAGGAAAGCCACGCCGCAGACCAGCGGCATGTAGGGCAGCATGAGCGCGGTCATTCGCAGGGCGGCGGCGGCTTTGTCGTTGCCCGACACCGCGTCGGTGCGCAGGGCCAGCCACAGGCCCGCTTCGCACAGCAGCGTGAGCGCCGCCAAGGCCACCGCCAGCCCCGCGACGCAGCGCGAGGCGAAGCGTTTGGCCAGCACGGGGTCGGTTTCGACCAGCCGCGCGTAGTGGGGCACGAAGGCCGCGGCGAGGGCCCCTTCGCCGAAGAGCCGGCGGAAGAGGTTGGGCACGATGAAGCCGATGATGAACGCCGCGTGCCAGGGCGAGGTGCCAAACACGCTACCCATGATTCGGTCGCGGACCAAGCCCAGCAAACGCGAGGCGAAGGTCAGGCCGCTGACCACCGCCGCGTGGCGCAGAAATCCCGGTGCGCGGGCGGGCTTCTGGGCGGGCTTCTGCGCGTGCGGTGCCGGTGGGTCAGTGGGGTCAGGACACATCGGTGGTTCCGCCAGGGCGCGGCGTGTCGGGCCAGATCCGCTTCCAAAGCAGCGCGGACACGATGGATCCCACCAGCAGACCCAGCAGGTCGGCCATGAGGTCTCCCGCATCGCACACCCGGCCGAACCAGGGCTGGGTGATTTCTTCCACCACGCCGTAGATCACGCCCACCACCAAGGCCAGGGCGGCGTTGGCCCAAGCCCCGCGCTGCGGCAAAAAACGGTTCCAGCACAGCCAACCGGCCAGCCCGCCGAAGGTCAAGAAGTGCATGGTCTTGTCGAAGGGAATCAACTCCCACTGCGGCACGCTGTCGTGGTTGATCTGCGGAAGGTGGGTGACCACGAACAGCACGGCCCAGTAGACACCCAAGGCGATCCGCAGGGCGCGGGTCTTGGCTGAGGCGTCAGTCGGCAGGGGGGTGGGGGTGGTGATCGGGCAAGTCCGGGGCTGGGGCTAGGGCTGGGCAACGTAGCAGGAGCCATGATCGCGGAGCGCGATGGGCCCAGGGCGGCGGAGCGTGGTGAAGGCCCGAAAGTATTCAGGCCCAAGACGTGGGCCGTGCCACCGGCGTGGTCAGCGGTCCTGGGCTGGGGTGCGGGCCGCGGTGCTGGCGTTGATCAACGATTCCCACTGCCGGCAGCGGAGCAGGGCCGAGTGTTCCTGTTCGACGGCGATGCGGGCGTGCTCGCCCCAGCGCCGGGCCACGGCGGGATCGTCGGCGATTTCCACCAATGCCGCGGTCAGGGCGTCGCTGTCGCCCAGTGACACGACGCGGCCTGCGTCGGTCTCGCGGATGATCTGGCCCACTTCGGCGATGGCCGGCCCCACAAAGAGGCTGCCGCGGGCGGCGCACATGATCCCCAGCAGTTTGCTGGGCACCACCACGCCGGTGAAAGCCTGGCTTTGGCTGACCAGGTGCACGTCGGCGGCGCTCAGCAGGTCGTTGAGCCGCTCGCGGGGTTGGTAGGGCTGGAACATCACGTTCTGGATGTTGTGTTCTTGGACAAAGGCTTGGATCTGGGGGATCCGCTTGCCGGCGCCAACAAACACGAAATACAGATCGTCGCGGTCGCGCAGCTGCAGCATGGCCTGGAGGATGGTGTCCACGTCGTGGGCTAGGCCGAAGTTGCCCGAATACATCACCACGCGTTTGCCGGTCAATCCCCACTGGGCGCGGTACGGCGAGTCTTGGGGGTCGGTGGCCGGTTCGGGGGTGTTGACAGGCCAGATGCCGATGGTGGCGATTTTTTCCGCCGCCACGCCCTGGTCGAGCACGCGCTGCTGCATGCAGCGCCCCAGCACGACCACACGGTCGGCGCGGCTCATGCAGCCGTGGTTGATGCGTTCGAGCAGGCGGGTGGTGAGTGCCCCTTCGCGCATCACGCCTGCGGCGGTCAGTACGTCGGGGTACAGGTCCATGGCCCAGTAAAAGTGTCGGCAGCCGCGGAAGCGGCGCATTACCCCACCCACAAGGCCGATGAACGGCGGGGTGGTGAGGGTGATGACCACGTCGGGCCGGCGTGGCCGGGCGCCGGGTTGAGCGGCCAGCTTGGTGCGCAGCGCGACCCAAGTCGCGGCGGCGTAAAACAAGGCGAAGTCGATCAGCCGCAGGGCCAAGCCCCGTTTGCCAAACAGCGAGGTGCCCACCCGCAGCACCTCCACCCCGCCGCGGTCTTCGCGGCGGGGCAGCTGGGCGCCGCTCTGCCCGTAGATCGAACGCGAGGCGATGACTTGGACCTTGTGGCCCTGCCGCACCAGGTAGCGGCAGAGGTCTTCGCTGATCTGTGCGGTGGCGGCGATGTCCGGGGCGTAGGCCTGGTTGATCAGCAGCACCGTGAGCGGGGGCTCTGGGGTTGGTGCGGTGTCGGCGGCCAAGGCGCCGGGGATGGCGCCGGCGGCCAAGGCATCGGCGGCAGGCGGTTTGGTCGGGGATGCAGAGTCGGGGATTTCGTCGATCACCGCATCGAGCAGGCGTTCCCATTGCTGGGTCCGGTTGGCCAAGCCGTGGTGGCTGCGGGTCGCGGCCAAGGCGCGCTGGCCCCAGCCGTGGGCCTGCGCCGGGTTGTCGGCCGCGGCTTCGATGGCGGCGGCCAGAGCATCGGCGGACCCGGTGGGCAGGACCACGCCGCAGTCTTCGTCGGTGATGACCTTGGCCACCTCGGTCTCGGGGGGGCCGACATACAGCGCGCCCCGCCCGCTGGCCATGATTCCAAACAGCTTGCAGGGCACCACCACGCCGGTGAAGCGGTCGTCTTGGCTAATCAGGTGCACGTCGCCCAGACGCAGCAGCTCTTCGAGGTCTTTGCGTGGCTCGTAGCCTTTTTCCACGACGTTGGTCAGCCCGTGCTGGCGCACAAAGGCCGACACCTCGTCGCGGCGATGCCCGCCGCCGGCGAAGACGAACACCACGTCGTCGCGGTGCTGCAGCTTCCGGGCGGTCTCGCAGAGGGTCTGGGCTTCGTGGGCGATGCCCAGGTTGCCCGAGTACATCACCACGAACTTGCCTTCGAGCCCCCAGGTGGTGCGGTAGCGGCTGGGAGGGCCGGGCACCGGTCCCTCCAATAGGTCGCTCACCGGCCACACGCTGGCGACTTCGACTTTTTCTGTGGGCACGCCCTGATTGACCACCCGGTCACGCATGCAGCGCCCCAGCACCACGACCCGGTCGGCCCGGTTCATGCACAGGCGGTTGAGCCACCCCATGGTGCGGCCAAGCAGCGAGGTGGGGCGGACCACGCCCCCTGCGGTGAGCACGTCGGGGTAGAGGTCCATCGACCAGTACACATGCCGCGTGCGCCCGCGCCGCAGGCTCCGGATCAGCGTGCCGATGAGCCCGATGTAAGGCGGGCTGGTGAGGGTGACGATCACCTCGGGCTTGCCGCCGGGCAGGCGTGTGCGCCACGCGGCCCACAGCGCGGCCAAGTAGAAGACCGCCGCGTCAATGCCCCGGCCCAAGATGTTTCGGGTGCCAAACCACGCCGCGCCCACCCGCCGCACCCGCACGCCGTTGATGACCTCGTGGGCCGCGTGGGCCGTGCCTGCCTTGCCGTAGAACGACTTGGAGGCGACCACCGCGACCTCGTGCCCTTCGGCGGCGAAGTGCTCGGCCATGTCTTGCAGCAGCTGGGCTGACGCGGCGACGTCTGGGGCGTAGACCTGGTTGACGAAGAGGATGCGCACGCGGGATCCAATGAAGGGCGGTTGATCGGGCGGGTCGGGGCCGCCGTGATGGTATGAAACATGCCACGGCAAACCGCTGAGGCGGTTGCGATGGCTTCTGCTGCGCGATCACGCGCTTTCTGGACGGGGCGTATCTGCGCCAGACGGTGTATCCGGTCCAGTCGGCGGGCTGTCGTGGTCGGCGTCGGGGTCGATTGGGGCGTCGGTGTTGGTTCCTGGGCTGCCGCCGATCAGGATCACCAGCCCCCCGAGCAGGCCGTAGACCAGCAGGAACGCGCGGTAGGCCATCAGCATCGCCACGATCTGGTTGAAGGTGGTGCCGCTGCCTTCCAGCAGCGCCGCGGCGGTGGGCTCCATGACCCCCAGACCCAGCACGGTGATGGGCAGGGCTCCGACCAAGAAGACGATGGGCAGCACCGCGATCAGGGTCAAAAGGTCTGTGGGCACCCCGATGGCGTAGCCCGCCAGCGCGGTGGCCCCTGCCAGACACAGGTGCACGGGCACGCTGACTGCGATGGCCCCTGCCAGGATGCCGCGGTGCTGGCGGTAACCCACCACCGCGGCGTCCAGGCTCTTGAACACCCCGATGCGCGTCGTGAGAAAATTGATCCCCAAGACCCGGCGCGTCCACGGGGTGAAATAGGTCAAGGCCCCGGCGGTGGCGATGCCCAGAATCAACCACGCGGTGATGGTCACGCGCCGTCCGACCTCGCCGCCGCCTGCCAGCGGCCCGGCCAGTGCGGCCAGGATCAGCAGGCCCAGCAGGCCCGCGATCCGGTCCAGCACGACGCTGATCACCGCGGTGGTGCGGGCCCCGGGCCCGGCGTTCTTGTCGCCGTGCACGGCTCGGGCGGCTCCGTAGGCCTTGACCACGTCGCCGCCGTTGGATCCCAGCGGCACGCAAAAGTTGAAAAACAGCCCCACCAGCGTCAGCCGCGCCGCCGAGCCGTAGCTCACCGGCAGCGATCGGCAGCGCATCAGCCGCCACCAGCGCAAGGCCTGAATCGGCACGATCGGTGTGGTCAGCGCCAGCCCCGCTGCCAGCCAGCCCCAATGCGCCCCGGCGGCCAGCGAACGCAGCCCCTGATGCACCACCGGTTCGGTGGCCCCTGGGGGCACCGCGGAGTAATCATTCCAACGCACCGTCCAAAGGATGTAGCCCAGCCCCGCAGCGATCAGCAGCAGGCGTGCGGCGGTAAAAAGATGGGGGCGGAGGCGCTGCAGCATCAGATCACGGGCGAAACAGGGGGGAACGCGGGCAACTCCCGAAGGTGGGGCGGTGGGGCGGGCAGGGCCCACCCCACCATCGGGCCAGAACCCTGCCCGCGTGGCCTCTCAGGGGTTTGTTTTGAGCTTGTTTGTGGTTATGGGCGGTTGGTTTAGGCCCCGACCACGTGGGACTTGTCGCCCGCCACAGAGCGGGTTGCTCCACGGGTATCGACCACCAGTGGGGCGTTCGCCACCACCTCGGGCCAGTCATAGGCCGCGTGGTGGGTGGCGATCACCACCACGTCGTAGCCCCGAAGCGCCTCGGGGCTCAGCGTGATGGACTGCTTGCCCGCGAGTTTTTTGTAGTTGCGGGTGTTGGGCACCACCGTCGCGTGGGGGTCGTGGAAATCCACCTGGGCTCCCAGGGCTTGCAGCTGCTCGATCAGCTCAAAGCTGGGGCTTTCGCGCACGTCGTCCACATCGGGCTTGTAAGCCAGGCCCAAGATCAGCACGCGGCTGCCGTTGACCGCCTTGCCGCGGCCGTTGAGCGCCAGCATCGTGCGCTGCACCACCCACGCGGGCATCTTGGTGTTCACCTGGCCCGCCAGCTCGATGAACTGGGTGGTCTCGCCCAGCTCCCGTGCTTTCCAGGTCAGGTAAAACGGGTCGATGGGGATGCAGTGTCCGCCCAGGCCCGGGCCGGGATAAAAAGCCTGGAAACCAAAGGGCTTGGTGGCTGCCGCGTCGATCACCTCCCACACGTCGATGTCCATGCGGGTCAGGATCACCTTCAGCTCGTTGACCAGCGCGATGTTCACCGCGCGGTACACGTTCTCCAGAATCTTGGCGGCCTCGGCCACCTCGGCGCTGCTCACCGAGATCACCTGGGCGATCGCGTGGCGGTAAAGCGCCGACGCCGCGTCGCCGCTGGCCGCGTCCAGCCCGCCCACCAGCTTGGGGATCGTCTTGGTGCTGGTGTCTTTGCGCCCCGGGTCTTCACGCTCGGGCGAATAGGCCACCAGCAGGTCCTCGCCAAGCACCGGCTCGTAGGGCCCGGCCGCTTGCGCTTTGGCCGCGGCGAGCATCGCCGGCATCATCACGTCCCGGGTGGTGCCGGGGTAGGTGGTCGACTCAAGCACCACCAGTTGGCCCGGCCGCAGCCGGCGGCCGATATCACGCGCGGTCTGCTCGACGAAGGACAGATCCGGTTCGTGGTGCGGGCCCAAGGGGGTGGGCACGCAGATCAAGATCGCGTCGGCCTCGCTCAGGCGGTCAAAGTCGGTGGTCGCCTCGAAGCGGTCCGAGGCGGTCATCTCGGACACAAAATCGTCGCCCAAGTGCTTGAGATAGTTCTCACCGCGGGCCAGGGCGTCGATTTTCGCCGGGTCCACGTCGAATCCCAAGCAGTTGAAGCCCGCGGTCCAGAAGGCCCGCACCAGCGGCAGCCCCACGTAGCCCAGGGCCAGGACACCCACCACCGCCGTGCGGTCGGCGATACGGGATTCAAGGGTTGAGCGTGCAATCATGGGGCGGTTTTTGGCAAGTGGGGCGGTTTAAGAATACCGCGGGGTCGGGCTTGCCCGGCTTCGGGCGCGATGGCATGCTAAAGATGATCTATCTTGGCGTCGAACCGATGCCATGACCAGACTACGGGGCGGCGGCGCTTCTGGCTTGCGTCCCCGCGGGCAGCCCGCAGATTCCCCTCATTGCCCCTCATTGCCCCTTATTGCCCCAAGTAAGCCGACGTCCGGCCGTTGCGACCATGCTCAACTACGCCACTGACCGCATCATCGTCACCGGCGGGGCCGGGTTTTTGGGTCAGCACGTCTGCGCCCTCTTGCGTGAACGTGGCGTCAGCGACGACCGGCTGTGCGTGCCCCGCAGCGCAGACCGCGACCTCACCGCCGAAGCCCAGGCCATCAAGCTGTATGACGACTTCCCCGCGGACGTGGTGATCCATCTGGCGGCCGAGGTGGGGGGCATCGGGGCCAACGAAGCCCATCCGGGGCGCTTTTTTTACGCGAACTGGGCCATGGGGCTGAACTTAATTGAACACGCCCGGCGCACCGGCGTGCGGCAGTTCGTGCACTGCGGCACCGTGTGTGCCTACCCCGAGCAGGCCCCCCGCCCGTTCACCGAAGACCAGTTCTGGACCGGCTACCCCGCCGCGGTGACCGCGCCTTACGGCATCGCCAAGCTGTCGCTGGCGCTCATGCTCGACGGCTACCGCCGCGAATACGGCATGAGCGGGTGCACGCTGATTCCGGTGAACCTCTACGGGCCCAAAGACAACTTTGACCTGGCCACCGCCCACGTCATGCCCGCGCTGATCCGCAAGTTCGTCGAAGCCCAAGAAGCGGGGGCCGCCACGGTCACGGTGTGGGGCACCGGCCAGGCGTCGCGCGAGTTCCTCTACGTCACCGACGCCGCCGCGGGGCTGCTGGCCGCCGCCGAGCGGGTGGACGACCCCACCCCCATCAACCTGGGCAGTGGAGTGGAAACCCCTATTGCTGATTTGGTGCAGCGCATCGCCGCGGAGGTCGGTTTTAACGGTGAGGTGGTCTGGGACACCACCCGCCCCGACGGCCAGCCCCGCCGCTGTCTCAGCACCGAACGCTCCAAGTCGATGTTGGCTTGGGAAGCCCAAGTGGGCCTGGACGAAGGCATCAAACAAACCGTCGCGTGGTACCAACGTCACCGCACGATCGAGAACTGAGGCCGCTTCCAAAAGACATGGACCGGCATATTCCGTAAAACCCCTACGAAAAAGATGCTTTTCGCGACATGCGAGGCGACGCCGGCCCGGATGTCGGCCACACTAAACCGCTTGCCTTGCCCTTGGGGCCTTCCTGCTTTCACCCTCTGACCTTTGGTTTGCCATGAACCCCAACCGCGCACTGATCACCGGCATCACCGGACAGGACGGCTCCTACCTCGCAGAATTCCTGCTTGCCAAGGGCTACGAAGTTCACGGCATCATCCGCCGTGCCAGCACGTTTAACACCGACCGCATCGACCACATCTACAGCGACCCGCACACCACGGGCCCGAAGATGAAGCTGCATTACGCCGACCTCACCGACGCCAACAGCCTGCTGAAAGCCATCAACGCCTGCAAGCCCACCGAGGTCTACAACCTGGGCGCCCAAAGCCACGTCCGCGTCAGCTTTGATCAGCCCATCTACACCGCCGACGCCACGGGCGTGGGCACCATTCACCTGCTCGAAGCGGTGCGGCAGTTCCAAGAATCCAGCGGCGTGAACGTGCGCTACTACCAAGCCAGCACCAGCGAGATGTTCGGCGGCATGCCCGAGAGCGCCCCGCAAAGCGAAGCCACCCCCTTCCACCCCCGCTCGCCCTACGGCTGCGCCAAGCTCTACGGCCACTGGATCACCATCAACTACCGCGAGAGCTACGGCATGCACGCCAGCTGCGGGATTCTCTTTAACCACGAGAGCCCCCGCCGCGGCGAAACCTTCGTCACCCGCAAGATCACCCGCGCGGTGGGCCGCATCAAGCACGGCCTGCAAGACAAGCTGTTCATGGGCAACCTCGACGCCAAGCGCGACTGGGGCTTTGCCGGCGACTACGTCGAGCAGATGTGGCTGATGCTTCAGCAAGACACGCCCGACGACTACGTCGTGGCCACCGGCGAGACCCACACCGTGCGCCAGTTCTGCGAACGCGCCTTTGGCCGCGTGGGACTCAACTACGAAGACCATGTCGAGATCGACCCCCGCTACTACCGGCCTGCCGAAGTGGACCTCTTGTGGGGCGACCCCACCAAAGCCAAGAAGCAGCTGGGTTGGGTGCCCAAGGTGGGGTTTGAAGGCCTGGTCGACATGATGACCGACGCCGACATGGAGCTGGCCGCCCGCGAAAAGACCCTGATCGACGCCGGGCACGCCGTGCCCGCCTCGCTCACCCA
>JALZVY010000165.1 GCA_023300125.1 Phycisphaera sp.
CAACGCATCAATCCCCGCGTGCCAGAAATCTCGCGGCTCAGTAGCAGGGTCAGACCACTGCGAAGTGCGCCAGCAGGCCGACGAGTTGTTTGAATGGATGGAAGCCGGCGGGCACTTCTACGTCTGCGGCGACGCGGCCCGCATGGCCGGCGACGTGGATACGACGCTGCGGGCGATCATCGGTGAAAAGAAAGGCCTGGGCGAAGCCGGGGTGCAGGCCTGCATGGACACGTTGGTGGCCGACGGTCGTTATCAACGCGATGTGTATTGATTGTGGATTCGATATTAGAATCGTTCTTCAGGCATCCAGCTGCAAGCCCACACGTCGCCTTTTTCACGGAGCTCTCGCAGACGGTGAATTGGTTCATCGTCCGCAAGGGGTTGTTCGAAGTCGCTGCAGAACGTGTGCCGCACTGGTTTTAGGTAGCACCACTCTGCAAGGTTGCTGCGTAGCCAATCCGCGGTGTGGCCGCAGACGAAGACGTCGAACTTGCAGTGGTTGTCTGTAAAAAAGCCGCTTTGAAGAATACTTGTGTGGGCGGAATCAGAGATCTTCAGCAGTGGCTGCTCGATTTGCCACCACTCGTCGGGTGTGAAATCATCCGGCATCGCCGAGAGATCGATTTCTGGGTGATGGAACCGCACGCTGGCGGGCTTCACGAGCAACTCCCACGTCGCTTCCATCTTTGCCAGTGCGTTTTTTGATATTCGGCGGCGGCCGATTCCGTAGTCATCGGGTTCTCCACCTTTCGGATAGAACTTTGGTTCGTCGTGATTCAAGTTCCATTTGTGCCAATCAAACTTTGTGATGTACTTGTAGTAGGTCGATTGGAAATCGAAGTCCCCTGGGCACCGCTGTTCCATTAGATGCTTGGTCGAGTCGTTTACGACGGGAGTGAAATGGACAAAGTAGAGAGGGGGGACGAAAGGGCCCATGCGATGGATCCCGATTGGCTCGGATGGGTCATCTCGCCTTCCGCAGACTCCGTTAATCAAATTGGATCCGTAGTCGCCCCAGAGTTGTCGGCTGTGTAGTTGGTAGATCATGATTGTGAAGTAAGTCTAGATTTCAGGTTTATCGCCCGCGCCGCGTTTTGCAGTGGTCTGACCCCGCGGTGGTCCGCGATGGTCCCAGTTGCCGACGTCCCGCGGGGGGCGTGCCACGAGAACGCATCCCACTTCGCGGGCGTTGTCGGTTAACGGCAGCCGGTGGTTAGGCGGCTTCGGATTCATCGTAGATGCGTGTGAAGTCGGAAAACTCTGTTCCTGCGAGGTCTGCGGCGATGGTACGTTTGGCAAGGTCGAAGTCCGCGACAAAACAGCAAACCTCCATCGTGCCAGATCCGATGCTGCCACCGTCACAGGCCCCGAGGCCTGTCCAACCGAGCGTCTCGCCTATGCGTTCTTCGAGGGCGTGGCGTTTGTCCAGGTCTTCGCCCGAGCCCATACCGTTCACCGAGTATTCGATGAGAAGAGTGGCATGGTCCTCCATGTCTATGGGTATAAAGCCCTCCTTGGCGGCGGACGCTAGGACATCGAGGATTGCGTTCCCTTCCTCTATGCCTTTCGGGAGCGAATGTTGCTTGGATTCACCGCGTTCGCCCGCTATCCCCCAATGCTCAAAGATGGTCTGGCCGTTGAGCCAGGCTTCGTGGTAGTGGAGAACCCCGTCAATACGTTTATAGAGCTTCAGCATGAGAGAGCGTGTAGAAGACGTCTAGCAGTTGATTGATCAGTTCTGGTGTTCCGCCCATTTGGCGTGCTACACAGACGTCAGAACCGAAAAAACGGCTTTGACGCGCCGTTCCAAAGATTCGAGGGTATCCGGTATTCTGATGTAAAACAAAGATAGGGAGGCGCTAAGAGATTCGCTAGGTGTTTTGTTGGGTTTTTAAAAGGATCTCATCTAAGCTGCGTATCATGCCTGACCTCCCCGACAACAACGCGCCGAATGCGCTCGCACAGGGGAGAGGGCTTGGGGCCACACCTTGTTCGATGTCCATGGGGCCGGATGTACCCTTGTCGATACCCCGTTGCTTGGCGAGCAAAATGTGGCCCCGTTCATCCCCGTTCATCCCTGGCCCCGTTCATCCTCTGGTTTGCAACCGATGCGACTCGTGGCGGTCTCCAAGGGGCTTTGCCGTGGCGGCAAGATGCCGCGGCGGGCGGAAACGGTGCCTTCCTTGGCGCCTTGGCGGTTAAAACTGCCTTGCTGCCTTTCTCTGTGCCCTCTGTGTCCTCTGTGGACTCTGTGGTAAAGCGAAGCGCTGCCTTGAAGCGGTCGTTGTGACTCGAAGTCATTCGCTCGTGGCGTTCGACGGGCCGCAGGCGATGGCATCTCGGGGGCCCGCGATCACGCGCGGGCGGGTTTGAAACCCGCCCCTACGGGAGGCGGTTGCGGTGTGAACTGGTGGCGCTAATAAACCGCCTTGGCCGCATTGCTTTGCGAACTCTGCGTTCTTGGCGTCTCCTGCCTTTCCTTGGCGTAAAAAATCTTCAGCAACTCAAGCCTGAGATGCGGCCAAGTTTTCGGCCCCCGGCGGCGATTCGCCGCGCTCCAACGCTTCAATGCCCGCGTGCCAGAAGTCGCGGAACGACGCGGCGCAGGTGAGGGTTTGGGCCGAGCGGCGTAGGCCGGGCCAAGGCTGCAGGTGGGCGCTGTATTTGCTGATGCGGGTCTTCATGGTGCGCACGGCGTTGGGTTCGCCGCGCAGGCGGGCGAGGTTTTCGAAGTGTTGCAGCACGCAGCGGGCGCGGTCGGCCCGGGGGTAGGGCGGGGGGTTGTCGCCGGTGGCCAGGCGATAGGCGATGTCGCGGAAGAGCCAGGGCTGGCCGAAGGCGCCGCGGGCGACCATGATGCCGTCGCAGCCGGTGACGTCGATCATTTTGGCCGCGTCGTCGGGGGTGGTGATGTCGCCGTTGCCGATGACGGGGATATCGGGGTGCTTGGCCTTCACAGCTTCGACGACCGCGGCGATGCCTTCGAGGCGTACGCTGGGTTTGAACTTCATGGCGGTGGTGCGGCCGTGCACGGTGACCATGCTTGAGCCGGCGTCGCAGAGCTTGGGCGGCAGGGTGTGGGCGATGATTTGGTCGTCGTCCCAGCCCAGGCGGATCTTGGTGGTGACCGGGACGTTGACGGCCTGCACGACGGCGCGGGTGAGGGTGACGGCGTGGTCGGGTTCGCAGAGCAGTTTGCTGCCGCCGTGTTTTTTGGTGACTTTGTCGACCGGGCAGCCCATGTTGATGTCGATGACGGTGGCGCCGTGGTCTTGGGCCCAGCGGGCGGCGTCGGCGAGGGTGACCGGGTCGCTGCCGTAGAGCTGCATGCCCACGGGCAGGTCTTCGGGGCTGGTGGCGGCGCGCCACATGGCTTTGTCGGATTCTTTGAGCAGGCTGTGGGGGCAGAGCAGCTCGGTGAAGGCCAGGCCCAGGGCGCCGTAGGTGCCGTCGCCGATGTCGTGGGGCCCGCCCAGGTGCTGGGGGCGGCAGGGCACGCCGGGCACGCCGCGGGTGACCAGGCGGTTGGCGAGGTCGAAGTAGCCGGCGACCGGGGCGAGTAGGCCGTTGGTTTTGAGCGTGAGGGGGCCGACGCGGAGCATGGGGTTAGTTTAGAACAAATGGCGTAAATACTGGCTGTGTGTTTGCGACGCCGTGGCGTGGCCGACGCACGCCGATGCAGATCGTGACGCCATGGTTGTGGGGCCGCTGGTGTGGGCCCACATGCGGGCGGGGCTACCCCTTGGCGGGGGTGCGGAGCTCTTGCAGGGCTTGGGCGAATTGGTGCATGTCGGAGATGGCGCCTGGCTGGCCCGGGGCGCGGCTGAGCACGCGGCGGCGCAGTTGTGAGAGCGTGACCGCGTCGGGGCTGTGGGGTTCGAAGGCGACGAGCCCGCGGAATTCGTCCAGGTCGTGGGGGCGGGTCATGCAGGTGGCCAGGGCAAAGAGGTCAAAGCCTGCGGTGGGGGGGGTGGGCAGGTCGTTGAAAAGGGGGTTGCCAAGCAGCCCTTTGTTGTGGTGACGTATCAGGTTTTCGGTGATCTCCGAAGATTCGAGGGTGCGGTGGATCACTTTTTGCGCGGTTCGGTTGGATGCGAGGTTTTCGTCGATCATGACCGAGGAGCCGAAGTCGATGAGCCCGACGCCGCGTTCGGTGACGACGAGGTTGCCCAGGCGTACGTCGAGGTGCATGAGGCCTGCCGCGTGGTGGGCGGCGCTGAGCATCTCGGCGGCTTGCTGGGCAAAGGCGATTTGCGAGAGGGTTTCGCCGCCTTGGCGCAGCCAGGTCATGTGGATGCGGTTGATCATCCCGCGAGGGTCTTTTTCGACTTCGAGCAGCTCGGGGGTGCGGCCTGCAAGGTGGGCGGGCATGTACGTGTGTATCCGGCCCAGGAATGCGGTCTCGCGTGTGAGCATGAGGGGGAAGGCGGTTTTGACGAGCCATCGCACCACGGCGTTGGCTTGGGCGGGGGCGATGGTGGGGTGGGTTTGAATGAGCCGGGCGTGGGTTTCTTCAAAGGTGGGGACGCGTTTTTCGACTGCCCAGCCCGCAGACCCCGGCCCGAGTTCGTGGGATGGGTGTGCGGCGGGGCGGTGGACGAGACGGACTTCGTAGGAGTGGCGGGCGGTGAGTCGCCCGGGCAATTCGATGCCGACTTTGCGGACGGTGCAGAGATGCACGGCCGGGCCGCCGGGCACGGCTTGCGGCGGTGGCAGTTTGTCGGGCTGTTCGCAGCACCAGCTGGGCGAGCCGGCGAAGCGTTGGCGGCAGGCGGTGACGGCTTGTTCGTTTTGGCCCAGGATGAGTAGCTGGCCGCCCCAGCGCAGGGTGTCGAAGAGCACGTCTTCTTGGGGCGGGTTTGCGGCGTCGACGATGTGAAAATCGCGCACGCCTGCGTCGTGGGCCTGGGCTTCGCTGCGTGCGTAGCGGCGGCGTTCGGTGTCGTTGGGAAGCAGCCACGCCAGGGCGGCGCGTTCGCGGGGAGTTTCGCGGCGTGCGCTGGGGGGCGCGGCGGTGGCGGGCAGGGTGGCGCTGGCCCCGGCAGGGTTTGGGGAGGTGGCCCAAAGCCTTTTGCCCGCGGTGGTGACGCTGCACCAGACCCCTGAGACGGCGCGTCGAACCGTCCGGCATGCCGTGGCGGTCCATGCGAGAAGGCGAGCTGCGGCGCGTCGGGGGGCGGGGGATTTCGGGGCGGGGATAGTGCGGCCTCGATGCGGGCGTTAGGTGGGGTCGGCCCGCGTGGGCGTCTTGGGGGCTGAAGCTTGGGCGGAGGAAGTGGTTCCTCTGCGCCCGGTCTGGGCGGATCGTATCGCGTGATCGACCAGTTGGTCCATGACGTCGTCGACCACGTGTATCTCAGGGGCCGGGTGGTCGCCGGTGAGCGGGGCGGGGGGTTTGCGTTCGGGGGTGGGTTGCACCGTGGCGGGCGGTTCGTGGATGGGGTCGACGGCGTCTGGGGTGGGCGCGGCGTCACGGGGCAGTGGGGCACTGCGTGCGTCGTCGCCCCGGCGGGATTCGATGGCGGCGGCGAAGAGGCCCGAGCCGCGTGTGCCGCCCGCGGCGATGCGCCGGCGGTCGGGGTCGCCCGCGGCGATGCGGCGTTGGCCGTGGCGGTTGAGCACGGTGCCGATGACTTGGGCACCCACCATTTTGAGTCGGCCGGTGCAGCGCACGAATTTGGTTTGGGTTTGGTTGCTGGTGACCACGAGCAAGGTGCCGTCGGCCGCGGCGCAGGTGAGCATGCCTTCTACCCCTCCGTCGGCGGCGCCCGCGTCGATGACCATCACGTACCCTGAGCTTCGGCATACTTCGACCAGGCGTCGCATCCACTTGCTGGAGAGCCGGCCGGTCCACGCTTGGCGTAGGGCCTTGCCGCGGCCCAGAGCGCTGAGCACCGAGAGCCGGGGCAGACGGGTTTCGAGCACGCTTTGGGCCAAAGGCGCCCCGGCCAAAAGCGCGGTGAATCCGCCTTGGGCCACGGGGTCGGTGTCGCCGCTTTCGTCTAGGTCGTATTGGGAGAGCGCCAAGCGTTCGCGGTCTTCGTCGTCGAGGTAGCCCAACTCGTCGATGACGCCGTCGACGCCGCGGCCTGCGTGGGTGTCGGTGCCGGTCGTCGTGGGGTCGTCGGTGGGGGTTTGCAGCCACGACAAATCGGCCAGCAGCACGCGCTGCCCGGCCATGGCCATGGAGACCGCCAGCCCCACGGCGATGCTGCTGGCCCCGCTACCGGTGGTGACTCCGATGACGGCGAAGGCGTGGTCGCCGGATTCGGCGCGTGCTTCAAGCACGGCGCGGACCGCGTCGATGGATTCGACTGGGCCCGGGGCGGGGCCGTCGTCCGAAGCGTGGCCTTGGTCCATGACCGGCACGGTGCCCAGCAGCGGGGTTTGGGTGCCCGCGAGTTCGCCTTGGCGGGTGCGGCGCACCCGGCGGTCGCTGAGGTACCACAGCATTGGTAGCAGTCCGCCGGCGGCGATGCCGACCAGGCCGGCCAGGGCGGCTCGGAGCGGGCGCGGGTCGTGGTCGATGACGGGCTCGGTGGCCAAGGCTGAGGCCGAGGCCGGGGCGTCG